>JBEKUI010000220.1:0-14803 GCA_049515175.1 Terriglobia bacterium
CGGCGGTGTCCTCACCGTCGACCGGCGGTCAGAGTCCGCCGCTACAGTTGGGGCGGGTCTTAGACCCGCCCCTACGTCAGAAATCCTCGTGATTGCGGAACGCCGGGGCGCCGTCCTCCTCCAAATCGTCTTCCTGGCCTGCCACGCCGCCGAACGCGGGATTGACATCCTCGGTGCGCGCGGTGGGGACGAAGAGCTTGTCGTAGGCGCCGCGCGTGAGCTCGGCGAGCAGGTTCTCGAACGAGCGCCGCAGGGAGTTGGGATTGGCCCAGCCGGCGGGCGAGGCGTCAGGACCGAGGAGGGAGAAGAGCGCCTCGCCCAGGTCGGCTGCTGCCCCAACTTCATTCGCGAGCGCGAGAAGCGCGTAAGCCTGCGGATTCGAGCTCGACAAGTCTTCGAGCGCATACCCGCGCGCCGCGCAGATTCCGGCGATCCGCGCGCTCTGGCCTTCGATCCAGACCTGGATCTGCGCGTCGGTCGGACTCTGGTTGGCCACGCCGCGCTGGAATCCCGGATAATGCGCGGCAACGGCGTCAATAGTCGTAAAACTCATAACGGACTCCTGTGAACCACGGATCGGGCGATCGAGCCATCAGGTGTTCCGAACAATCGCCCGATGACCCGATCAACCGATCACCCGATTTGTTTACGCCACTGCGCTCAGCCACAGGTACGCGGCGTTGGCGGCGACGACCTTGGCGTCGAAGTAGAGCTGCACTTCGACGACGTCGGCGGTGCGCGCCTCGTCGCGATAGCGCTTGACGAAGAAGCCGCCGTTATTCGCGCCGAAGGCCAGCGTGAACTGGTAGCCCAGCGACACGGTGCGCCGTCCCGCCACGGGCGGCCGGTAGAAGAGCAGCGCGTTCTTGCCCCAGATGTAATCGAGGTTATCTGAGGCGCCTTCCTTGGCCAGGTTCTTGATCGCCGAGCCGATATAGAAGTTGTCGACGTTGAACACTGCCTTCAGGTGGTCGGGTTGCACGACGCCGACCTGCGCGTACTTGAAGCGGTCGATGATCTTGGGGTGGTTGCGCAGGGCCAGGAAGACCGGGTAGCTGACCAGGATCGAGTTCGGCAGCTGTCCGACCTGCTTGAGGATCGTCGGCTTCTGATTCTCGATGGCCTGGATGGGATCGGAATTTGTGTAATCAGACCACTGGCTGGTGCCGGAGAGCGTGGCCGACTGCGTGATGACGCTCGGGTCCGTGGCCTTGGAGGCGACCAGGATCTCGCGCTGCAAGTAGACGAGGTCGGTGAGCACTTCGGTGGTGTCCACGTCCACGTCGATGGCCTGGTCGGCGTTGGCGCGCAGCTCATCAGGGATGGCCTGGGCGAGCGCGTGGCCTTCGCAGTAGTAGGTGTCGGTGGAGAGGGTCCACTCGATCTCGTTGGCCCGCGCTCCGGGGCGACGCGCGTCGTCGAGGGTGCGGAAGTTGTCCTTGGAGTAGATGAAGTACTTGTTCGACTGCTTGCTGACCGGGACGACGGGGAAAACGCTGTCCGCCACGTACTGCGCGTTGCGGTACGCGACGGACACTTCCGTCAGAGCCTGGTCAATATGGAGCATTGAAATATCTGGCATGGTTACATCTCCTGTTGACGTAGGGGCGCATCGCGATGCGCCCTGGGCGGTTCACGAACCGCCCCTACGCCTATATACCGCCGGGCCGTGAGCGCTCCGCGCGCGGGAAAAGAAGGTTTCAGGTTTCGGGTGTCGGGTAGATTCCCGCTTTCGCGGGAATGACTGTCATCCCCGCGCACGCGGGGATCTCCTGACACCTGCTACCCGGCACCCGTTACGCGGAGACCGGTCAGCCGGCCGCTCACCGGCCAGCGGGTTGATGTATCCCGGCTTGCTGACCTCCGGGACCAACCCGCGGAAGTGCAGTTCTCAGTCATCAGTTATCAGTTGTCAGTGAAACGCAATTACTGACGACTGACCACTGACAACTGTCTTTAGGACGCTGCCTGCACGCACGGGCCGGGGGTGAGCAGGACGAAGAAGATCTCGCCGCTCGCCGCGGAGGTGAGTGCCTGGCCCACGACGTTGTGGACCGTGTAAGTGCCGGCGGTCAGCACACCCTTCTTCAAATCGCCCGCCGTGCCGGCGATCTCCACCCAGTCGCCCTTGGTGATGGCGCCGTTGGCGTAAGCGCGCGAGATGCCCAGCACGCGCACCGCGACGTTTTCGTTCTGCTTCGACTGCGCTTCCTGCGTGATCCCGGCGCAGGCGTCGTTGGCGGCGGCGGGCAGCTTGCACTCGCCGTCGTTGGTCCCGAAAGTCACGGCGCGAAAACGGCCCACGCCGGCCGCGTCGGTTTCCTTGTAGGTTTTATCGAGAACGTAAGTTGCTCCTGGCATTCTTTCCTCCTGAATTGAGTGATCTGGCGATTTAGTGATTTGGTGATTTGTCTTGTCCCGGACAATCGCTAAATCACACAATCACTCAATCGCGAAATTCTTCCCGAGTCCCGAGTCGCGAGTCCCGGCTTTACTCGTTGCTGCTGACAGCCCGTCGGTACTGTTGCACCAGGTCGGGCTGCTCGCGGCCGATGTCCGAGAGCGCCTGGCCGAAAGTCGTGTGGCGCTCGCGCATGCGCTGCTCGGCCAGGAATTTGACCTGCTCCTGGACGTCCGAGGGCGGCGTGCCCGCGAGACCGACCGGCGCGAGCGGCACGACCCCCTTTTGCGCGCCCATCAGTTTGCGGAAGGTGGGGAGGTCCGAGAGCGCGATCTTGCGCCAGTCGTCACGCTGCCGAGGCAGGATCTTGCCCGCGCGCACCGCGTCGTCGAGTTCCTGCTCGGCCGCCGCCCGAAACACCTCCGCGGCGGGAATGAACTTGTCGCGCGCCTCGGCCTCCGACAGCAGCGTGCGCGCCTGCGCGAAGGTGACCATGGCGGATTCGGAAAACGTTTCGGCACCGTTTGCCAGCCGTAGGGGCGCTTCGCGAAGCGCCCCTACACTCGCGAGGTCGTCTGGCTCGAAATAGAACTCGTCCTGCAAATCCTCGTGCGTGATGTGGATTTGTCCGTCCACGACGGAGAGATTGACGTGCTTCATGGAACCTCCTTGGGTGGAAACCGGAAATTGGTAATTGGAAACTGGAAGATGGAAATTGGAATCTCGGCGCGTGGATCCATCCGGGTGAGTAACAGGGCCGCGCCCCAGAGCTGGTTTCGGGTTTCGAGTGTCCAGTTTCGAATTTCCGTTTTCCAGTTTCCAATTTCGATTTTCGTCTTCGTTCACCGGCTGGAATCCCGGATCCGACAGCCGAATCTGCGGCAGTTCTTCCAGGAAGGGCCGGTTGGTAAGCGCCACGGAAGTGAGCGTGGTGCCCTGCGATTTACCCGTGCGCTTGTTCTTGACGCCCCACTCGATGGCGGGCGAGATGAAACGGTACTCGCGGTTCTGCAAGAGCTGGCGCGCGCGGGAGGTGGGTTCGTACCAGCCGTACAGGAGAAAGCGGGAGTAGGAAGTAGGAAGTCGGGTTCCTTTTCCCCATTTCCTATTTCCAACTTCCCACTTCCGTTCTTCATCTGTTTCGGCGGATCGAGCCTCACGATTCGCCCCGCGCTGGGCACCGGCCCGCCCGCTGCCACTTCCGGCATCTCGCTGGCGTGGTCGTAATCGACGTTGATCTCGCCGTTCTGCCGCTCGCGGAAGTTGTGTACGATCGATTCCAGGTCCGCGCGCGTGATGGCGAACGTCGCCGCGCCGCGCGCCCACTTGCCGGTGATGGCGAGGGGAACTCGGATCGCGCCTTGCGGCGACGCGCTGGCATTGAGCGTGATAATGAATCGAGGTGTCGCTTCAACTTGAGTGGCGAGCATTCCATCCTCCTGCACAATCCAAATCGAAAGGCAAAGGGCAAAAGGCAAAAGTCCCCAGCCCCTAGTCTCCAGCCCCCAGCCCGGCATCTTCCTCTTCCGACTCCTGTCCGCCGGCCGACGGAGCGGCCCCTGAATCCTGAATCCTGACTCCTGAATCCTGCCTTTGCGGCAGCCCCAGCTCGCGCGTGACGAACTGCGTGAGTTCGGGATAAGGCGCGACGATGCCGCTCTGCGCGAGGCGCGTAAGGACGTCGAGGGTCTCCGCGACGTTTCGCGCCCGCAGGTTGGAGACGGCGACGGTCGGGTAGCGCTCCACTCCCTCCCAGTTGTAGTCCACCAGGCGCTTGACGCAGGTGGAGGAGAGCTGGCGCGCCAGGTGGTCGGCGGTGGCCTGCACGGCGAGGAAGAAGAAATCGGTCTGCGACTCGCCCAGCGAGCGATTGCCGCCGGAGCGCGGGCCGAGGCCGAGATTCATAAAGAAGGCAAGGGCTGTGCGGGATATTTCGATGTTGTGATGTTGTATGGAATTATACAGGTCGCGGACGTTGCCTTCCACGCCCTTGAGGGAGAATTTCCAGCCGGCGGGCAGCGAGACGCCCGTCTTCTCGTGCGCGGCGAGCTGCTGCACCCACTTCGCCGCCGCCTGGCGGTCTTCCCTGGAGCTGCCCGGGCCCTGCTCGATGGTGGGCACGCCCAGGCCGTTGCGCTCGCCGGCGATGGCGTCGATGCGGTAGAGCTGATGCTTGATGTACCAGTGCATGTAGGCGGGGCGGAGCATGGAGCGGCCGAAAAAGTTCGCGCCCTCCTGGTTGAAGGTGAAGACGGCGAGGCGGTCGGCGGGAATGGTGACCGACTCGAAGCCCGCGTTGCGATAGCCGTACTGATTGAGCGCCAGCAGCGTCTCGCCGTCGCTGTCCACGATCCAGCGATAGAAGGTCAGCGGCAGGCGCGGGGCGAGGCGCGCCAGGCGCACCATGGCGCCGTCGACGGCGTAGATTTCCTCGTGGGCGCTGGCACCGAAGGCGAGCATGAGCAGCGCGTTGCGCAGCACGTCGTCCCAGCACTGCGTGGTCTTGACTCCCGAAGGCGACGTGTATTCCAGCCCGCCGAAGAGGTTGTCGCGGACGTAGCGCGCGATGGCGCGGTCCTCGGGGTCGTCGCTCGCCGGGTGCAGATCCCAATTCGCGGCGCGGATGGGCAGCTCACAGGCGAGCAGAGTCGCGGCGACCTGCGCGTCGGAGCGGCGCATCTTTTCGTAGGTGCGCACGGCGGTCAGACCTTCGAGCTGCGGATTGTATTCGCCGAAGTCGCGCAGAAAGCCACTGAAGATCGGCGTGCCGGGCAAGCCGGTCGGTTGGCTCTCCCTCACCCGCCCCGGCTGCCCCGAGGCACCCTCTCCCAGAGGGAGAGGGGTGAGGGGTGAGGGTTGGCGCGTCCAGGAAATGTTGAGTGGTCCGAGTTTCATTGTTTGTTTCTCCGTAGGGGCGATGCTTGCATCGCCCTTCTTGGGCGGGCTGAGCCCCGCCCCTACATGAGCAATTCCGACCAATTCGAATCCACTTCTCGAAACGCCACCGGGCTGACGATGGGCATGGCGTCAACCAAAAATGCGTCCTCGGCGCGAGCGGCGATCTGGCGCGCCTGCGGATCGGCGGCGAGGTCAGCCAGGGCTTTGGCCCAGAATTCATCGGCGTGGCCCGCCTCGGTGCGCGCGGCGTCAAAGCGCAGGTTGCCGCTGGGGGTCACGAATTTCTTCACGGCGCTGAAGGCGCGGCGAATCTCACGCGTATCGGGCAGCAGTGTCAGGCGCGCTTCCATGCGCCGCTTAGTGCGGAAAGCGAGGTCCTCTTTCACCGCCGCCGTGAAGACGACGGGCTCGACGCGCGGGCCGAACTCGCGCTCGAGCGCCTCCGCCAGCGGCGCGCCGATGCCCGTGGCGTCGATGCAGGCGCGGCGGATGAGGAAGGGCGATTCGTGAATCGCCCCTGCGTCGGCGCGCAGCGAGAGCAGTTCGCGCGCGGCCTGAAGTTGCTCGGCGAAAGGAACGTTGTCGAGCGTGCGGACCAGGCGGGCAACACTGAAATCTAAGATTTCAGATTTGAGATTTGAGATTGCAGGGCTGAAAGTGGAAATTGGAAATTGGAAATTCGAAACTGGAAATTGGAAACTGGAAAATGGAGCCTCGCTTGAGCGCGGGCGCATCTGCCGTTCCGAGTTTCCAGTTTCTAATTTCCAATTTCCAGTTTCTAGTTTCTGTGGCTCCAGCCGCACAACTTCGTCCACCCAAAACACCGTCCGGTCGTGGCGGCGGCCGATGTCGATGCCAAGGTAGAAGCAGGTGTCGGGTGCCGGGTGTCGGGTTTCAGGGGCAAACGTCTCTGGTTCTTCCCCGACACCTAGCACCTGACCCCCGACACCTATTTCCCCAGCGCGGGGCGCCGAGGCCAACCCAAGTCCCGTTAGGAACGCAGGGTGACGGCGCAGGTCGCATTCCGTCGTGGCCTCGGCGCTGAGGGAGGAGGTGATGAGTTCAGGCGGGAAGAAATTCTCGGCGGTGGAGACGAACTGGCAGCAGAACTCCTGTTGCCACGCGCTCGCGTCTTCGCAGCCGCTGCGGAGCAGGTTGATATCGATCTGCAGGCCGTCGCGGACGGCGTCGTAGATGTCGCAGTAGTGGGGAGACCAAATGAGGGAAGAACGGGAGTAGGAAGTAGGAAGTAGGGAGTAGGGGCTTCCCGATTTCCCACTTCCTATTTCCAACTTCCGCTCTTCCGTCAAACCTGCGGCTCTCGCCAGCTCATAAAACTTCCCCTGCGTGCCATTGGGCGTGGAGATGACTTCCAGGCCGTAGCCGCGGGTGATGGTGGGAAAGAGGGCGGCATAAATCTTCGCGGCATCGGCGTGGAAGGCAAACTCGTCGAGGGTGACGTGGCCGGAGTAGCCGCGCGCCGTGTCGGGATTGGCGGGCAGGCCGTAGATCACGCTTCCGTTCGGAAAGCGCACTTCCAACTGCTTGAGCGACGTGCCCTCGAAGAACGTCGTATCCAGGTGGTCTTGCGTTCCAGGCATTTGAAGACGGCGCGCAGCGTGGCGGCAAAGGAGTAGCCGATCTGGCGGGCCTTGACGGCGATCTTGAGTGTGGAATCGTCTTCGACCCAGCGGCGCTGGTAGGGGAGGAGATTCAGGGCGCGCTGTAGCGGCGGTGTCCCCACCGCCGGCCGGCGGTCAGAGACCGCCCCTACAGCGGGAGCGGGACTCGGGGTTCGGGGTTCGGGATTCGCGCCGGAATTTGAGATTTGAGATTTGAGATCGGTCTCTGCCCTCACCCGTCCGTCCGCTGACGGAGCACCCTCTCCCTGGGGGAGAGGTTTGGAACCAACACGTCGTCTCCCCTTGCCCTCGGGGAGAGGGGCCGGGGATGAGGAAGCCGCCGACTCCCGTAGCGCCGGCATCTTGCCGGCGAGCTCCTGCCGCCTGGAAGGCGGCGCTACAACTTCCGACGTGCCACCTGCCGTCTGCTGTCTGCTAACTGCCGGCTTGGCCGGTCGGGGCCGGGTTTTCCGGTTCGATGTAGGGTTGCCGGATGATGCCATAGATTTCTCGGATCCTTCCGATGGTTTGCGCATCGAGTTGGTCGCCTCGTTTCAGGTTGCGGAGCAGGTCCATCATCTTGCGCAGCTCGAACTTCGCCTTCTCGCACTTGACGATGACGTAGCTGGTCTGGGCCTGCACCATGCGGCGCCGCTCGCGCGCTTCCTTTTCCTTCAATTCCATGATCGTGCGTTCGAGCGAGAGCTTGTCGCGCCGCAAGCGCAGGGTTTCGAGGTCTTCCAGATCGATGTAGGTGCTCTTGCGCGTCAGGCCCATGAGGCAGGTGAAGAGCGCCGCTTCGGCGAGCTTGCCTTCGGCGCTCTCCGGATCGCCCAGGGATTTCTTCAGCGCTTCCAGCTTCTCGACCATGCGGCGCACGCGGCGCTTCTGCAGCTCGAGGTTGGCGTGGAAGTAATTCTCGACTGCCTGCTGGTTGATCCACTTGCCCGCCTCGCCGTTCACGGTGCGGACCACGTCCTCGAAAGTCGCGCCCTCGACGAGGAGCTCGTCAATCTTCTGCAGGCGCTCCGGGTCGAGCCGTTCGAGGTCGGCCGGCGGGACGGGCTTCTGACTTTTGACTGCTGGCTCCTGTTTCATCGCCCCGGCTCCAGATAAACGCCCTCGTCGGCGGGCAGGCGGCCGTCTTGATAGTCGATGCCCCGGGCGGTGATCTTCACCAGCGCCACCTTGCGGCGCGGTTGGAGGCTGCCCGGCTCTTCCACCGAAACCATTCCCTTCTCTTCCAAGTAGGCCACATGAAATTTCAGCTCGTCGGTGGGCACGGGATAGCCGAAGAGATCGAGCTCGCCTTGCAGGAGCGGCAGCGTCACCGCCTGCGGATAAACGAGCGCCAGGTAGTAGAGAATCTTTCCGCGTATGAGTTCTTTTTGAATTTTCGCCATTGCGTGTTCACTCCTCCACAGAGGAAAAACGGAAACTAGAAATTGGAAAATCGAAACTGGAAACTAGAAATTGGAAAATGGAAATTGGAAAGTCGAAACTGGAAACTAGAAAATCGAAATTCGAAACTCGTAAATCGAAATTGGGAAGTAGAAAGTGCGAATTGTTGTAGCCAGTTTCCATTTTCCAATTTCCAGTTTCCAATCCCCACTTCCTACTTCCTACTTCCTACTCCCGTTCCGCTGCCGCATTCCGTGACGGCCACGCCCCGGCACGGCAGCCCGGCGATGTCGCGATGCATGGCCTTGAGGGCGATGAGCATTTCCTGGTGCTCGAAACTCTCGTGCGAGTCGCGGCGCTCGACCGAGCCGGCGAGGCTCGAGAGCGCTTCCGCCTGCGATTGCTGCGCGGAGAGGAACTGCTCGATGTAGTCGCGCACGATGCGGAAAGCGCCTTCCGTCTGCTGGCGCTTCACTTCCATTGCCTTCTCGATCCAGTCGTGCGCCAGGCGCATCGCGCCATAGCCGAAGGCCATCAGCAGCAGGATTCCCGGTCCCCACCACATCGCGATCTGTTGGAAGTTGTCAGGCATTGCCGCTCCGCAGTCGAAATTGGAAACTGGAAAATCGAAATTCGAGAATCGCCGTCGCTGGTGCGCCGGTGTCCCCACCGGCGGGCCATTGCGGCGATGAGGACATCGCCGCTACAGTAGCGCCGGGCTTCAACCCGGCAGGTGCCGCTCTGCCGAACGGCGCCACAACTCGCCGCTCACAGAGCGGCGCTACAGCCCGATCTGGGCAACCCGTCAGGTCGCCCCTACCTTCCCAGCCCTCTCCCTGTGGGAGAGGGTGGTCCGTCCGTCAGCCGACGGACGGAACGGGTGAGGGGGAACGACGGCCATCGGTCGAAAATTCGCGCAATCACCTATTAAGGATCTGGAATCGTCAATACAATTCATCGCGCCACCACCACGCCGATGACTACGCCCACGCCCACGTATTGCAGCGCCCGCCCGAACTTCCGCAGGCGGCTGCCGCGAGCGGCCTTGAGCTCGACACGATGCTGCGCGTCGAGCTTGGCCGCGATCTCGTCCTTCGCCCCCAGCGCCTGCTGGAGGTCCAACGCCGACTGCTTCGCCGCCTCCAGCGCGGCGCGCGTGACCTCCGCGCGCTGCTCGCAGTTCGAAATCAACTCGTCCTGAACCGCGGATTGCTCGCGGCAGGCGGCGAGCTCGGGACTGGGGGTTGGAGATTCAGGATTCGCCTGCGCGACACTCGAAATTGGAAGGCGGAAACCCGGATCACCAGTTTCCGATTTCCGATTTCCAGTTTCTCCTTCATGATCCGAGTTGTGACCCCCGACGTCCGAGCCCTGAGCCGCGAAATCCGCCGGGTCCAGCCCTGGCGCAGTTTGCCTCGGCGTCCCCACATGGGCGAGGCTGGCCAGTTGCTGGACCCGGAGGTTTTCCTCCTTGCGGAGGGAACTCAATTTCTGGCGCAGCCCCGCGGCGTCGCGCTCCAGCGCCTGACGGCGCGCTTCGAGGCTTTCAATGGCCTGCGCGTTGGCGCGGAATTCCTTCATCGCCGTTTCCGCGCGGGCGCGCAGTTGCGCGACTTCGGCGGTGGTCTCGCGGCGCTGCTGCTGTAATTCCAAACTCTGCTTCAGCCGGGCGTCGTGATCGAGGAGCCACAGGCCCGCGATCACCAGCACCACCCCGCCGAGCAGCAGTTGCCAGGGAAACCGGGAAAAGAAATTGACAACTGGAAACTGGAAATTGGAAATTGGAAAATGCAGGCTGCAAATTCGGTTCCAGAGGCCTCTCCACCAAGAGACGAGAGCCGCCTTCCCGGTTTTCAGTTTCGAGTTTCCAGTTTCCAGTTTCAGATTGTTCAGGTTCACGGCTTTGGCCCCATCACTTTGGCGATCGTTTCGCCGGCCTTGCCCAGACCGTAAAGCGTGGCGATGAAAAAGGTCAGGCTCTCGAGCGGCGGCAACGCTCCCGTCTTCCAGACAATCTTCGAAACCCACAGGCACGCGCAGAGGAGCGCCATGAACGTTCCCACACGGCTGAAACTCGCCGCGCCGGATTCGGAAAAAAGTTCCTGGAAATATCGCTGCATCGTCGCGTCCTTGGGCTGAGTCAGCGAATCATTGAAAAACTGAATCAGTGATTCACTGCATCAATGACTCACTCCCTCGATAGATTTCCATGCGCCGCAGTCCCTTCTCGACGTAAGCGGGGTCCGTGGTCTCGCCATAGGGCTGGCCGGTGTTCCAGCAGCGGAAGAGCTCGGCAAACTCGCGCCGTGCGTCAAGCTGATAGCGCTGGGTGAATTCCGCCAGGAGCTCGAGAGCAATGTGAAAGTGGAAGCGCGGCTCGAGGAGGTCGCGCGCCGTGCCCGCGCGCCCCACCATGTGATAGCCCATGATCTGCGTGTAGCCCCAGGAGGTCGCGAGCTCGCGCAGGGCTTCGTCTCGGGCGGCGGCGATTTCCCCTGCATGCGTCGCCGCGAAGGCCGCATCCAATTGCGCGGCGTGATAGGCTTCGCTCTTGGGGTTGAGCATTTCGCCGAGCTCGGCGTCGAGGCGGGGGAGGGTGAGACTACCGTATTTCCCCGCCCTGCCCGCGGCAATCGCCGCCAGGTGGCCGTAAACCGCTGGCTCGAATCGCTGGGCACGAGGATTGGCGCCCGATTCGTTCGCCACCAGCGCCGCCAGGAACTCGGCAGCTACCGAGGAGTACCGGCAGGCCTCGGCGAGGTGGGCGTGACAACGCTCGCGGACCCGCGCCATGAGCGCCGACTCTCCAGGGGTCGCGCCCGGAGCCTCGTCGCGCCGTGGCGGAGTAACCTGGATTCGTCGGCGGTGCCCGGCATTCTTGCTTTCCCCGGGCACACGCCCCCCTGCGGGCCTAGATCGTGCTTGACCCATATAAGTAGCCTATCATTATCATTTAGGACACTGGAGATACGCGAGATCGTTGCGACAATCCTTAAGGCGTTCGTTTACAACAGGTTGCTCGGCCTCCATGCCCATTGCGCTATGGCGCGTGCGTTTAACCGTTCTGGATAACTACAGTACGGTCGGCTAGCATTGTCTTGGTGGGGCGGCTAGCTTATTCGCGTAGTCAAATCGCGGAAACTCCGGGGCTTGCGCGCGGCTTTGGGAATTGATAGATGTTTCTGGTACTGAATCGGGGTGAGGGTGGAGGTCCGATGCGTGCCGTTGTGCAAAGAGTAAGTCGGGCGGAGGTCCGGATCGAAGGCCAACTGGTCGGCCGGATTGCCGGTGGGTTATTGGTGCTGGTGGGGATTGGGAGCGAGGACTCCCACGAAGCCGGCGAGTGGCTGGCCGAGAAGATCGTCCACCTGCGCGTCTTCGACGACGACGCCGGCAAGATGAACCGCTCGCTGCTCGAGACCTCAGGCGCCGTGCTCTGCATTTCGCAGTTCACCCTTTACGGTGACTGCCGCAAGGGGCGCCGCCCCAGCTACGAACGTGCCGCGCCGCCCGAGGCCGCGCGAGTGCTGTACGAATCCTTCGTGGCCGCTTTGCGCTCTCACGGCGTGCGCGTCGAAACGGGCGAGTTCCGCACCATGATGGAAGTCGAGCTCGTCAATGACGGCCCGGTGACGCTGCTGCTTGACTCGGAACGCCTCTTCTGACTCTCCCGAGTTCGATGGTAGGCGTTGAGAGGAAATGAGGAAGAGGTCTCGGCGAAGAGCGGCTGACTACAGCGTAATCTCCAGGCCCTCGTAGGCGGCGCGGGAATTTGCAAAGCGCGCGCGGGCGATGGCTTCCAGTTCATCGACGGCGTCGTCGTTACGGTCGGGGTCGTGGTGGAAGAGGATGAGTTGTTTGATTCCAGCTTCCTGGCAGATGTGGACGCCTTCCTCCCAGGTACTATGCCCCCAGCCCTTCTTCGCTCCTTGAACCTGGTCGGGGGAGTACTGTGAATCGAAGATCAGCACATCGGCACCGCGCGCCAGTTCCCGAATGGCGTGGTCGCTCGACTCGTCGCCGGGTTCATTGTCAGTGGCGTAAAGGACGGACTTGCCGTTGTTTTCGATACGGAAAGTGAGGCAGCCTTGCGGATGGCTGACCTGCCGCGCCTGGATGGAGAAGTCATCGAGGGGAAAGGGGCCCTGTTGAATTTCGGTAAAGGTCCGCACGGCGTGCATGGCATTCATCTCGACGGGAAAGTAGGGATGGTCCATCTGCCCTTCCAGAGCCTCTTCCAGCGTGGCCCCGGGGAGGCGGTAGGAATAGAAGTGGAACTGGTTCGCCTTTTCGTAGAGAGGAGCGAAAAAGGGCAAACCTTGAATGTGATCCCAATGGTAATGGCTGAGCAGCACGTGGCCGCGTATAGGCTTCGAGCCGAACTCGCTGGCCAGTGCTTTCCCGAGCATTCGCAGGCCGCTGCCGCAGTCCACGATGAGCAGGCTGCCGCCGTCCGACCGGATTTCTACACAGGGTGTATTGCCGCCGTAACGGAGGTTATCGATTTGAGGAGTAGGCGTGGAACCCCGGACTCCCCAAAACTTGATGCGCATCGTCTGAACCCTATATGACTCCCGGGCTGCAAGGCAAAAATCCTATACCAGATTTACGTCCGCCCGCAAAACAAAAAGCAAGAGCCCCTTCCGAGCGTGGCCTTACAGCGTCCTTCCGGTCCGGTGGGGCTCGCGACGGCTCCGGCGGAACAGCACTTCGACGCCGTGGCGCCACTGCTGATTCACTCCCACCTTCACCACTTCGATCGCAGGGTGCAGATAGCGGATCACGCGATCAGACGAGGAATGAAAGCGAAAGGCGGGGGAGAGCAGGTAAAGGAGCGGCGGCTCCGGGGAGAGGGGAACTCCCGCAAAGTACCCAAACTCCTGAAACTGATTCCGCTCATGCAGCCAGCGCACACGCAGCCAGTAGTCCAGCCCTTGCAGGGGCAGGTTGATATCTTCCTCGAGCTTCAGCTCGATGACGGCGAGGCGCCCGCGCCGCGTCACGGCGAGGATGTCGATGACGCCGCGGTCTTGGCCGGTGAACGCCGGGACCTGCGGGTAGACGAATCCGGGCGAGAGTGCAGGGTCCACTTTCGCGATGTCGTGGATCAGCAGGGATTCGAGCCAGCGCTCAGGCTGAATTCGGTAGAGGTCGTGGCCTGGATCGGAGCTGGCCGCGCGCCTCACGTCGAGGACTTGATCCAGAAAATTGCGGAACTCGGATTCGCCCCCCGGTGACATCTTGTGCCGATTCCCTTCCACACCATAGCTGACTTGCGGCGCCAGCAAACCCTCGATGCGAGCGACCTCCAGGCCGCAGACGCGTAATGAGAGCGAGTTCGTATCGGCGTCCGGGACGACATCAACTTGCTCCCAGCGCTCCCCCACGAGCTTGCGGACGAGCGGGCCGTGACGCTCCAGGAGCGCCTCCGCCTGGCGGCACGGCGCCAGGCGAGTCGAGACGTTGCCGTAATCCTTCAAGTCCACAGCCGCGGGCTTCGCGTCTTCCGGCTTCCACTCCAAAACTTCGAGCTGCAAGGCGCGCGAGTTGAGATAGGCGGCGCGGTGCGCGACCAGTTCCACGGACTCCGGCGGGACGAACAGCTTCAGTCCGCGGACCGAATACTTTTCCGCCTCGCCGCGCAGCCAGTCGAGCCAGATGAGGCCGCAAGCGAGCAGCGCATCGGCGGCCGCGGGCGCCTCGCTGGGAGAAAGGCCCAGGAACGCCCAGGCGGTGGACCCACGCCGCGCCACGCCGCGCGTGTACCAGGCAGAAAACGAGTGTTCGCGGTCGGAGCGCGTGCTCACCCGCTCCAGCTTCCAGCCGGGATATTCGCGCGAGAGAAGGCCAAGCAACTGGCGCCGGTAACCCAAACGCGACAACGCCGGCGCGGAGCGGTCCGCCACGCGCAGCTCGCGATGTTCGAGCGTCGTCGTGAC
The DNA here is from genome assembly GCA_049515175.1 of Terriglobia bacterium. GTDB lineage: Bacteria > Acidobacteriota > Terriglobia > UBA7540 > UBA7540 > JACQNR01. Next base: position 14,262 of record JBEKUI010000220.1, read on the forward strand.
CCGTCCGCCCGGCTTGCGAGCGTATAGTCCCAGCTTGCCGCGGTCGCGGTAGGCGATTTCCTCGATCCGCCGGACGATTGAACGTGCGGGATTCCAGACTTCCAGGAGGAGCTTGTCGAACTCGACCGTCAGCCGCCACGATGCCGCCGCAAGGTCGAAGAGCTCGCTCTCGTCCTCGACCAGCGTGGGATGCGGATGGGAACGAATGAAGCCTTCGATTTCACCCTGGAGGGCGCGCAGTGAATCGAGGTCGCGTGTGGCAGGCATGACCACTCGCGACGAATTATAGCTGGCAGCCTCCCGCCGCGCCCAACTTCCTTTCTTCTTCCTGAGACAAGGCTTTGGGGGAGGCAGGGGCTAGTTCCAAGCTGCTCAGGGCGTTCTGGCGAGGGCGGTCTGCACTTTCGTCCGTGCCTCGGCCTCGGCGCGGATGATGGCGGTTTGTTGGGATGTGAAATGCAATTTGCCTTGGGCTGCGAGCAGCAAATCGCTGGGGCTCCACTTGCCGCGCATGAGGCCGCTCGACGTGTGGCCCACGGATG
>JBEKUI010000221.1:0-7953 GCA_049515175.1 Terriglobia bacterium
CTAGCGTCGACGTGCCGCTGGGAGACTTCTTCGGCGTGGGCCACGGCTACGAGCGCAATCTTAACTCCCTGATGGTGCGCAACAGTTCGCTCGGGCGGGCGCGCAACAGTTACTGGCCAATGCCGTTCCGCAAATCGTGCCGGATCACACTCACCAACGAAGGCAAGCGGCGCATGACGAGTCTCTACTATCACGTCGACTGGCAGAAGCGTGATTCGTTGCCGCCCGACATCGCCTATTTTCACGCCTACTACCGTCAGGAGAATCCTCCCCGGCGCGGCAAGAACTACACGATCCTGGACGTACGCGGGAAGGGGCACTACGTGGGATCGGTTCTCAATATCATCCAGACCCAGATCGGGTGGTTTGGCGAGGGTGACGACCTTTTCTACGTCGACGGCGAGAAGACGCCGCGCATCGAAGGTACGGGCTCGGAGGATTACTTCAACGACGCCTGGGGTCTGCGCGTTTCGGACGGCGCCTGGACCGGCATTCCCGTGGCGGAGGGTGAGGGGGTGGGCGCACGCCTGACGGGTTATCGCTGGCATGTCCCCGACGTCGTCCCCTTCACGAAATCGCTGCGTCTCGAAATTGAGCACGCGGGTTGGACCTACAACCCCGACGGCACGGCGCGCTCCGGCTTTGAAGAGCGCTTCGATGATTTCTCGAGTGTCGCCTTCTGGTACCAGCAAGGCGTTAATCAGGACTTGCCGGAGGTTCCTTACGGTGATGCGCGTCTTCCCTTTGGCAACGCACAACAGATCGAAGTCGAGGGTGCCGTCGACAATGTTCAGACCGAGAAGGGCGAGGTTTCCGTTCAGAAGGAAGTCTTCTGGTCGAAGGACCTCCTATTCTTCAAGTCTCAGGGAGTTGGGTCGGCCTTCACGGTTCCCATCGAGGTGCCCAAGGGCGGCCGTTACGAAGTCGTGGCCCAGGTCGCCGCCGCCCCCGATTACGGCGATTATGAAATCACCCTGGACGGGAAGCCGACGAGTTCCACCGCGATCACCTGGGGGCCGCTCGACGCAGTGCCGTCTCCGGCGGAGACGTACCACAACTACGAGCAGGAGATCTTCGTCGCCAATGACCATCGGCTGGGGTGGTTCGATCTGGCGCCCGGCCGGCACTCCCTGAAGTTCATCTGCGTCGGCAAGGACGCGCGTTCCAGCGGCTACAACCTGGGAGTCGATGACGTGGTGCTGGCGGAAGTCGGCCAGGAAGGGCGGGAACTGTCTCCGGAACCGGGCCCTGGCAGTGCCACACCGGGGAGCGCTCTAAGCCCAAATCGCACCGAAACTCGGCCCGCCCTTCTCTACCGCGGTCAGCCGCTTTCGGCCTATCTGGCGCAATTCCGCGTAGCCACTGGGGGAGCCAGGGCCGACAGTCTCCGCGCTATCGCCGCCTTCGGCAAAGACGCTGCACCTGCGGTTAACGAAATTTCCCCGGCGCTTGCTGACGCCGCCCCCGAAGTTCGAACCGCCGTGGCGCGAGCACTTGCCGAAGTCGGTGACGGGGCGGGTTCGGCCGCCGGAGCTCTCGGGAACGCGCTCAGCGATCCGGACCAGGGGCTGCGCGAGGCCGCGGCCTTGGCGCTGCGTGAAATGCCCGGCAGCGCCGTTCGGGCTCTGCCCGCGCTACTTGCCGCCCTTCAGAACCCCGCACCGACGGTTCGCATGACCGTGGCTACGGCCCTCGGGCGAGTTCAGGGCGCTGCCGCCCTGACGGTGCCCGCACTGGCCGCGAGACTGGACGCAGGCGAAAGCGAAGTGCAAGTGATGCGCAACATCGCCTACGCGCTGGGAGAGATCGGGCCACCGGCTCGCGCCGCCATTCCCAGCCTCGAGAGAATTCAGCATCTGCGTGTGAAGTACATTGCGGCCGAAGCCATAGCGCGCATCGAGGGAAAACCGGTCCCCACCTGGCACTGAAAGACTGGGGCCAGCACCACGAACGCTATATTGTGAGCAGGAAGGGCCTCCGACTTAGCGCGAGCCGCCGGATAATTCCGCCCGCACGACGTTGGCCGCCTGGACGAGATTGCGAAGCTTGGGGAAGGCGAGGAAGCGCGGCGTCTGGCTGAAGCCGCAATCGGGAACCAGTGAGAGTTTTTCCGCCTTGACGTATTTGAGCATCAGCCGGATGCGGTCGGCGAGAACCTCCACGGGCTCGATGATGTGGTTCTTCACGTCCACGATGCCGGCGGCAAGTTCGCGGTCGTTGGGGAAGCGCTGCCACAGGTCAGCTTCCGCCATCTCACGGTTTGCGAATTCCAGCACAAACTGCTGGGCGTTCACCTCAAACAAATCGGGAAAGAGCGGCGCGTAACTGCGCAGGCCAATCGGGCGAGCGCGGAAGTTGCCGAAGCAGAGATGAATGGCAATCTTCGCCCGGATGCCTTTCACGGTCTGGTTGAAGATACGGACGAATGACGGCAGGTTTTCTTTGTAGCAGGCGATCGAGGGCTCATCGATTTGAATGAAATCCGCCCCCGCCGCGGCCAGCTGTTCGAGCTCGCGGTGGACGATGGCCGAGAGCGCCACGGCCACTTCCTCGCGCGTCTTGTAGATTTTCCCGTCGGGGACGATCCGGCCGGCGAGCGTGTGCGGTCCGGGCACCGCGATCTTCACCGGCGCCGCCGTGCGCTCGCGCAAGAAGCGAAACTCCGCCACCGTGCCGAGACCTTCCGGAGAAGTCATGGGAGCCTCGACCGCGTACTTGGGCCGCTGGTCGTGGCCGTCGGGAGGAAGCCGGCGCGCCACGGGCAGTTCGCGAATCCCTGTCAGCCGCTTGGGGAAACTCACGATGAAGTCCACCCGGCGAATTTCGCCGTCGGTGAGGATATCCACACCGGCGGCGAGCTGGTCATCGAGCGCCACCTGCGTCGCGTCGCCCAGCGCTTCCTCAATGTCCTGCGTGCCCATCTCGCCGCGCTCCGCCGCCGCCATCACCAGATAAAACCAGCCCGGCCAGGAATAGCTGCCCACGGTGGTTACAGGAAGGATCTTGTGCGGCATGGGGAACACCTCGGGGGCTGGGATTTAACGATGAACGATGAATGCTGAACGATGAACTAAGAAACTCCTTCTCCTTCAGCAGTCCCTAATTCATCGTTCAGCGTTCAGCATTCATCGTTCGCTGCACTTCCCCGAATCCCTATCTGGCTAAAGTTTCTGCGCGCGGTCGTGGTACGCCTGCAGGACGCGCTCGAACTCGCGCGCCGCGTTTTCGTCGCCGGGCACGTGCGGAGTGGGCAGCACGTCGGGCTTGATGCCCCGCGCTACGAGGTTCTCCGCCACCTGGCACTTCAGGGCGTTGATGATCGCCACCGCGCCGATCGTCGAACCCGGGCCGACGGGATAATCCGCTCCCTCAACTTTTACCAGGGCGTCGCCGGGCGGCGTGCAGTTGTCGAGGACGAGGTCGGCAATCTCAAACAGCCGCTGGCCGGATGGGTGGCGGCTGGGGGTGATGCGGGCGTGGGCAAGGGAAGTGATGGCCATCACCTTCATGCCCCGCGCCTTGGCGCCCAGCGCGATTTCAATGGGTACGGAATTGATGCCCGTGCTCGATACAACGATGAAACTGTCGCGCGGCCCGAAGCGGAAACTGGTCAAGATGCATTCGGCGAGGCCTTCCACCTTCTCCAGGAAAAGCGCCTGGCGCAGTCCGTTGGCGCCCACCACGTTGTGGTATTGCGTCAATGAAAGTTCGGCGATGGGATGAAAACCCACCAGGCTCCCGATGCGCGGAAACATTTCCTCCACCGCCATGCGCGAGTGCCCGGTGCCGAACAGATGCACCCAGCCGCCGGCGGCGATGGAGTCCGTGCAGATTTCCGCCGCCCGAAGAATGTTCTCGCGCTGCGTTTGCTCGATGCGCTCAACGATTTGCCGCGCCAGCTCCAAGTAGCGCGCGTACGCCTGATTCGACGTCATCACCTGCTCCTGAGAGATGTGTGCCTGCCGGCCCAAAATGGCGGGAATCCTAATACTATCGCAGATGAAGCGGAATTGAACAGGCGCGATATAGAGCGCGGTACCTGCTGCAGCCAGGCGCGAGTCCTACGATGGCGCTTTGACCGGCGGCGGGGACGGCGGCAAAGTTCCCAGACGGTCTTTCATAGCGTGGAAGGCGGCGCTGTTCTTTTTCCACCCCGCCACCGCCGGGATTTGTTTGAGCTCGACGCCGAGCGCGTCCACGCGATCCTCGGGCAGAGGGTGGCGCCGCATCAGCAATTCAAACAGGTCCTGGTTCGCGCCCATGCGAATCAGACGGCGCAGAAACGCCACCAGGCCAGCGGGGTCCCAACCGGCGCGCGCTTCATTGTAGATGCCCAGCAGGTCCGCTTCGTTCTCCTCCTCGCGGCTGAACTTACGGTCCACGAAAAGGAGCGCCGGTCCGCCGTACTGCTTGAGCACATCGTGGATCTGCTGGTCGTTGAGCAGGCCCGCCTTTTGTCCCTCGTACATGACGCGGTCCACCAGCCAGCGCCGCGCCACGTCGTTCATGCTGTGGTAGGCCACGACGTGACCCACCTCGTGGGCCAGCACGCCGGCGAGTTCGCTCTCCGTCTCGACGAAATCGAGCAGGCCGCGATCGACGTAAACGTAGCCGCCGGGAAGCGAGAAGGCGTTGACCGAGGGGTTGTTCACGACCCGGAAGTGATACTGCAACTCCTTGCGGCGCGACGCTTGCGCCACGCGCTGCCCGACCTTTTCGACATAGGCTTGCAAGGTCGCATCGCTCAGCAAAGGCTGCGTCTTCTCGATTTCTTCCGCCGAGCTGCGGCCCATGGCCATCTCCTCCTCATCCGAGAAGGTGTTGTAGAGGGGCTTGGAAACTTCCGGCTCCTCGGCGTAGAGGCTGGCGGCGAATGCCAGCACCGCAACGAACAACGACAATCGCCCCATTCGGTGTCGCATGGTCTCCAGACGGCGATGGTTAATCATCGTCACAGGCCCGGAGTCGCCCCCTGCAGACCTCCATCGGGCGGTGCCATCCCCGGGCGATTTTCTCAAATGACGCGGTTCTGCGCCGCGTCGAAGGTAATCTTGCTGCCGCGCTTGAGCGCGATGTTAGCCAGCCAGCCGGTGCGTGCCGCTTCAAATCCCACCTGGATCGGTGCGTTGGGCGTTTTGCGGCTGCGCACGCAATCGAGGAAGTTCTTCACGTGGTCCACCGTGCCGTCGCGCTCGGAGCGCACGAAGATCTCGGGCTTGGGCGCATTCGAACCCGCTTCCCACGGTTTCCCTTCCGGATATACGGCGAGGTGGGCGCGATCGATCTTGAGCGTCGCCTGGCTGCCGCGAAACTCGATGCCGCCATCATCGATGCTGTCGTTGTAGGCGCCCGTGAACGCCACCATGAAATCGCCGGGGAACTCCAGCGCGGTGGTCACGGCGTCCGGTGCTTCCCACTTGAAGATATACGTCTGCGCGGTGGTCGTCGCGGTCTTCGGCGCCGGCTGGTTCATGTACCACTGAATGACGTCGATCCAGTGGGTGAGCAGGTCGGTGAGGATGCCGCCGCCGAAATCCCAGTAGTGGCGCCAGAGGGCGAATTTCTGCGCGTCAAAGGGCTGCTCGGGGGCGCTGCCCAGCCAGCGCTTCCAATCCAGCTTCGAGGTGTCAATCTGCGGCGGGTGTCCGGTCCATTCCAGATAATTCTGATACCAATAAGTATGAACGTAGATAATCTTTCCCAGCTTGCCGGAGTCCACGAGTTGCTTGCCGAGGATGTAGTGCTCCCAGCTTCGCTGCTGCGTGCCGGTCTGTACCACGCGCTTCGTCTCCTCGACGGCGCGGATCATCTCGGCGCCCTCCTCGATCGCGTGGATGATGGGCTTTTCGAGGTAAGCGTCCTTGCCGGCGCGCACGGCGTCCACCAGCATCTGCTTGTGCCAATGGTCGGGGCTGCCGATCAGCACCGCGTCGATGTCCTTGCGGTCGAGGACTTCGCGATAGTCGAGATAGCCCTTGGCATCCCGGGTGGCGAGCTTCAGCGCACTCGCGCGGTGGGGCTCGTAGACGTCGCACACCGCCACGATTTCGGCTTGGGGGACGAGGTTGAACTTGCCCATAACGTCCTGGGCTCGCCCGCCCGATCCCAGCACGGCGACGCGAATACGGTCGTTCGCGCCCAGCACGCGGCCGTTGCCCCAGCCACCCAGCACGGCCGCGCCCGCCGCGCCCACGGCGCTGTCCTTCAAGAACTCACGTCGCGAAAGATCGGATTTTTCCGCCATCGATTCAGCCCTCCTTCGGGCCGAGGGCGAGGCAGCGCCTCGCCGTTAGCGTGCGAACGGACCATGCCTCATTGCGACCACCGTGTTGGCGTGCGGTCCCAGCGATGGCCCTTCAGCTGCGCGTGCAGGTCCTGGGGCAACGGGCTGGCCTCGCTCACCGCCAGGTTCGATTCCACATGGGCCATCTTGCGCATGCCCGGAATCACCGTGGCCACCAGAGGATTGTCGAGGATGAAGCGCATCGCCATCTCCGCCATGGTCATTCCCCTGGGGATCAAGGGGCGAAGGGCTTCGGCCCGATCCACGCTGGCGTGGAGATTCTCGGGCACGAAGTAAGTGTTCCGCCAGTCGCCCTGCGGCCACTTGCTTTCCTTGGTGAGCGTGCCGGTGAGCGTCCCTTCGTCGAAGGGCACGCGCGCGATAATCGCCACGTCCATCTCTTTGCACGCCGGAAAGAGCCGGTCTTCGGGGTTCTGGTCGAAGATGTTGTAGATGACCTGCACGGCGTCAATCACGCCGCTGCGTACGGCGCGGACGCCGTTCCAGGGTTCCCAGCGATTCAGGCTGATGCCCACGCCACGAATCAACGCCTGTTCACGCAACTCCTGCAGCTTCTTGATCCAGCGATGATCTTCTTCCCAGGCCTCTTCCCAGGTGTGGAACTGGATCAGGTCGATCGCCTCCAATCCCAAGTTTTCGAGGCTGCGGTGGACGTACTCCTCGATGTGGTTGGGCGGGTAACAATCGTCCAGGGTGTGCTCGCGACGGCTCGGCCAGCGGAGGTTCTTGGGCGGGATCTTCGTGGCCACGTAAAGGCGCTTGTCGGGATGGGCACGCACGACCTGGCCCAGAAGCTTTTCGCTGTGCCCGTCGCCGTAGGCCCAGGCGGTGTCGAAGAAATTGCAGCCCAGTTCGACGGAGCGCTCGATCGAACGGAGGGACTCCGCATCGTCCGAGCCCGTCCAGCCCCCCAGGCCCCACATGCCGTAACCCACTTCACCGACCATCCAGCCAGTCCGGCCGAACCTCCGATATCGCATGAACCGAGATTCCTCCCCGTCGGCTTTCACCGCGCCCTTCCGCCCTGGCCGTTCCCGGCGACCCTCGGCGGCGGAAATCGGAGCGCCCTGGCGGCATGAAGCTCTGTATTATACCCGGCTCCATCCGGGCGACTGGTGAATTCTCCGCTCCACCTTTTCTCACTGAGGGCGCAGAACGAGGCAAGTCTAATGCGAGCAGCCCAAAGACGCAATTGAGAACCAGAGCGCCCTCAAGCTATATTGGTAGATGCAAGTTGAGAGGGAAGGCGATTTGAACCTCAAGGCAAATCCGGGGACCCGGCACAACCGGCTGGGGCTGGTCGTGCTCCTGTTGACGGCGGCGGCCGCCGGGCTCTTCTCGCTTCTCCAGCACATCCAGGCGCAGTCCGGCGCCGTACCCCCCGTTTCGATCCCGGTGCGGTTTACGGACATCCGCGAGAAGGCCGGAATCACTTTCAAGCAGGATCCCACCGCCACCGATGAAAAGCAGTACATCGAGACGATGGGGACGGGCCTTGGATGGATCGACTACGACCAGGACGGCCTGCTCGACCTCTATCTCATGCAGACGGCGGGCAGCGAATGGTACAAGCCGTCGCGGCCGCTGCGCTCCGAGCTCTGGCACAACAACGGGGACGGCACCTTCACCGACGTGACCGAGAAGGCCGG
>JBEKUI010000222.1:0-7950 GCA_049515175.1 Terriglobia bacterium
GGCGATTCGGTTATTTATCAGGAGCGAGTGATTCACGTCGCCTCCTGGGCGGCAAGATTCCTCTTTGCCCCAGACGACCTGAATCAGCCGGTCGGCCGGCTCTCCGGAGGCGAACGGGCCCGCGTGTTAATCGCGCAGCTCATGCTCCAACCGGCGGACGTCTTGTTGCTGGATGAACCCACCAACGATTTGGATATCCCGACCCTGGAAATCCTGGAAGAGAGCCTGCTGGAATATCGTGGAGCCTTGGTGCTGGTTACCCACGATCGCTTCATGCTGGACCGGGTCTCGAGCGTCGTTCTCGGCCTGGATGGTCTGGGCGGAGCGGAACGGTTTGGCGATTACTTACAATGGGACGTTTGGCAGCGCACGCAGCAGGCCAAGGGTGCGCAAAGCGTCCCGGCTGAAGCCCCGCGATCACCTTCCTCACCGGACGTCGCCCCGCCAACAGCGGTAAGAAAGAAGCTCTCGTACCTGGAGGCGCGCGAGTTTGCCACCATGGAAACGAAAATCGCCCAGGCCGAACAGGAGCTTAGCGTCTTACGTGCGACGCTGGAAGACCCGACGATCATGAGCGACGCCCCGCGGCTTCAGGTCACTTGTGCGCAGGTGGATGAGACCCAGAAGAAAGCGGATAAGCTGTATGCTCGATGGGTCGAACTCGAACAAAGGCGGGGCTGAGCAACATCCGTCCCAAAGGGAACACGACCGGCGGGGTCACCCGTGAAGTCTGCGGCCAGCCGGGATCGCTCAGGGAACAGCCGGGGCTGGAGACGCCACGAGCACGCCAGCACATATAGGGCGACCTGCCCCCAGTCTTTTTGCCGCATTCTTGCCCTGGTCCAAAAGGCTAAAATCCGCCGCCTTGGGCTGTCGCTGCATGTTGCTGATTTAGCAGCGATAAGAAATCGCAAGAAAATGGGGAAAGTGGAATTTCGGGTGGTCAAATGGCTACAGTCAATGAACCGGACTGACTATTCTTCGAGCCAAGGCAAAGCCAATAGAAATGCCTTCAGCATAAAGCCTCCTCGTGCGGCATGTTGAGGATTCGACACGTGTCACATGGGAGCGCCCGGCGTGTATGAACCGCCCACAAGCCCTACTTGGACTCAGCCCGATGTGGCCGTTCTTACTGCTGTTCGTTCTTCTGACAAGAGAAGCAACCTGGGAATCTTCGTACTTCAGCGGCACCGAGGCGGGTCACCTTAACGCAACAGTTCCTACTTCCCGCTCTTCTTTCTCGAATTCAGAATCCTCAAGGCGTTGTCACGGTAGACGCGCCTCAAGATCGGATCGGGCAGGCCGAACCCGTTCATACTCCAGTGGTAACCAAGCTGTTCGATTTCGTAGAAATGCTCATCCAATGATTCCAGGACCCGGAAAGTGATGCGGTACATCCGCAGGTTGGAGCCAAAGTCCGTCCCATAGAGGAGACGGTCGGGATACTTCGCGTAGAACTGGGACACAAAACGAGGGATGGTTGCGGTCTCGGCATAGCGGGCCGAGTTGTCGGCATAGAGATTCGGATAGCGGTCGAACAGCTCTCCTAAGCGTGTCAAGTCATAGTCCAAATTGGCCAAGTGGCAGGCGATGAACGTGGTTTTCGGATGCTTTTGGACGGTCCTTTCCAGAACGTCAATCATCCCGGAGTGGCCGACAATATCCGGCTGGTTGTCTAGGCGCCACGCGTATGCGTTCATGAGTCCGTCATTGTGGACATCCATCTTCTCGTACATCCAGATAGGATCGGCCACATGGAGGTTCACTGCCATGCCGAGTTCGGCGCACTTCTCGAAGAGGGCATCCATGCGCGGATCATCAGGATGCATTCCGAGCGCACTCGTTTCCTCAAAATCCATCCCCTTGCCCTTGTCGCTCAACTCCCCCACTCCACGGGCGCCCAGCCTGAAGCATCTCTCCAGTTCCTTGACCGCCGCCGGCCCAAAACCCGGCTTGTCATAGCCGCTGTAGTCAAAACCACACCACACCTCGAAGCGATCCGGATATTTCGAGTACTGCTGGTAGATGGCATCGAATTCGGGGCCGACTGCTTGCGTCAGGACAATGGTTTTCTCGATGCCCACTTCATCCATGGTATGGACCCATTGGGCGATCTCTTCCTCCGTTTTGGGATCGGGATGAGCGTGCATATCAATAGCGCGGAACTTCGCCCGGGGAACTTCAGTCACCGGAATCTTGTAGAGCGATTTGGGTCTGAAGTCTTTGAGTAGAATCTTCTCGGGTGAATCCTGACAACGCGGGCTCACTGGAGAAAAGAAGGTCAGTAGTGCAACAGCTACACAGACGTTCATCCATCGACTGTACGAAGTGGTCATGTGCATTCCTCGTAAAGCGGATTGTCGGCGGGAAGCCGCCGCCCCCATTCAGGAGTGGTTGCACGAGAAAAGAGAGTGGAACCATGGCAGGCTCCACCCTCCATTGCTTGTTCTGGCACACCCGTTGCTCAGAACTGGAACTTCAGGCCGAACTGTACGTTCCTCGGCGTGCTAACTCTCCCGTTCCACATTCCGAACGTCGGGCTCGAAACGTCAATATCAACCACCTGGAACCCCTCCCCGAGGCCGCTTTCGCCTCCCGGACTCGTGAAGGTGTGCCAGTTCCAGACGTTGAAGAACTCGACCCGGAACTGGAGATTGAGGTGCTCCTTAATGCGTGTGTTCTTCATGAGCGTCAAGTCCTGATTCCGGTAGCCGAATCCGCGCAGGTCCGACATCCTCGGTCCCTTGCCCCAATAGAAATTGAAGCTGTCGGCCGACTCAAAGGCACTCCGGTTGAGGAGAGGTTTCGAGGGGTCAAAGTTCGATTTATCCTGCGCCCAAGGATCCGCTCCGGGCAAAAGTGCAGGGATGCACCCGGCGCGGAACTGATTCGGGACGTTGCAGCTGAACGAGCGGAAGAACATGGGCACGCCGGAGGTCAAGCGAAAGATCGTGCTGACCTGCCATCCGCCGACTACAGCATTGGCGAGCCCGCTGTACCTCGCCCATCGTTTGCCCGCGCCCAGCGGGAGTTCGTAGATAAGCGTAGTCGTCAGAGCTTGCGGTACATCGTTTAACGCCAGCCCCTTGTTCCGCCGACGTTCGTAGGGCGAAATCACGCCGTGAGCTGCGCTCCAAGTGGCAGCAGCCATTTGCACACCCTCTGAGTCAGTAAGCAACTTCGATATGGTGTAGGAGTTGAGAAGGTAAATACCGTGCGACAAGCGCTTTTCCACCTTGAGTTGAAAGGAGTGATAGGTGGAATTCCCGGCGTTCTCATTCAGCCCCTGCAACGCACTGCAGTACTGAGGGTAGGGCAAGAGGGCCTGGGCCACGGTGGGTGTGCAACTGCTCATTTGCTCGACCCAGCCGGGATAGGGAATGGGCACACCGTCCAGTTCCGTCTGGCCAGACTGAAATTCATCACCAAGCGCGGTGCCCATGGAAAGGTATTTCGGATCGAGAGCGTTAAGCGCCGCCACCCGGGAGGGAAGACGTGTGCCCTTGTTGGCGACGTAAGAGGCACTGATGGCAAGGTTGGGCGTCGCTTGACGTTCAACCGTCAGGCTCCACTGCTGCGCGTAAGGAAGGCGGTTGGCATCAAAGGGTCTGTAGGCGCCCACGTCCACGCCATTGTCAAATGAAGAATCGATATGGGGAGGACGCTGCGACTCGTCGATCGCCGGGAATCCGTTACTCAGCAGGAAGGCAGGGTCGTAGCCGTAATACGAACTGGGGAAGCCAATCGTAGCGTTAAACCCATCCTGCGCAATACCCCCGCCCCAGTCAGGATAGATCGGCACGGAAACGAATACTCCATAGCCGGCGCGTACGACAGTACCCTTGCTAAAGGCGTAGGCAATGCCAAACCGCGGGGAAAACGCTCGCTTGTACAGTTCCTCCGGGTAACGTTTCCCAAAGCTGGCCTCCCCCCACTTGGTTCCGGCAAAGGCCAAGCGGCCTGGCCGGTTGCCGGCTGCCGAGTTTGTTCCAGTAGGATCGAAGAAACTCAGGTTGTCGAACTTCTCGATTGTGGGCTTGTACATGTCCCACCGAATGCCGAGAGTGAGCGTCAGCTTCGGAGTCAACTTGATGGTGTCTCCGATGTGAAAGTTGTACCCGCTGGACCGGGGGTAGCTGCTGGCCACAGTCTGGATGCTGTATTCCCCGTAGCTCACTTGCTCGAGCAAGAAGCTCGCGAAGGCATTGCCGCTGTTCGTCTCGTTCAGGCCTGTGCCGAGGCGCGTGAACTGCACCGTCCCGCTCTCGTTGCCGACTGAGGTCCCGTTCACAGCGTGTTTGCGAATCTCACCCCCGAATTTAAGTGTGTGCCGACCTTTGACCCATGTCATGAGATCGTTAGCAATCCAGACCGGGCGCGTGCCAGTCTCCCTCCCGTTATTGCCCCACGCATCGAAGTCGTCGAAGGTGACCCGGGGAGGAAACTCGTACTTTACTGCTCCAGAAATCTGGGGAAGGTCGTCCACGTAGGGCTTGTCAGACGACGTATCCTCAACCAGAGTGTCGAGGTAGCCGACGGCAAAGTGGTTGAGTAAGTTGGCGCGGAAGGTGTGCGTCCAGTTGAATCGGTCAACGAAACTGTAGTTGACGAAGTAGGGTACCTCGGTCGCGAGCTGCGCCGGGAGCTCCGTGACGTGGGAGGCGGTCGAGCCCCGATAGTTTACAGTCACACCGAAATGGTCGATGTCGCGCCAGTACATGTCGCCCCGGACATTGATCAAGCTGGAGTCCGCAAACACCGTATCCGGAATGGGCTCCGGGACTAGGTAATTGTTGAGCGGGCCTGAGAAGGTAGGGGTCGGCAGATACTGAATCCACTTTGGCGCGAGTGAGTTGGCAATGTCAAAGCCCGTCTTGGAATCGACATAACGGTTGGGACCTGACATGCAGATCACGTTGGGCGTATTCCCGTCACAGCCCATGAACTGCTCGCGCAGGAACTGCAGGTTGTCCGGACCCGACGGCTGATCCGGGTCGAAATTGGGATTGGGGGTCGTCGAGTTCGGTTTATAGATGGGAATCAGATTCCCCTCCTCATCCACCCAATCGGTAAAGTCGCCATCCCGCTCCTTCAGCGAAGGGATGGAGAGCGTCGGCGTAGAGGCGCCACCGCGGATCTTGAATCCCTCATAATTCACGAAGAAATAGGACTTTTTCCGTCCCGAGTCAAAAATCCACGGGATCTTAATGGGGCCGCCGATGTTGGCCCCGAAGTCGTTCTCGATGTCCTTGGTTCGGTCGGGAGTCCCAAACTGGCGCGCGTTGAGAGCCGTGTTACGTAAGAATTCGTAAACGGCGCCATGGTATTGGTTTGTCCCAGACTTCGTCTCCGCCATGATCACGGCGGAGGTGGTGGCGCCGTACTGGGGCTCGTAATTGGAAGTCAGCACACTCACTTCGCTGATCGCTTCCGGAGACCACGGATAGTCGGCGTAGGCCGAGATCATTCCCGTGTTGCCGTTGATCCCCTGAGTCAGCGAGACTCCATCCAGGACCGCCTCGTCGCCTGCCGTGAGCCCGCCATTGATCCGGGTGCTATAAGGGTTCTGGCTGGCCCCCGTATTGACTCCAGGCATCAAGGTTACGAACGCCGCCGAGGAGCGGATGGCACCGCCCACAATGAGCGGCAGTTCTCCGATCACTTCCGGGGTCACTGCCTGTTTGATCGTGGAGTCCTCAAAGTTCAGTTGGGAGACATCACCTCGAACCTCCACGGTCTGCGATTCTGCCCCGAGCTCGAGCCGGACGTCGACGCGGGCCCGGGTGTTGATGTTCAGTTCAATTCCTTTTTGGAGGAATTCCCGGAAGCCTTTTGCCGTCGCCCGCAACTCATAATAACCTGCCCCTAGATAGGGGAACGAGAACCAGCCGTTTTCCCCCGTGGTCGCCTTGGACACTGCCGTGGTTTCCACCGAAGTCAGCGTCATTTCCACACCCGGAACGACCGCCTCGCTGGGATCCGTTACAGTTCCGCTGATCGAAGCATTAAAATTCTGAGCATTGCTTGCCGGCGACCAAAGGACCACGAGAAGAGAAACGGCGCACACCAGAGAGAGCTTTAGCCGAAACATTACATCCTCCTTTTATGTAGATCGCGTCGAAGGCACGTCATCTCGTCAGGGACATCATTAACAAGTAATAATACGGTATGCCATTCTACGTTTGTGAGAGAGTTTGTCAAGATATTTTTCTTGTCTCGTAAATTTATTGTTGCAAAAGGTTCAGACCAGTGTTAACGTGCCAGATCGGATGGTATGCCACGACGTCCAATAGTGATGACAATAGAATCCTCAGTCTGGAGCCTGTCGGACGAGAGGCCCCCGGCCCTAACCAGCCGGAGCGACCCGGCCCACCGAAGATCTTGCCTAAAGTGTTTTCCAGGACATGGCAAGCGGAAGGAGGTCGTATCCAGTGTTTAAGACTGTTACCCGCGACTCGACACTCGCCGAACGCGCCAACGAGCAAATCGAGACCCTGATTGTCAGTGGTGCCATACGCCCAGGTGATCGCCTTCCACCTGAGAGAGAATTGGGCGAAATGCTAGGGGTTAGCCGGACGGTGGTACGCGAAGCTGTCAGGTCGTTGACGGCGAAGGGGCTGGTGGAAGTTCGCACTGGCTCGGGAACATACGTCAGAGAGATTGGCTCCGACATCATGAAAGCTTCCTTCGACTTGCTCCTGCGCGCGAGCGCCCTACAGCCTGAGGCGATTCACGAAGTACGAACCTTGCTGGAGGTTAGGATTGCCGAGTTAGCGGCGCTCCGGGCACGCCCCGATGATATCCGAGCCATGCAGGAAACCATAGAGCTCTTGAAGAACCGATCCATCGCCCCCCACAAGTATGCTTCAGCGGATGTTGCATTCCACGGCCGTCTCGCAGCGGCTACACAGAATCCTCTGTTTCTTGCTCTGACACAGTCTCTCCATGACGTCGTGTTTCAGGTGCAGTTGCGTGGAGCGTCCACCGTGGGCTGGGACACCTTCAGAGAGCGCGCCATTTTTTATCACTCTCAGATCCTAGAACGCGTAAAGGCGCGGGATGCAGATGGCGCGCGTGCTGCGATGTTGGAGCACCTAGCCTATGCTCAGGAGATCATGCGCCTGGTCGAAAGAACCAGGAGGGAGGGTGCACTGGGTCGTAACCAGACGCCTCAAGCGCAAGATGAGCATGACGCTGCTAAATGAGAGAGACGGGGCAGCGTCCATCGGAGGTTAAGGATGCAGCTATGTCTATTCAGCTCGACGCCTGACATGGACGCCCTCGACTTTGTAGTGAAGGTACTTACCGGACGCCCGGAAGAGCTGGGGCAGCGCGCAGTCTCTTGGGGGTACGACGGCATCGAGTTCATGCCCAATCCCGACGACATTCCGGACCCTCTCCAGAAACTCAACTGACAACTCCTGTTGATGCAACGAGTTGAAGATTTAAGGCAGCGGCTTGTTTTTGGAGCCATTTAATTTGATGCTGGCGGTATTTTTCCTCGTAATAGGCGATATCTTTGTCCACGTAGGCCTTGCCGTATTTCAGCATTCGATACAGGAGGCGGGCCGGTTTGTGAGCCATGGCGGTGATGGCTTTGGGGGCTCCCAGCCGGGCACGCAGGCGGCGGAAATTCGCTCCCAGGGCGCTCCGGCTGCGCCACAGACTCTGAGCTGCCAGCCGTAAGGAGGTGGCGGCTCGGTTCACCACCTTGCGGGTTCCGCGTTTCAATACCTTGCCGCCGCTGATGCGATTGTCCGGGCACAGCCCCAGCCAACTACTAAAGTGGTGTTCCGTTCTCCAAGGGCTCATGTCCACTCCCACCTCCGAGATCACCGTCTGCACCGTCAGCACGTCCAGGCCGTCAATCTGCGTCAGATCCACCCCCGTCACCCGGTACAACTCTCCCCGCAGATCGTAGCGGGGCTGATGCTTGCTCGGCCACTTCAC
>JBEKUI010000223.1:0-7893 GCA_049515175.1 Terriglobia bacterium
GACCCCGAACTCACGCATTGGCTTCACTGGGCAGAAGAGGGGGGCAAAGTCCCGATGTTTGTCCGCACGGTTGCAACAGCGGCTCGCATGGCTTGCTCACCCGATTACGTCCTGCTGCGACCAGTGCTGCTTGAGCTGAAGCGCCAGCATCCCGAGCCGGAGCCCGGCCCGGCGGCGCTCGACGACCCCGAGCTCCGCGATTGGCTTCACTGGGCCTCCAAGGGCGGCAACGTGCCGTCTTTCGTTCGCAAAGTCCTGGAAGCAGCTTTTTTCGCTTGCGCAAGCGACTACGCCCTGTTGCGGCCGGTGCTGGTCGAACTGAAGCGGCGGTACCCTGAGGGCTGAACAACGACTCGCGCTGGCCATCAGAGCAGTTCGCTTCTTTAGGTCTTGCATCCAAGAATGCAGGAGATTGATGCCGCCGTGAAAGGGCGAACCGAACCGATTCTACGCTACGTAGAAAATGACTGTTATATGAAAGCCACGCCCGGGTTCATCCCGGAATCGTGACCGGATTCATTTCGGAATGTTTACCGGAATGATTTCTCCCAAACCGAACCGACACTTTTGCGCAAGTGGTACGCCCGGAGAGATTCGAACTCCCGACGCCTTGCCTCGTAGTTCCACGGGCGATAACAGCAAGAATTCGTACGAGTAGCGTTTCAACCTGTAATAATGCGGCCTTGGCAAGCCTCTTCCTTGACAGCGCCGAAACTGCGGATTGCTGCGGGTTAGGGCATACGAGACTAGTTACGTCACAAACCACGACACAAGCGAACCCGTGCCGTCCGTCCGACAGGACATGCGGCCCGCCGGGCCGAACTCCCAAAGACAGCGTCATCCGTCGATATCAACTCCAGAGGGCGGGAAAGGGAACTCAAAAACAGCGAACCCTGGAGTGTCGCTTCGAGTACAATCGGGGCCAAACGTCGTAACGAACTCGCAGTGGACGGAGTTTGTTCGGTGTCATTGCCGAAGTCAAAGTCATTCTCGCATATCCTAAAAACCGCAGGAGGTCCTCATGAATCGCCGACACTTTATTGGAACGCTGGCCGTTTTTCCCTTCGCTGCCTACGCGCAAGAAGGCCCGCCCGTGCCTGACCCCGTAGAGAAAATGACAGCCCCCGCCAAACCCACGATCGCCATCAGTAATGTGGGTTTCCGGCCGCGCGTGGGAAAGAAAACGCTGGTGGTCCGCGCCACAGGCCCAACCCCGCCAAAGTCCTGCACGTTGCGCGACGTGGTCGATGTCAAATTCCGAATCACCCGCCCCCTGGTGGCGGCGCGCTCGGATTTCGGACCCTGCCTGACCGCGGAGTTCGACCTGGACCGGCCGGCGCTGTACCAGATTACGGCGGGCGACGAGCGCTCCATCCAGTTTGCCATTCAGGACGAGGTCTGGCGGCGGACGATGGCCAAGGCGTTTGGCTACTACCGATACCAGCGCTGTGGCGTGGAAGTTCCGGGCGTTCATCCCGCCTGTCATCTTGACGACGCGCGTCGCCGCGACACCGGCGAGCACGTGGATGTCGTGGGCGGCTGGCACGACGCCGGCGACCTGCGCAAGTGGATGGACGTCACCATGCTCAACGGCATCGCGCTGCTCAATCTCTATCGGAATAATCCCGACCCCCGCCCCGCCGATCCCACGCGGCAGCAGATTCTGGATGAAGTCAAATTCGGGAACACCTACTTCCTCAAGATGCAGGACCGCGACGGCAAGGTCTGGGCCGACGCGGCGGGCGGCGTGAACGGCGACAACAGCGACAATCACTGGACCGACAACGTCGTGGGGACGGCGGACGACCGATACATCAACACCGAGAAGCGCGGCGGGACCGCCGCCGTGTTTACGACTTTGCAGGGACTGGTCGGCCAGTGCTACGCGCAGGCGGACCCGGATTATGCGAAGCGATGCCTGGAGGCCGGCGTGCGCGCCTGGCGAGCCTTCCCGGAGGCGCCCCCGTCAACCCAAGACCTCGCCTGGTGGGCGATGGCGGCGTGCGAGCTCTATCGAGCCACGCGGGATGAGGAATTCCGCCAGCACGCTTATCTTCTGGGCCGGGCGCTCATGAATCATCAGAACACTTCATTCATCGCCGAGCAGCGCCAGGTTCGTGGTTTCTGGATGAATGGCGACCAACCGTTCATGGACATCGTGGACTCGGCCCTGCCACCGCTCGCCCTGCTTGAGCTGCACGCGGCGTTTCCTGAGGCCGAGGATCGGAGGAAGTGGTTGGACGCGGTGCGCCTGTACTTGGACGAGTACGTACTGCCCATGTCCGCGCGCAATGCCTACCGCATCA
Source organism: Terriglobia bacterium (assembly GCA_049515175.1). Classification (GTDB taxonomy): domain Bacteria; phylum Acidobacteriota; class Terriglobia; order UBA7540; family UBA7540; genus JACQNR01. The sequence continues at coordinate 2,307 of JBEKUI010000223.1, forward strand.
TGCCGCTGGGGATGTTTATCGGTTCGCCCACGCCGGAAACTTACCGCCCGCTGGCTGGCCGGCTGACGTATCGCTATTTCCACCCTGCGCGAAAGCAGTTCTGGTGGCAGGGCGCGAATTGCCATCTGGGAAGTCACGCGCTCGTACTCGGCCGCGCCTTCCAGCTCCTCGAGAGGCGCGAGTACGTGGACCTCGCCTACCGCCAGCTGGAATGGATTATGGGAGCGAATCCCTTCGCGGCCTGCATGATGACCGGCGAGGGCATGCGTAACCCCTATCCCCATTCCCGCTACGTAGGCCTGATTCCGGGCGGAATCATGAACGGCATCGCTGGCAACATGCAGGATGAGCCCGTACTCGATACGCATTACACGCTCGACTGGCGCACCTGCGAGTACTGGAGCCCGCACGTGGCGTTCTACATCTGGGCGAATTCGGTGCTGGAAAACGTCGCTTAGCTGGGTGTGGCACCCCGCAAAGGAGCTAAACGGCAGCGTCGAAGATGACGGCCTCTCGAACCTTGCTGTAACTTCTCCCTGTGGGGCGCAGTGCCCCAGCGAAAGGAATTTCTCCCATTTGGGGCAAAATTTCACCATGACATATTGTCCGAACTAATATCAATCTGGCTACCACAATTATCTTGACATACTACCCCCGGGAGCCTAGCCTGCGGGCTGGAGCCGAAACTGCGGCGGACGGTAAGCCACATGAGACCGCAGACTCGAGTTAGATTCGCTCCTGAACCGGCCCTGGAAGATCTCCCCTCGCAAAGCGTCGGCATGTTGAATTTGGAGGTGCACCTTATGCAGTGCACGCTATCCTTTTCTGGGATTCCCCAATTTCCGCGCCTAGGGACGGGCGGTATGGAGGTGCTGTATATGAAGTGCAAAATCAAGGGGACACGCGGCAGTCGGCGCAATGGGCTTTCGTGTTCTCTTCTGCTGTTGGGCCTCTTTGTGGCTCTATCAACCTCGGCCTGGGCGCAAGTCACCTCGGGTTCTTTGGCGGGCGTCGTCACGGACCCCACCGGGGCGGTTGTTCCCGGGGCCAAGGTTGAACTAACGGATGCCAACAAAGGTTACGCCTATCCGACGGCGACGGATGCCGTGGGGCATTACCTAATCACCAACCTCCTCCCCAGCAGCTACAAGATTTCTGTAGAGGCTCCGGGGTTCAAGACCTACCTCCGCGACGGCATCATCGTCGACGTCGGCACAAGAGTTACGGCTGATGTCCGCTTGGAAGTCGGAGCCACTTCTCAGTCCGTGGAGGTGACCGGCGCCGCGCCGATCCTTTCCACTCAAGACTCCGTCACCGGCCAGGAAGTGGATCGCGCCATGATCAATGATCTTCCACTCGTGGATCGGGATGTCCTCGACCTGGCGTTTCTGGCCCCCGGCGTTCTTCAGGTTCCAGGCGGCACGTATGGTCTAGGCACTGGCCTCAACTTCGTATCCAACGGCGGGCGCAATGACACTGCGGAAATCCTGGTGGACGGCGTTGCGGCCACCAGTTACGAGCCGAACACAAACATCAATACAGTCCTCTACGAGCCTTCGGTGGAAGCCGTGCAGGAGTTCAAGATCGTGCAGAACAACTTCACGGCAGAGGAAGGCTTCTCGGGCAACACCTACATCAACATGGTGCTGCGCTCGGGCACCAACAAGTTCCACGGCGATGTTTACGAATTCCTGCGCAACGACAAGCTGGACGCCAACAACTGGTTCAGCAACGCCTCAGCGGGCAAGCTTCCTCCCTTGCGGCGCAATCAGTTTGGCGGCACCATCGGCGGACCCATTAGGAAGGACAAGACCTTCTTCTTCTTTGATTATGACGGCACTCGCGAGCACTACGGGCGGACCGCCAACGCGGGCGTTCCCAGCGCGCTGGAGAGAACAGGCGACTTCGGCGAATTGTGCACACGCATTGGGGGATCGTTCGACGCTGGGGGCGTGTGCTCCGATCCCAACGGCCAGATCTGGGACCCCTATTCCGGAAACTACGCGAACAGTATCACAGTGGGCACGGGCGATAGTGCGGGCGAGTACTCGGGACGCGCACTGCAAAAAATCATCCCATTCAACAATCTGATTACATACACGAGTCCCGGGAACCCCGGGCTCGATGGCACGCCTTTCCAACTCGCGGCGGTGCCCGGCAACCTGATCGACCCGGTGGCGGCGAAGATGATCCAGTACTATCCCGCGCCCAATGTCGGCGTCGGGACAGCAGCTTATAACCCTTTCAACAACTGGTCGGGCTCAGGCATTGGGGTTAGCAGCGGCAACCAGTTCGACGTCAGGATCGACCATCGCTTCACCGAGCAGACCACCTTCAACGCTCGCTACTCACACGGCTGGGGTAAGTGGGACGACTGGAACTGCTTCGGGAACGCGCTGGATGTCTGCTCGTCGGGCCCAGGGATTTCGGCTACACGATCGGTAGCTCTGAGCCTGAACCACACCTTTAGCCCCAACACGCTCCTCAATGTGTCGGCGGGTTTCAGTCGCAACATCCCGTTTACCCAGGGGGTCGCCAAGGACTTCCCGAAATTCAATCCCATCACGACTCTCGGCCTTCCTTCTTACCTCGCCACGGACAACGGCCCCATCGCTGCCCCGTCCTTGTACATTTATGGCGGATACGCGGGCGCAGCCGGGAGTGGGGACCTCGGTGCTCAGTCCTGGGCGGTCTATAAGAATGGCAACCAGGTCTACCACCTGCTGGCGACTCTCACTCACATGCGGGGCAGGCACGAACTGAAGTTCGGCGGTGAGTGGCGGGTGAACCGGATGAACTGGTTCCAGGACGGGACTCCAGGCGGACTGGAAATTTATGATTATATGGACACAGGTCAATTGCTCTATGATCCGACCAGCGATGGATCGCACCCGATTGGCGGCGACGCCATGGCCAGCCTCCTCATCGGTGTCGGAAATCCCGGCCAGTGGGGCCAGTACGAAATCTCTCCTCACTTCAGCACCCAGAACCACCGCTTTGGCGAATTCATCCAGGATAACTGGCGCGCCACCGACAAGCTCACCGTCAACCTCGGCCTGCGCTATGACCTGGAGATTCCCCGCACCGAGCGGTACAACCGCGGGTCTTGGATCGATCCCACGATGCCCATCCCCATCCAGCCCAATCCGATCGATGTCGCGTCGTGGCCTTCGGTACTTCCCATACCCGACTTGTCCAATCCGACCGGTGGATTGGTCTACCTGAGCGACAAACAACGCCACCCGGTCAACACGTTTTTCAAGGACTTCGGACCGCGCGTGGGGCTTGCGTATCGGCTCCGCCAGAGCTTGGTTCTTCGCGCTGGGTACGGCTTGTTCTACAACCCCACGGAATTTGGTACCACGGGCGCCGGACCGTTTGGAAATGAAGGTTTCGATGCGATCACGAACTGGCTCACCACCAGGGACGGCGACGGCGTAACGCCTTGGGGACGCCTCAGCAATCCCTTCCCGGATGGCCTGTTGTACCAAACAGGACCGTCGCTGGGCAATCTGACCAACCTCGGCCTCGGTATTAATGAACCGACTCGTAATGAGAACATCCCACCCTATACACAAACCTGGAGTGCGGGCTTCCAATACCAACTGCCGGGGAACTGGTTGATTGATACCAACTACGTCGGCACCAAGGGAACACACCTGTATTACCTTGGCGCCGGTGCCCAGCAGCACTTCGGGTCCTGGATTGAAAAGGAAGCCACCGACACGGCCCTGCAGGGCGCGCTCGCTGAATACGTCCCCAATCCCTACTCCGGGGTCATCAACTCGCCGGGTTGCGGAATCTGCGGCTCCACGATTGCGGCCGACCATCTCCTGATGCCGTACCCGCAGTTCAGCGGCGTCTCTTTTACCATGCCCCCGATGGCGAACTCGATCTATAACGCTTTCCAGTTGAAGGTTGAGAAGCGCCTCTCGAATGGGCTCGCCATGCTGATTACCTACACGAACTCCAAGTCCATTGACGATGCGTCCATTGGCACCTGGACGGATTGGATAGGTGGGTTTGAGAAACACAGAGACCCCAACAACTTGAAGCTGGAGCGCTCGCTTTCCCAATGGGACATTCCACAAGTATTCCAAATCGCCTATCTCTGGCAGCTCCCCTTCGGAAAAGGCAAGAAGTATGGCGCAGGTTGGAATTCCGTCGTGAACGCCTTCCTGGGTGGCTGGCAGACCAATGGCATGTGGAGGTTCGACAAAGGGCAGCCTGTCTCTGTGAGCGTCACCGGTGACCATGCCCTTGACACCTACGGAGGCGGATCGCCCAACCAGACGGGCGTGCTGAAGGTCAATCCCAAGTCGCAGTGGTTTACGAACGGCTATTTCGCCAATGCGAACGATGTGCTGTCGGTGCCGGCCCCGTACACCATCGGCAACGCCCCGCGCATGGAGCCCAACGTGCGAGTGCCCGGAACCAGAAACGCAACGCTTTCTCTGTTCAAGGAATTTCCCTTGAACAAGATGCGCGAAGGTTCCAAGCTGCAATTTCGAGCGGAAGCCTTCAATGCCCTTAACCATCCGCAATTCGGCAACATCAATAGCCAATGGAATGGGGGCAACTTCGGGACTGTTCAGAGCCAAGTCAACGTACCTCGTCAACTTCAGGTGGCTCTGAAGCTCATTTTCTGAAACCATCCGAGTGTAAATTTCAAGGGAGGGGCCTCACGCCCCTCCCTTTTTCTTTCTCTTTTCAAAACCTCACGAGAGCGGCGGCGTGTGCGGTAGAATGTTGATTCCGGGCGGCCGGAAGTTTGCCCGGTCCACCGGCCTTCAGCCTTCGGGAAGCCGAGGCACGTCCCTCGCGGTTGACCAGAATCATGTCCTGCCGCTCGAAAACCCTCGCTGCTCTGCTCACTTTCCTCTTCGCTGCTTCGCCGTTGGTCGCCCAGAGCCCGCCGGGTCAGGTCCCGCGCATCGTGCTTCAGAAAGCTGCCGCGGATTTCCAGCAGGGCAATGTCAGCGAGGCGGAACAGGCCCTGCGTGCCGCCCTGAAGCAAGCTCCGCGCGACCCCGCCGCGCTGGGCCTGCTGGGCGTCATCCTGGATGCCCAGAAGCGCTACGACGAGGCCGAGGCGACCTACAAGCAGGCCTTGGCGACCGCCCCCGGTTCTCCTGCGTTGCTCAACAACCTGGGAAACCACTATATGGCGCAGGGAAAGACGGAGCAGGCGCGCGCGACATACCTGAAGGTGGTGGCCGCCGAGCCCCGCTACCCGAACGCCAATCTGCAATTGGCGCACCTAAGCGTGGCCGCCCAGCAAGGCCCCGCCGCGCTCAAGTATCTCGACCACTTGTCGCCGGAAGACCAGGCCTCGCCTCCGGTGGCAATTCTGCGCGCGAGGGCATTGAAACTGAATGGGCAGGACAAGGCCGCCGAAAATCTCCTTGCCCAGGTCGAAAAAAACGTGGGCAACGACCCGCGCGTCTCCTTTTCAATTGGCATGACCTTTGTCGATTGGCAGCGCTATGCCGACGCGGAGAACGCTTTCACTCGTGCCCTGGATGCGGCTCCCACCAACTTCGATATCCTCTATAACCTGGGCCTCGCCGCGCAACACGCCGGGCAT
>JBEKUI010000224.1:0-10556 GCA_049515175.1 Terriglobia bacterium
AAATGTTCACATGAATCGCAGGAATTTTCTGAAAAGCAGCAGCGTGTTGGCAGTGGCTACAGGTCTTGGAGCGAAGCAGGCTCGAGGATTCGTCCGGGCTCACAATTGGGGTAAATACGACTTCGGCTCCGGCCCTCCCGTGACCGACCGACTGAATCAGGGACCCTTTCCACAATTTCCTCCTGACGCGATTATTCCCCACGATTACTTTGTCATGACGACAACCCCTTCAGAAGAGGTGGTGCCGAATTATGGTAAGGGGCTGGTGACATACATCACGGCCGACATGGGCACCGAGGAGATCAAGTCGGACAACATTCCCCAGGCCATCGAAGATCTGGTTCGCTTTCCCCTGGGGCAGAAGCTTTACGTCCGCCCCACCTGGCGGGAAATCCAGCCGCGTCCGGGCCGCCTGGATTTCCCCGATTACCTGAAGCTCACCTTCGACCTGGCCAAGCGCTACAACAAGCCCGTCGGCTTGCGGATTCAGATGAGTGCTCCGGACTATCGCGAACCGTCCCTGCCGGACTTCGTGCGGGAGAAAGTGCCCATGGTGAAATTGACCGGCGAATGGAAAGAAAACCCGCCCGACGTACACTTCCTGAAGAATCCGCTCGCCCATTATCAGCCGCGTTACGACGATCCGTTCTTCCAGGACGCCTTCCGGGAGTTGATCGGACTGCTGGCGGCAGAGTTTAATGGCAGTCCTCTGATCGAATACATCGACACCTTCATGTATGGCTTCTGGGGAGAAGCCCACACTTGGCCTTTCAGCAACAACCCTTTCCCCGATTACCAGACGGCGGAGCGGACTTGGGTGAACATGCTGGAAGTTCAGTTAGAGCATTTTACCAAGACGCCTTTGTTCACCAATACCCAGCCCGATTACAGTCAAGTCGGGAACTCGGAAGTTCTGGACCGCACGGTGCGGAGCCACAACTGGATTCGCAGTGACACGATCTTCATCGAGAATGAGCAGATCGAAGCCTTGAGCAATCGCCCACCCTGGACCGCCGTGGCGATTGAACAGCCACTGCCGCCTGAGCCTACAGAAAAGCTCACCCTCTTCGAAGGAATCTCGCCGTCAGACGACATCATCGCGCACGTCATAGATGTGGGTGCAAATTACTGGTCGCTTTGGAACTTCCATGTTATCAAGCCCGAACTCCTCATGAGTTACTACCAGGCATTTCCCAAGGGGTTTGACACGATCAATCGGCGGATTGGCTATCGAGTCAGGCCGTCGATGATCTGGAGTTATGAGGATGAGGGGTATCTGGGGTTGATTGTGGGCTTCGCGAATGACGGGATCGCGGGGGTCCCCGGGGTGCTACGCGTGACGGTGCTGAGTAGTGACGGGAAGGTTTTGATGACTGGCTGCTTAGATCCCGGATATCCGCTGCCGGGGAAGATGCGCCAGGCGCAGTTTGTGCTGCCGAAAGGGACAAAGTGGGAGGGGTTGAAATTGAAGGCCGAACTCGAGGTCAAGGGAGTACGCCACCTCGTGCAATGGACTTGCCACCAGAAGCTAAACGACGACGGCTCCCTCACCCTGCGTCCGAATGGACGGCACGAAGAGGCATCGTCACCGTATTATCCAGAGGGCTTGACATTCCACAGGCCACATGGGTAAGGAGGCCCTCTCCACTGCCTGAGTTTTTCTTCCCCTCGCGAGGTTTTCCCTCCGACAAGGCCTGCGGCGCGATTTCGGCGGTCGGCTCCGGTCTCGCATTGCTATTTGCGTGACTCTCGACGGTTCTCAGGAATGGGATGCGATCAGCGATCCGAGGAATCGGTCGGGTGGCTCTGGGCTGCGTCACCCCTGTAATCCGCAAAAAATCTGCGTTGCCGCTTTTGTGTCCAGCTTTCAGGCTACAAACTCCTCGAGTCCATATTCGTGATGCAATCCACCCAGAATCGGCTTGGCAACGACACTGCCATAGGGGGGAATGCGATACTGCGAGGTTGCCTCCGGCGGCAAATCCAAGGGAGGATCCGGGATCCCCGGCCCCAAGCTAGAGTGAGGACGGCGCCTATGGTAATGGCCTACCCACTGTTTGAGAGTTCGCCGCAGGTGCTTCTCGTTCAGCGGAATCAAAAAGTCAAGGCATTCGCGCCGGATGCTGCCCACTAACCTTTCACAGTAGGCATTCGCTTAGGGCGCTCGGAACGGCGTCTTCAAAATCCTCAGACCCATCGCTTTCAGCGCAGAGTCCAACTCCCGTGAGTAAATGCGGTCGCGGTCATGGATCAGATAGCGATACGGTTCCTCTCCGGAGATCGCAACCCGGAACTGCTGCAGCGTCCATTCTGCCGTGGGATGGGCGGTGACATTGAAATGCGTGATTCGGCGGCATCCCACTTCCATGATCAGGAAGACGTACAGCACCCGGAACCTGGCGGTCACCGCGACGAAGAAATCGCAGGCCAGCATGGCTTGGGGGTGGTTGCGGACAAACGTCATCCAGCGCTGCGACGAGAGCCCCCATTGTGGCCCTGGGTGAGGAGGTGGCATATAGCGTCTGATCGTCCGGGGTGAAACCCGGATGCCCAACTTGAGCAGGAGTTCCGCTGCGATCCGCTCCTCACCCCAGGTCACATTGCTTGCTACCATGTCCGCGATCAGCTTCTGCAGGTCGGCGAGAATTCGTGGTCGGCCTCGGGCTTTCGACTTCCACCTCCAAAACAGTCGAAAGCCTTTCCGGTGCCAGCGGATCAAGGTGTCGGGCTTAACGACGGCCAGAGCTTCTCGCCACGCAAACAGTCTGGAAAGCAACACAAGAGTCAACTTGGCAGCCGCCTCCGCCCGACGAGGTTTGACCCTGCGCTCAAGGTACAAAGCCAATTGCTTGCGGAGGAAGAGGGGGTATCCAGCAAAAGATCGAACATAGTCAGCAGCACGTTGGACAGGAGATCGAGTTTCGGCATCAACGACAGGGTCGCATACCCCGGACCTTGTCGTCACTTAAGGGTGGGGATCGGGGCGTACAGAATTATTGCGGACGACAGCGGGAAATCCGCACGCCACGTGTGATATGGCGGGAGCTGGAAACGGGGCTCCGGAGGTTTCTCGGAGCTGCCGCGCCAGTTCCCGACCCTACCAGGCGGCCGGCGGAACCGTCGTAGTGAAGCCGTCGAAAAGGCTGGGAAACGGGTCCGCGACCGTGCTCCGCGCCCCATCGCTCGAATCGAAGGAAGTGACTTACGGAGGCGAGTCCTCCGACAATGCGACCGGTCTGATCGCTCCGCCTGAGACCACGCCGGTGGTCCCAGCCCCGGACGGGGAAGCTACAGCATCGAGCTTGCCAACGCCAGCCCCGTGCTGCTGGAGATTCCATCGCCGAATCGGTAAAGTTCAGAAATGATTCGTCAAATCCCTTGACGGGAGTTTTGTCTCGGCATATCTTCTTTTGTCCAAAAAGGTGTGGCGCCGAGCCTGAGCGGCGCGCGGATGTCCGCCACCGAAGGCGTGAGCGTGTAAAAAACCGGTACGACGGCTGGAACGCGAGGTCCGAAAAAGCCGGCTCACGGAGTCCCGATGACGAGATGGTCCCGCAGGCCGCGTAAGGTCCGGAAGGGTTCGCTTGCCTTACGGCAGCGCGGGAAGCTGCTTGTGCGCTCTGATACGCCGATGCTGCCGATGCGGACGGTCGCTTCCGTCGCCTTGCTGCCAGCAAGGCACGTTGCGTCGTCCGTTCCTCGGTGAAGCACTAGGGAAATGGCGGAAATAGTAACGTTCGGAGAGCTGCTGATCGAGTTTGTCGCGACCAGAATCGGACAGACCTTCGATTCGGCCGGAACTTTTGAAGGTCCGTTTCCGAGCGGCGCGCCGGCGATCTTTGCCGACCAGTCGGCCCGGCAGGGTGCGTCCGTCGAAATCGCCGGCTGCGTCGGCCAGGATGCATTCGGAGAGGCCATCATTCGCCGCCTGGCAGACGACGGCGTTTCGGTCAGGAGCGTTGTGAGATGCGCGGACCGCCCCACCGGTACCGCCTTTGTCGCATACGGTGCCGACGGCGAGCGCCAGTTTGTTTTCAATATTGCGCAAAGCGCGGCAGGGTTGCTCGACCAGAGCGGCATCAGCCCTGGTTTGTTCGAAGGGTGCCGCTACCTGCACATCATGGGGTCTTCTCTTTACAACAGAGGTGCGATCCTGGCGGCCCGCGGGGCCGCGGCAGAGGCCAGGCGCCGGGGAAGCCGGATCAGCTTTGATCCGAACATCCGGCCGGAGTTGATGGGCTCGCCCGAGGTGCGGGAGGCTCTGTGGGAGACCCTGGAGATCTGTGACATCTTTCTGCCCAGCGAATCCGATCTGCGTTTTTTCCATCCGGGCCTCAACGGCGATGAGGTGATCAAGAGGATTCTCGACCGGCCGTCTCTGGAAGCAGTAATTCTGAAGCGGGGGGCCGCGGGAAGTTCGTACGTTGACCGTAAGCGGCGTATCGAGGCGCGGGCTTTCGAGGTGACGGAGATCGACCCGACGGGCGCCGGTGACTGTTTTTGCGGCACTTTTCTGGCGTGCCAGGTGCTCGGCGCGCCCGTTGACCAGGCGCTGGTGCGCGCGAATGCCGCGGGCGCACTAGCGGTCCTTCGGCGCGGGCCCATGGAGGGAAACAGTTCGAAGAGCGACCTGGACAGTTTTATGGCGGAGCGTTCCGCTAGCCTTCCAGCGATGCTCGTCAGTGAGCGAGTCTCATGAAACTGAGTGCTGATTCGGAAAAGGCGCCTCTCGTCGCACCCGGGAATCTCGCACCATTCATTATGGTGACGGTCCTGTTTTTCCTTTGGGGCGTGCCCAACAACCTGAACGATGTGCTGATTCGCCAGTTCATGAAGTCTTTTGTGCTCAATCGATTTCAGGCCGGCCTGGTGCAGTCCGCTTTCTATCTGGGCTATTTCCTGTTTGCGCTTCCCGCCGCGTTATTCATGCGCAGGAGAGGTTACAAGGCCGGATTCGTTACCGGGCTGATGCTGTTCGGTCTTGGCACATTTCTGTTCTGGCCCGCAGCCATTGCCGCCAGATACTCTTATTTCCTGTTCGCGCTCTTCGTGATCGCGAGCGGGCTTGCGTTTCTCGAGACGGCGTCGAATCCGTTTATTGCTCAACTCGGGGATCCGAAAACCTCGGAGCGGCGGCTCAATTTTTCGCAGGCATTTAACCCGCTGGGTTCCATTGTGGGGATTCTCATCGGGACGGTATTTATTTTTTCCGGAATTGAGCTGAGCCCGGAGAAGGTGAGCGCGCTCGAGGCCAGCGATCAGTACGGAGACTATCTGAAGTCCGAGACGTTCCGCGTGGTCCAGCCTTATATGATCCTCGGGCTGGTTGCGGTGGCGTGGGGAATCCTGATTCTCCGGACGAAGTTCCCGGCAATTCAGGCGGAACACGAGGGAAGCGGCGAGGACCACGGACATGCCCGGGAGTTGCTGAAGTACCGGCACTTTCTTCTGGCCGTTCCGACCCTGTTCGTATACAACGGAACTCAGGTTGGTACGTGGAGTTACTTCATTCAATACGTCCAGAGCTACACGCACGAGCCGGAGAAGACTGCCGGATATCTGCTCACAGGAAGTCTCGCAGCATTCGGAGCCGGTAGGTTTTTCTCTTCGTGGCTGATGAAGTTTTTCCAGGCGAACCAAGTGATGGGGGTTTACGCTCTGGTGAATATCGTTCTCGTGACTCTTGGGGTGCTCTTCCCGGGGTGGCTGGGTGTGTGGGCAATACTGCTGACGAGCTTCTTCATGTCGGTCATGTTCCCGACGATCTTTGCGCTCGGTGTGAAGGAGTTGGGCCCGAACACAAAGATTGGCGGGTCTTTCATCATTATGGGAATCGTGGGCGGAGCGATCCTGACTCCGGCGATGGGACTCATGTCCCAGGTTTTCTCCAGTCTCGCGATCGCGTACCTGATTCCACTGTTTGGTTATGTAGTGGTCGCGTTCTACGGGTTTGCGGGATCGCGGGTGTCTCTGCCGGCGACGCGGAGCATGGAATGACGAGCGGCGGCGTGAGATGGCAGAATGGCCCCAGCCGTTAACCGAGATTCGCATTGATCGGGATAGGGGGAACGGTTGCCCGCTCACCCCTCCCACACCACCGTCTCCGGCAAGCCTCGCCGAACCTGACCGACATGCAGCGGCAGCACGATCCCGTATTCCATCAACAGCCCCCGCACCTGGTTGGCAAGTTGAGTCCGCCAACCCACCAATCGGCTCCGTACCCGATGCAGCGCCTGGATGTCTTGCTGCTCAACCGACTTCCCGGGTACAAAGCGCATCTGCGGTCGGCTGACCGCTTCGCAGATGGCCTCGGCATCATTGCGGTCGTTCTTGTTGGATTTCACATACGGCTTGACGAACTGGGGCGCCATCAGTCGAACCGTATGGCCGAACCCACTGAGCCGCCTTGCCCAGTAGTGCGCTCCCCCACAAGCTTCCAGGCCGACCAGACACGGAGACAAATTTGCGAAAAACGGTGCGACCTGTTCTCGACGAAGCCTGCGTCGCAGCGCCACCTTCCCTTGCTTATCCACTCCCTGGACCTGAAACACCGGCTTGGCAATGTCCAAACCAATCGTTGGAACCGTCATGAATGGCCCTCCCTTCTGGGCGAAGGAGCTTACCTTGAATTCCTCCACTCCAGAAACCGGGATGGGTCCATTCCATTAGGTCACAGGCGCACGCCTTCGGCGAAGTTTATGCTCGCCGCTTCTTCGGCGTGCTGCTTGCCGAGCACTCAACAGCAGAAGAGATAGGACCATATAAAGATGAGAACCATCTGGAATGAACAGCGACTCCAGCGTCTATTTTGGCGCTACAACAGGCGGTTCTTCGGTGATGCGCTCAAGGGGTGGACGGTTGACACTGACGAGTTGCATCAGGGCCTATACGGGTGCTGTAATGAGAAGACAAGATGCATTTCGATCCGCCTACCATCCCATACTAGCGACCATCTGGTTCGATCTACGCTAGTGCACGAGATGGCACACGCGGCGACTAATTCGAGTCATGGACGCCGGTGGCGAAGTGAAATCGAGCGACTGAAGGCGGGCGAAGGTCTATCACGGGGGGGTTCACGATGCACAGACGGAGCTTCATCAAGGCTGGAACCACGCTGGCCGCTGGCTTGAGCATGGCCACGCCTCGCCTCACTCGAGCCGATGTGCCTGACCACAATTGGGACCGCTACGACTTTGGGCCGGGCCCTCGCGTGAGTAATCGGCTCAACCAAGGCCCCTTTGGAATTGACCAGGACGAGGGTTGGCTGACCATCGCCAGCACCACGCCTTCTGACCAACATGTCAAGAACTTCGGACAGGGAATGGTGGGCTATGCGTGGGAAGAAAATGGTCCGTCCGTGGCTGCCCGGAAAGGCAAGGAGACATTAGAGCAGCACGTCGAAAAACTCGCGACCCTGCCGTACGTTGACGTTCTCTATATCCGCTGCGACTGGCGCGATGTCCAAAGTAAACCGGGAAAGCTTGATCTCAACCCCGTCTGGAAGCTGGCGTTCGACGCTGCCAAAACTTACGACCTAAGGGTCGGGTTTCGGGTGCAGCTTTCCAGCCCCAATTTCCAGCCTAGACAATTCTCCATGCCGGACTTCATCAAGGAAAAAGTGCCTTTCTGCAACATCGGGAGAAAATCCACAGAACGGAAAACCGACTTCGATTTTTATGAGCCACAATACGACCACCCGGAATTCCAAAAAGCGTTCCGGGAATTGACGGAGCTCTTGGCCGCAGAGTTCGATAACCACCCGCGCGTGGAATTCATGGATCTGATGATGTACGGCTTCTGGGGAGAGGGTCACACGAACGATAACCGGCCCACGCCCTTCCGCGACTACCTGACGGGCGAACGAACCTTCGTGGGAATGACCCAGTTGCAGCTTGACGCCTTCAAGAAGACTCCGATCGCTGTCAATACCGAGCCGGACATCAGCCGTGTCGGTAACCGCGAGGTGCAAGACATGGTGGTGCGGGCGGGCGGCTGGCTGAGGTCCGACAGCGTCATCATGGATGAACCTATCCAGATCGAAGAACTCGGCAACCGCCCCCCATGGCTCGCCACCATCCTCGAGGACGGAGGCAATCGGCATCACCTCCTCGCCGGTGCGGTGATGGACGAGAATGAAGAGGGCATGGGCTATAAAGTTGACGACCACTATCGCGAGGTGGCGGGCCTGCATGCCCTCGACATCGGCGCCAACTACTGGGCGTTGTGGACGGAGGCCGACAATATTAAACGGTATTACGAGAAGTATCCGCGCTCGCTGGAGATGCTGCAGCGACGATTGGGCTATCGCGTTCGACCCTCCTGGATCTGGCAACGGAAGCGTTATGGCACGGCAGAACTCATCCTGGGCATCGCTAACGACGGGGTGGCGGGAGTGCCAGGCGTGCTGGGCGTTTACGTGGAAACCCCGGACGGGAAAGTCAAGATCGGTGGAAACCTGGATGCGGGACAACCCTACGCCGGGAAAGTCCGCCAAGCTTCGTTCGTTCTTCCTCCCGGTCTGGACGGCAAAGAAGTGATTCTGCGCGCCGAGATCGAAACCATGGGGATTCGCCACCCGGTTCGGTGGGCGTGCAACGAAGCCCTTAACCCGGATGGCTCATTAACGGTGCGGCTCCGGGAAAACGACGATCCCAAATTTCGTAAGAATGTCTGAACCGCCACGGCTGGAGCGATTGACGGGCTGCTTGCGGAAAAGGAGTGTGCCTCATGAACCGGCGAAACTTCTTCAAGTCCGGAGGATTGGCTGCAGCCATCGCGGGCGTGGGTGCGAGGAAGGTTCGTTCCTTCGTCCCTGCGCATAACTGGGGCAGCTATGATTTCGGGTCAGGACCCGCCATCAGCAATCGGCTGAACCAGGGGCCGTTTCCACAATATCCGCCGGAAGCAGTATTCCCCGGCGGCGAGGTCGTGATGGCCACGACCCCCTCAAACGAGGTTGTGCCCAATTTCGGCAAGGGACTCATCACCTACATCACTGCGGACATGGGCACCGCTGAGATCAAATCCAACAACATTCCCCAAGCCATCGAAGACCTCGTGCGGCTGCCCCTGGGGGAAAAGCTATACCTCCGGCCAACCTGGCGCGAGGTGCAGCCACACCGTGGCCGCCTGGAGTTCCCCGACTTCTGGAAACTCACCTTCGATCTGGCAAAGCAATGCAACAAGCGAATTGGGTTTCGAATTCAGATGAGGGCGCCCGATTGCACCGACGAAGCTTTACCGGATTTCGTGCTCGAAAAAGTGCCGATGGTGAAATTGCTGGGCGAGTGGAGAACCGAGCTTGCCGGGCCACGCCGGAAGGCCGCTTATTATGAACCCCGCTATGATCATCCCCACTTCCAACAATGCTTCAAGGAACTCAATGAATTGCTGGCCGCGGAGCTGGATGGCAGCGCCCAGATTGAGTTCATGGACACGTTCATGTATGGCTTCTGGGGTGAGGGTCACACCTGGCCATTCCAGAATAACCCGTTCCCCGACTACCCCACGGCGGAGCGGACCTGGATTCAGATGTTCGAAACTCAAAGCGAGCACTGGTCCCGGACGCCGCTCGTCACCAACACGCAGCCGGACTTTAGCCGGGTCGGCAACTCGGAACTGGTCGATCGCACGGTGCGGTCCTGGAACTGGCTCCGCACGGATACGATTTTCATTGAAAACGAGCAGATCGAAACCTTGAGTAATCGGCCGCCGTGGGTCGGAGCCGTTGTCGAGGTGGGGATGTCTGACGGCACCCCGGAGTCCCTGCACATTGAGGAGGGGGTCACCTACACAGATAACGTGATTGCTCATGTGACCGATGTCGGCCCGCACTACTGGTCGCTGTGGAACTTTCACAAGATTAGCGCTGATAACATCATGCGCTATTACCACCAGTACCCGCAGGCAATCGACCAAATCAGCCGCCGCATCGGGTACCGCGTGCGGCCTTCATTCATTTGGCAATACACGGAACAAGACCATCAAGGCTTGGTGATTGGCTTCGCCAACGACGGCCTCGCGGGCGTGCCCGGCGCGCTGCGCGTCCAGGTGACGAGCGAGGACGGCAAACTGAAAATCGGAGGAAGCCTCGATCCCGGATACCCGCTGCCGGGGAAAATCCGCCAAGCGCAGTTTGTGCTCCCCCAAGGCATTGATTGGAAAGGACTGAAGCTCCGCGCCGAACTCGAAGTGAAAGGCGTCAGGCATCCCGTCCGGTGGGCATGTCGGAAACAGTTGAACAGTGACGGCTCATTGACCCTCCGGCCGAACCTGCGTGGGTCCGTCTGACACTGTATAGACTCTTCTATGACGTCGGCGGCGTTGTCAAGCAATACGACTCCCTCTTCAACATGAAGCCCCAGCACTTTTCGTGGGGGATTCGCGAATCTGCAGAGTTCCTTTGTAGCGTTCGACCAAGGCTCGGTTCCCGGAATCTTGCAGTGGAGTTTTGATCCACCAATCATCTATCCGATCTTTCGCTGCAGACCATGATTCGTACTCCGAACTCCCCTTTCACCTGCAAGGGGAGGCAGGGCGCTCACTCACTCACACGA
>JBEKUI010000225.1:0-9718 GCA_049515175.1 Terriglobia bacterium
ATGCCGTCGTCTCCGAATCGAATCAGACCGCCCGGGCAGCCCTGGAAGTGATGACGCAGGAGATCGGGCAGGCAGGTTTCAATCCACCCTTCAGCCCCAACAAGACTTCCTCGGTTGCCATCACAGCGAATGCCGACCCCAACTGTCTGACCTTGAATAACATCAACGGCATACACATCAACGACTGGGTGCAAGTGGACACCGGAAGTGCCAGCGAGATCGCCCAGGTCGTCGGAATCTCCGGGACCCCGCCCGCGGTCACCTCCTGCACCACCCCAGGACCGAACCAGATCTACGCGACCCTTGAACAAAATCATGACGGCTCCTCCACGCCATTCCCTATCATCAGTTACAAAATGCCTTTTCCAGCGGGAATCTTACAAGGGACCGGGACTTCGAACGACAACACCCTGGAGTTTTACGGGGATATTTACAACGACGGGACAATTCAGTACCTGGTCTATAGTCTCGCACCGACCACCAGTCCTGCCACCACCGTCACCGTCAACGGGACGACCTATACGCTTTACAATCTGCGCCGCTCGATCACGCCGGTCACTTGGGTCGCGGGTGCCACGAACAATCCCTCCTCTCCCCTGGCGCAGAACGTACTCTACAACACGACGCTTGCGCAAGGCCCGACGGGGCTACCGATCTTCGCTTACACCACCGTCCAAGTGGGAGTGGTGCCCAACCTGATCACGGTTGTAGGAACCATTCAGATCACCCTTAGTGTGGCGGTAAACCCGAAGAGTCTGGAAACGAACCGGGTCGAGTGGTACACCATGGCAACCCAGATCCGGCCCCTGAACCTGTCGGCCGCGGTGGCCATCAACGGTGCTGGTGGATCCAGATTCATGTCCAAGACGCCGCCCGGTTTGCCGATGACCTTTCCTACGGGCTACTAGCAAAGGAGCTGACGATGAACAGGCCAGGAGGGATGACCTCACGGTCAGAAGGGACGAGAAGGGATAGTGGTGTCGCGTTGATTCTCGTCTTGCTGTCCATGCTGGTGCTGTCTGTCCTAGCGGCGACCATCGTATTCACCGCGCGGTCGGAAACGCTGGCCAGCTATAACTTCAAGCTCGATACGCAGGCGGACTACCTGGCCAAGGCGGGCATTCAACAGGCCGTCAACTGGTTCCGAAGCACTCACTACGCGGCTGTTTCCCAAAGCTTGGCCAACACGGATTACAAAGTACATTCGACGGGCGCCCCCTATAATCTCTGGACGTCGGACACTTCGCCGGTAACCTGCATTTCGGGCTGCTCGGTCAGCAATTCTCAAGTCCAGCTTATCGGCTACACGAGTCCTGCTGTGAGCGGGTCCACGAACTATCCGAACATCAACAACACCGATGCTTCGCCGGTGGCGGTCACCACGTCGTTCACAAATTACTTGGTCAATCAGCGGGTCAGCGGCGACGCCAATAACTCCGGGACGTATTCCGTCAATGCTGTACTGATTAATTATCAGACAGTAAATAGCGGACTTCCTCCCAGCGTGACACCCGTCCCCCTGGAAACCTGGCTGATCACCGCCAAGGCCACTTGGACCGGCGGGTCGAGCATGTCGGCCACCCTGGGCGTCGCCGAGGAGCTGGCGATTATTCAGCCCATTTACAATCCCACTTGGGGGACCGCCATCTATGCCTATTGTGGCGTGACGATGAACGGCAGCAGCGGGGTGTGTACCGACGCCTTCAACTCTGGCCTAGGAGCGTATGGGGGGGGGAACGCCAGTGTGGCGGCGAAAGGTTGCGACTCGAGCTCTACGAATGTGATCCAAGCGGGTGCAGACGTCGGCGCGAACGGCGGGGTGAGCTTGGGTAACAACGTTACGGTTTCCGGCAACGTCCTGATTGGGTCTGGCGCCTCATCCGGGTGCTCTGCGTCCGGCTTTAGCGGCAGCAGCAGTTCGGTGTTAGGCGAGGTCCTCACCAACGCGCCGCATATCGCGCCGCCACCGGTGCCGACGTTCCCGGCAGGCTTCCCGACCGGGGCACCCAACGTCAGCTCTGGGACCTGGCCCCAGACGGCGGGGGGATCGAGCTCCGGCACGACGACACTCACGCCCCCCATCGCCACCTACACTCAGCCCTGCGCTTCAGGCTTCACCTGCAATGGGACCGCTTCGAACCCTTACCTGATCAGCTCCCTGGGCGGCGCTACCCTCACCGGCGGGCCAGACATATTCCATCCTGTATATTATGATATCGATTCTATCAGTATATCAGGTAACACCGTGATTACGGTCTCGGGATACGTGGTGTGGAACGTGAAAAGTACGCTGAGTCTTAAGGGAAATGGCGTCGCCAACAGTCTCGTTAACCCCCCGGAGAGTTGTCAGATTAATTTTGCGGGGACCAGCGCGGACATAGGAGGCAACGGAGCAACTTCCGCCGTCCTCACCGCCCCCCTGGCGGACGTGAACCTGAAGGGAGGCGGTTCCAAGGGCTACATGGTGGGCTCGGTTCGAGCCAACAACGTCACGATGCAAGGCGGTGAGCCGCTCCACTACGATATCCAGCTTGCCCGGGACGGGGGCGTCGTCGGAATAAGCATCACCACAGGTTATTCCCGGAAAAAGATGTGAAGCGGCGCGGCTGCCCATCATCGCAGTGGCATCTAAATCTCGCCCCAAAAGAAGGTGGGGTCCTTTGCTCAGGGAGGACCGCCCGCTGTCCTGTCGTCTTGTCCTCCTGTGAATTTCACAACGCATGAAACTAGGGCTCCGCACTCTCCCCCTCCTAACCCAACTCGAGTCGTTGTTTTTTGTCTCCGGATTCTCGGCGCTTCTGCTCGAAGTGGTTTCTGTACGGTTGCTGCGGTATTGGGCGGGCAACACGGCTTTCGCGGTGGGCGCGGTCCTTTGCGCGTACATGGCAGGACTGGCGATGGGCAGCCAGATGGCGGGCAAGTGGTTAGTGAGCCGGGCCAGTCTGCTCATCGTTTACGGCGTCCTGGAATTCGTGGTGGGGATCTATGCGCTTGGTCTGCCGACGCTGATGAAGTTGCTCGAACCTGCCTACGTGGCCCTTTCACTCAAGGTCGGGCCCGACTCTTCATTTGCCATTTTCGTTCATTTTCTTGCTGCAGCCACGTTGCTTCTGTGTCCCACGCTGATGATGGGAGCAACCTTTCCCGTGGTGGTACGAGCGGCGTCACAAGGATCGGGCGACCAGCCGAACTTGGCCGAGAAGCTTTATTCTGCCAACTTGGCTGGAGCTGCACTAGGCGCCATCTCCAGCGACTTTCTGTGTATCCGCCTTTGGGGACTGGGAAACACTCTGGCCTTCGTGGCTATCGCAAACAGCGCTGTGGCCATGACGGCATATATCCTCGCCAGAGACCGGGCCTGCGGGCGAGTAGAACCCGAGTCGTCGGAACCCCGGCAGGGCCCCGCAGGGCGCCGTCAGGTCGCGCCGCTTTGGGTGGCGCTGGCCAGCGGATTCTTGATCTTGTCCCAGGAAATTGTCTGGACAAATCTTATGGGCCGCTTTCTGGATGACACAGTGTACGGTTTCGCGGTAGCGCTGTTTGTGGTCATCGTCGGATTGGGCCTTGGTGCGACGCTGGTGGCACGAAATCCGTTCAAACGCCCGGCGGTCACCCTGCTTCCTTGGACGTGTCTGGGGGCAGGATTCCTTGCGCTTGCGCTGGGCCCCCTGTGGGACAACGCGCGGTACTTTGCCCGTGGATATTCCTTCCTGGCCGTATATGCATTCCTGGCTCTCGTGGGGGTCTTCGTCATCGTTTTGGCGCCCGTGCCGAGGACGCTCGCGTTCGTCTTCGCAGCGTTTCCTGTAACCTACGCCTTCATAATATTGCTGGAAAAGGTCAGCCCCATCGCCGCCGCCTTTTGGAGTCATCACCTTGTGATGCTCTCTATCTCCGGTCTTTTCACTCTAGCTACGGCTGTACTGATGGGAATGGGGTTCCCGCTCGCGCTCGACTGGTATCTGGAGCCGGGCGGCGACACGACGCCCTCGGTCGCTCCGATCTATGCCGTGAATACGCTGGGGAGCTTAGCGGGCATCGTTGTGGCGACCTTTCTACTCCTGCCCCGAACGGGAGTGGAATGGGGTGGTCGAACCATCGGGTTGGGGTTCGTTCTTCTCGGCGTGGTGCTTATGTGGCGCCTCGCAGGAAAGAGACGCCTCTGGGTCCTGGGCTCCCTGCCCGTGGCCGTCTGGCTCCTTCTCGTGGGGCCGTGGGATTACTCAGAGGATCACTTCGCCCTCGGCCATCGGGGTACGCTGATCTATGCGGGCGAAGACCTGAACGGCGGCCTCACGACCGTCCTGGATGACGGAGGGGATCGGCACCTTTACTCGAACGGCTTCCTTCAGGGCGGAATCGGTGAGGTGGTCGGTGATCAGGTTCGCGTCGCTATGGTCCCCATGCTCTACGTTCACGAGTTCAACCGGGCCATGGTGATCGGCGTTGGCTCGGGCCAGACGGCCGGGGTGGTGCAGCTCTTTCCCTTCCAGCGGATTGATTTGGTGGATCTCTCACCGCGGGTTGTCGAGGCGGCTCAAACACTATTTTCCGATTTGAACAGAAACGTTTTGGGCAACCCTCGCGTCCGAGTGCACATCGCCGATGGCCGACATTATCTTCTGACCCACCCCGAACGATTCAGCTTGATTACCCTCGAGGCCAGCCGACTCTGGTTTGCCGGGGAAGGAGATCTGTACACTCGGGAGTTCTACCAACTCTGTTCGGCGCGCTTGGCACAAGATGGGGTGCTTCAGCAATGGGTTCCCTTGTTTGATCTCTCCGTGCAAGACACGGTCATCCTTCTCCGCACGGTTCGAACCGAGTTTCCCTACGTAGCATTTTACATGGGTACGGAGAGTGGCATGATCGTCGCATCTCGATCCCCGCTCAGGATTGACTATCGCCGACTCTTGGAAATTGATGATAGGCCGGAGCGCCGCCGCGCGCTGATCAACATCGGGCTGCCACGCAGCTATTTTCTGCTCGGCGATTGCGTCCTGACGCCGGAGGGAGTGGCTAGATTCCTGGCTCGAGAACCGGAACGGAGAGTTTCTACTGACTTGTGGCCGCACCTGGAGTACTCGAATGCGCACTTCTACATGGGGAATCGTTCCAGCAAGCCGTTGCGACTCTACTTGTTGGGCGCCCAGCAATTTCCAATGCCGGAGATCGAAAATGTGGACTCGGCCACCATGGGAGAAATCCTGAAAGATGCGGCGGCCGAACGCCAGCGGTTGTTCAGAGTCTTTCCACCGCATTAGGTGGGGTTTGCTTGAGAGAATCGAGCCCGGAGGTTGAAGCGGCCGTCCGCTGGCCCATTCCATCGATCCTGTAGGGGCAATCTAATTATGAGCGAATTGTTCGAGGAAAACGGGTAACACTTTTTTGTTCTGAGTGATGGTGATCACTCCGTTTCTCTGTAGCCAAGTTTCGACAGCAAGACGCCGTGCTGTTTCGGCTTGGCGTTGGGTGTGAACCTGCCAGGTGATGCGGCGTAATTCGACCTGGCGTTGCTGGGCCAACTCACAGCGCCCCGTCTCCGTCAGCGCCTGCAGATCACGACGGGAGATCTGGCCTCGGCACTGCCGATATAGCCTACCGGTTCCACATCGGCGTTGTCTGGTTCATCCACAACCGCTGGGAAAACGCCTGCGCGCATCGTAGGGCAGAGCGGCGCGACACTGTCCACCCGATGAGTGGACACTACACCAGCCACCGCATTCTGTCTGGGCACTCGCTCTACCCGAAGGCGCTCGATGTTTCTCCGCTATGGGGCGGGAAATCAAACCGGCAGCTCCGCTGCCGCACTCCAAAACCCGGCTGCGCCGAGCAGTTCAGTACGGGATTTCGACAGTGGTGTTCAATCCCGAGAGCTGTCCGCCTTTGCTGTCGCGGATCACTTCGCGGACCAGGTAGGTACCGGGCTTGATGGTGAAGTCGGTTTTGACGGTAATGCCCTGCGCCACGATCTCCTCCAGGGTGGCATCGCGCAGGCGTAATTCCACGGTCTTCTGGGTCCCGGCCACATAATTCCCGTCCCGGTCGAAGAGCACCGTGGCGACAATGAGCTTGTTGGAGTTACGGTCTTCTTCTTTTCGAAACCGCACAGAGCGCATGCCGACGTGTGCCAGCACAGAAAGCGTGGCGTCATTATTGGCGGTCTTGAAGTAGCGGGTGTGGATTTCCGCTGGCAGTTCGCCCAGCTCGTCCCGTGAAAAGGCGGCGGTTTCGATCTCCTCTTTGGCCTGCTGATCAGCGTCGACGAGTTGCTTAGGGGCGAAGTAACCCCGACGCGCCTGGATCGCAATGTCCTTTTTGACGGCCAGTGACACCTTGAGGTTGTGGAACCTGCCGTCGTACTTCAGATTCTGCGGCGAGAATGCCAGGATGTAATATACCTCCGGGGTCGTGGCCACTTTGCGGAATCCCGCGTCGAGATCGTTGCTGTTGTGAAAGAATTCGCCCCCCGTCTCTTGCGCCAATTGAACCATGATCTCGGAGGCGGCTAACTCGCGCGCGAGGTCGAGAGTATGGATCATGCCCGAGAGTTGGCCGCCCGGGATATACTTTTGCGATGCGTCCGCTTCGCGGAGGAGGACCGCTAAGCCTTTCGGGTCGAGCGAACTGATGACGACGTTTGAGCGCAGCGCACGATCCACGACTTCGCCAACCTTGAATCTCAGGCCCAAGGGCAGGAAGCCGGCCGAAACCAGAATCAGGTTGCGCTGACCGGGAGCGCCCGCCAGGCGGCGAACGGCGTTTTCGAGGTTTTGCAGCACCAATTGGGCCTGGAACTCGTATTGGTCGAGCATCTTTTGCGCCTGTGCTCGCACATACTGCTCGGCAACGCGAGGGTCGTCATTGCAGCGTCTGATGGCTTCGTCAATGCCCACATCCAGGGCCTGGCGATCTTCCAGGTGGACGATCCGATCGGCCTGATAATCGGAGATCTCGGGGCATTCCGTTCGCGGGTTGGTACGCGAGTTGGCCCGAAGCTTAAGGAGTGCTTCGCGCAGCTTGGCACGGTCCTCTGTAAATTCGACGGTATTCTGGCCCGAAGCGGTGAAGATCCCGACGCGATCGGTGGCCACTTGCGTGGAGGCCAGGAAGCGGTCCGCCGCGTCCCGCCCCTGCGCGAGGTCCCCGAATGCCGTGTTGAGATCGTCAAAAAAGAGCATCAAGAAGCGCTGCGGTACGGCCCCCGGCAGGACTTCAGGGGCTTCTCCGGCTTCCGGTGGACCTTCCGGGACGGCAGGCTTGGCTTCCGCAAGGGGAGTGATTATGGGTCTTTCGACGGAAAATTGCGTGACCTCCTGTGGCTTGCCGTTGTCGGTGACGCGGAAGTCTTCTTTGCGAAGATTGCCCACCGCGCGCCCTTTCGCATCCCGCACTGCCGCGCGAATGACGACCAGGTTGCGCTGCGCCTGAATCTTGAACGCCGGCTGGGATTCCTGCGTCGCCACTTCCGGAGCTTCAGATTTCTGGCTGCGGGCGACGGGAGTTCCCAAGAGTGGCCCGATGAGGGCAGCGCCCGCTATGGCAGCGCAACTGGCAAGCCACTGAAGCCAACGGAGAGTCGAGGTGGGAGCACTCATCGGGGCGGACGTCATTCGCTTGAACCTGACCTCCACCCTCCATCATATGCGTCCAGCCTCGCAGCCTCAAGCACCGATTGCGCGCCGCAGGAACTAGCTGATCTTCTGGATGCCTAAGTCGGGATGACGACGCTGGAGTTCGACGACTTTCGCCTTCACCGCCGCCGCAACTTTCGGCCGCTGACGGCTCGGACCTGCCTCCTTTCTTATGATCCTTGCGGTGAAAAAGGGAAGGCCACCCCGCCGATTGCAGGCCCCTCGGCCCCTCCTGCCAAGCCGCGCCGGTCAGTCGCAGTGCTGGGGTTCAAGAACCTTTCGGAGCGTCAGGGTTCAAAATATCTTTCAATAGCGCTCTCAGAGATGTTCACCACAGAACTCGCCGCCGGGGAAAACCTCCGGACAATTCCAGGGGAAAACGTTGCACAGATGAAAATCAATCTGGCTCTTTCCGACGCGGGAAGTTTTTCAAGGGAAACCCTGGCTCAAATTAGGCGGAACCTGAGCGCCGATTTGGTTGTTCTGGGCTCGTATCTGGCTACGGGGGATCAGGCGAGCGGGATGATTCGCCTTGACCTGCGAGTTCAAGACGCTGCGCAAGGTGAAACTATTGCTTCGGTAGCAGAGACAGGAACCAGGACAAAGCTCTTCAATTTGGTGTCAGAAGCTGGTGCGCAATTGCGTGAAAAGCTGGGAGTGGGAAAACTCTCGTCTGCCCAGGGCGATATACTTTTGGCCTCTTTCCCTAAAGACCCTGATGCTGCCCGGCTCTATTCGGAAGGGTTGGCAAAGCTGAGGCTCTTTGATGCACTTGGGGCACGAGATCTGTTAGAGAAGGCAATCGTCGCCGATCCCAACTTTCCGCTATCTCACTCAGCCTTGGCTGCCGCCTGGTCGATTCTCGGATATGACGGAAAGGCGAGAGTAGAGGCCGAGAGGGCTTTTGCACTCTCCGCTAGCCTCTCGCGAGAAGATCGCCTTTCAGCCGAAGGCATGTATCGCGAATCGACGCGGGAGTGGGAGAAGGCCATCGAGGTGTACCGGGGTCTTTGGGATTTCTTCCCTGACAATCTTGAGTATGGGCTTCGGCTCGCTGCGGCATAGGTAAGTGTTGGGAGAACAGCGAAAGACGCCCTCGCTACGGTTGAGGCACTCCGAAAACTGCCGGCTCCGGCGCGAGACGATCCCCGTATCGATCTGGAGGAGGCGCGAGCAGAGGGCGCGTTGGCCAATTATGAGTTAGAAAAAGCAGCTGCCGCAAGAGCCGTGGAAAAGGGAGTGGCACGGGGAGCACGGCTATTAGTAGCCCGAGCACGCGAGTCTGAAGGGTGGGAGTATGAAGACCTTGGGGAATACAAGAAAGCGTTGAAGTCACTCGACGAAGCAAAAAGAATATACGCCGCCATCGGGGACCTCGGGAACGTGGCAGGGGTGCTTAATAGCATAGCGAACGTGATCTACAACCAAGGAGATCTGAAGGCGGCAAAGAGAATGTACGAGGAGGCGTTAGCTGTCTTTCGAGAGATTGGAAACAAGAAGCTCATGGGGCATGCCCTAGGAAACATCGGGATTGTGCTTTCTGACCAAGGCGATTTGGCCGGAGCCAGAATTAGGTATGAGAAGGCGCTGGCCACCTATCGGGAGATCGGAGACAAGTCTGGCATATCAGACTCGACCTACAACCTCGCAAGCTTGTTCAACGAGCGGGGTGATATCTCCAAAGCAAAGAGCATGTACGAGGAGGCGCTGGCGTGGTTTCGCGAGATCGGCGACAAGAGCGGGGTGGCTGACGCGCTGAGTAGCGTAGCGGAGATTCTTGACGCTCAAGGGGACCTTCCAAATGCCAAGAAAGCCTACGAAGAGGCGCTGGCATCCAATCGCGAAATCGGTCGAAAGGTGGGCGTTGCTCGGGCGTTGAAGAACATCGCAGACGTGCTCTATGCGCAGGGCGATCTGATCGCCGCGAAAAGAATGTACGAGGAGGAGCTTGCGATTTTCCGCGAGATCGGCAACAGGAGTGGCATCGCCAAAACTTTAAGTAATATTGCATCGGGTCTTTACGCCGAGGGTGACCTCGCTGGTTCGAATATGATGGCGCAGCAATCGCTCGCGAATCAAATTCA
>JBEKUI010000226.1:0-7786 GCA_049515175.1 Terriglobia bacterium
CGACGGCGGCGAAGGGTGCCTCATAGACCATAAACTCAAGCAAGTGGTCCAGGTTACGAAACTCGTGAGTTGAGGCGTACCTCTCGCACTGTCTCTTAGCCTCTGCCTGATCCTGGAGCGCGTTGAACAAAATGGTCTTCACCGCTCGAGGGTCGGTTTCAAATGACAGTGAGAACTCGAGGATCTGCACAGCGATATGCCGGAGCGGATCGTGGGCCGCAAGCTCATTCTCTACCACGAAGAGCCGGGGCCTTTTACCACTGAGATCGATCACGTAACCGTCGGGAACATTCCGCAGACCTCCCTTGGTGCCGATCTTCTTCTTGATGTCAAGGTATATGCGGCTCGTGCCGAAGAGTGCAGCTCGCACCTGTAGGACGGATGACTCCAGGTCCCCCTCACTCTCGTACCCGACACGACGATATGCACAGCTCTTTGTCCAGATTAAGCTCATAGTGCCCCCGCCGCTTAAGCCGCGATCTGCAACTTCGGATTCGATCTAGGCCGGAGTGTACACTGAGAAGGCAAGTGTTAGCTATCAGGCATCGCGGGTGGCGCGGACAGCGCTCTGTGATGTCTGCGAAACAAGAAAGTAGCGCAACGCTCGCTTTCCAGCGTTGCGGACTTTCCATCGCGACGCGGCACTGGGCGGCGCGACAAAGGCTTCGCGCCGCTGGAAACGCCGCAGGACTGAACTACGAGTCCTGCGCTGCGTCTTGTGCGGAGAGCGGGCAGGCCCGGAGGGCCCAAAGAGTGTAGCCCTGTAGCGCCGCTCTATGAGCGGCGATTTCCTCCCGGCGGTCATAGACCGCCGCTACAGCTCCCCCCGCGCGCGCGGGGGAAGAACCGCGCGGGCCTTGCTGCCCGTCGCTTCGCCCGAAGTGTGCTATCAATCGCGCAGTCATTCCTTATGGGTAAAACAGCTATCCGCCTGCGAGGAATCCTGTACAATGGGGGCATAGTCACGGGGCAGGCTGGCACGGTCTTGGCCGCTCCCCGCCGGACGGCGGCGAGCGAGTAGATTCCTTGCGGTCTCTGGCCAGGCTGGCCACAGGGTGGGGGCCGGACTTTCCGGCATACCCCCGAGGAGGGAAAGGCATGGACTTCGCCAACATTCCGCCGGTCGAGGACGTCGAGCGTACCGGGGTTCGCCGCAGCCTGTTGGAGGACCTGGCGCTCAAGACTTTTTACCTTATGGGCGAAGTGGCCTTGCGCGAGGTGGCCGCCCAGATGCGCGTTGGGTCGGGGATTGTCAAAGAACTGTTCGACGCCCTGCGCAAGGACCAGTTCCTTGAGATCAAAGGCATGGCGGGGGGCGATTTCCGGGTTACGACCACGGCCCAGGGCAGGGAAAGAGCCACGGCGCTCCTCGAGCAGAACCAGTACGCCGGCCCGGCGCCGGTTTCGCTGAAGGACTACGTGGGGCGTGTCCGGCAACAAAGCGTGCGGGACTTCAATGTGCGACCGGAGGATATGGCCCAGGCCTTTGAGCATCTGGTGCTCAGCGAGCCCATGCTGAAACAGCTCGGGACGGCGATGGTTTCCGGCACCTCCTTGCTACTCCACGGCCCCACCGGGACCGGCAAGACGGTGATCGCCGAAGCGATGCCCCGCGTCTATCACGACCGGGTCTGGATCCCGCACGCCGTCGAGGTGGACGGACAGATCATCGTGGTGTTCGATCCGCTTCTCCATGAGAGCGTCCCGGACCCGCTGCACACCCCGCACGACGAGCGCTGGGTGATGTGCAAGCGGCCGCGAGTGCTGGTGGGCGCCGAACTCACCTTCGAGCTGCTTGACTTGCAGTTCAACCCCGCCAGCAGGTTTTACGCGGCCCCCGTGCAGATGAAAGCCAACAACGGGGTCCTCATCGTGGACGATTTCGGCCGGCAGCGCATCCGCCCGGAAGATCTGCTCAGTCGCTGGATTCTTCCCCTCGACCGACGCATCGATTTTCTGACCCTTGCCGGAGGGCGAAAGATGGAGATTCCCTTCGACCTCTTTGTGATCTTCGCGACGGGCCGCGAGCTGTCCGAGCTCGCCGACCCGGCCTTTCTGCGCCGTATCCCCAACAAGATCAAAGTGAGTCCCATGAAGAAGGGACAGTTCAAGGAGGTTTTCCAGCGGGTTTGTCTGGAGTACGGCATGGGATGCGATCTGGAGGTCATCGACTATCTCATCGAACTGCTGGAGAAGGAATATCGCCAGCCCTTGCGCGCCTCCTATCCGCGCGACCTGCTCAATCAGATTCGGTGGAGTGCCCAGTACGAGGGGAGCAGCCCGCAAGTCTCGCGCGAGACGGTGCTCGAAGCCTGCCGGGACTACTTTCCGGCTGCTTCTTGAAGACGCCGGCAGCCCAGCGGCGTCCCGCGCCGTGTTCCAATCCCGCTTTTCAGATTCTCATCGCTTGGCGCCGCTCTCGAGCGTTCCCGCCAGTTTCTCGATTTCTTCTTTCCCCAGATAGTAGCCGACGCGGTAGGTGTACGGTCGGTCCTTCTCTGCAAAGGCGGGATAGACGGCGCGAATCAGCGCCGAATGGTTCTGCGTGACGACCTGGGTGGTCTGCGGCGGAGTGAGGAACATTAGCGCGAACGTAAGTCCCGTATTTTTGTTGATTGTGCCGAAGTACCCACCCCGCTGTTCCAAGCTGAGAGTTTTCTGGGCGGCGAAGTCCTCTTTGGGGTGTCCGGAGGAGAACCACTGGTTATAGCTGGACTCCCCGGCCCCGCGGAAAGGCACCGAAGTTTCGAGCACGTAGGCCTGAGGCTTGTCAATTCCTTGTGGGGTCACGGAAGTCGTCGACACGAGGACGTTCTGGTTTCCGGCGAGAGTGAGGACGCGTTTGAGCGTCACACCTTTTGGGTAAATATCCGGCGCCTCGTATTCGAACTCGACTTCGGCCTGAGCGCCGGCTGCGGAGCGGACGCGCAGCGAGTAGGGCCGGTTGTAGAGGCCTAGCCAGTTGGCGTTGGTCCAGTCCGGCAAGCCTTTCATGTCGCCAGGCTCGAAGCGGGCCAGGAAGGAATCGCGCATCCCCCCGACCGAATCGAAGACATTGGCGTTCGTCTCCTTGAAGACGTAAGCAAAAGACCGCCCACCGGCCTGCGGGCTCAGGAAGCAGCGGACGGCGCGATTCTCCAGAATCAAATCCTCGAAACCGTCGCGGTCGTAATCGAGCTTGTAGGCGATGGCATCGCCTTCGCGCAGGGCGGCGATCAGCACGGCGTCGCTCACCGCGTAAGAGCCGGCGTGCAAACGAAGACCGAACCGATAGACTCCCGAACCCTGGGTCAAGGGCGCGCGCAATTCCACCGTGGTTTCACCGCCCGGCGGCAGGACCAACTGCGAACTGGCGGGAGTCACATTGAGGTCTTTCGATTCGGTGGCCAGCGTGACCACCTGCTCGTGGTCGAGCCAGTTCTTCACGTGCAGCTGCACCACTGCGTCGCCGGGCAGGTTCACCGTGGTGAGGAGGGGATGAACAATGGGAATGGATTGGTCCTCGCGCAAGGGGAAGGACTGCGTGGGGCCAAGCGAGTAATCAAAGGGATGATGGATGGTGGCTTGGGATTTCCAGGCCCAAGTTACGGCGGAACCCGTCTCACGCAGCGTGGCGATCAGTTCTTCGGACTGGTTCTCTGCTGCGTGGGTGGGAATTTCAATGGGGAAACTGAACTCCCGCGCCGCGCGCCCGGGAATGTGAACCGAGAGCGGCGGGTTTTCCGCCTTGTACACGGAGCCGGCCACGAAGTCGAGAGCACCTTCCAGGGACGCAGGGTTGGGGTTCTCCACTCGCAAGCGTACCGCTCGCGTCTCGCCCGTGATCCAGGTTCCTTTCGCCTGAATTGTGATGCGAGGCCCCTCGCGGGGATAATCGACCTCGAGGACGCGCACGAAGTGCGGTGCGGAGCCGTGCGGCATTCGGATGACATAAAGCTGGCGCGTGCCATCCTCCTGGATGGCTGCCTCCGTGCCATCGATCCGCGCGCCAGTGGGGCGCGCCGAGAGTCGCAGCGCCACTTCAGCCTCCGCCGGCGCCGTAAACTCCAGCCTCAGCGACTTCCCGTCGTAATCGACGTGTGAGAGCTCCGCCGTCGCGTAATAGATTTCGTCCGTGGTTTCCAGCCCCGGAGCTGTCTCCCAGTAGGGATTCCTGAGCGGAACACGCACGGGCAGCAGGAGGGATTCGCGCGGCGGCAGCGTCAGCCGCGGCAGGCGCAGGAGCGACTCCGCCGCGGGCGTCCGGGATGAAGAGCGCGGGTCGGCGAGCGCCACCTCCACCGTTCGCGCCTCTTGCACCGCGAAATTCGTCACTCCCACAAAGGCGTATTGGATTCGGGCGCGCTCGAACTCCTCGCGCGGGTCGGCCAGGAGTTCCGTGACGTACAGGCCCGGGTCACGCGGATTGGGAGACTCCACCTCCGCCGCCACCTGACGGGGCGCGCCCGCCTCCTTGAGCAGGGCCGCCAGCATCGGCCGCGCGGCTTTCTGAGCTTCTTCGGAATAGTCGCGCCCGCGGGGTGCGCTCTGCGCTTCCGGCCCTTCCGCTGGCGCCGACCAACGCGAAAAATCCGCCCCGAAAAACAGCACCCGGCCCTCGCCGAATTGGACGCTCGCACCCACGATTCCGCCGCGCGCGTCGCGGGCGAAGACTTTGACCTCCGTCCGCTGCTTCTTGGGTAGCGTCAGTACGAAGCGTGACGCCAGCGCGCGGGCCGTTGTGCCGTCGGCGAATCGGACCGTAGTCTCTCCCGGCGCCGGCTGCGCCTTACCGAAAGGCTCGAAGAGTTCATCAAAGGCTTTCCCTTTCGGGAGAGAAGGAAACGCCACCAGGGTTCCTCCCTCCGCCACGTAATCGCGGACCATGCGCTGGGCTTTGTCCGAGTATCGCTCGAGGTGCGGGAAACGCTTTACTTCCGCCTTGCCACTGACCAGGTTGGGCAGCAGCAGGACGCCGTAGCGCCGGAAATTCTCCGCCGGCGAATGGTCCGAGTCGATCAGCTCCAGGTTGATGTGATCAACCGCCGCCGACCAGAGGACGCGGCGAGAGAAGCTCGCCACGTAGTCGGCCTCGGCGGCACTCAAGTCGGCCTGGGGGAATGTCGCCATGGGATAGATCAGGCCGGCATCCGCGACGAAGTGCGACGAGGCCAGGAGCGGGCCCATGCCGGCGATAAGCCGGCCATTCCGCCGCACCGGGACGGCGCGCGCGGTTTCTTTCCCGGCATAATTCACGGCGGCTTCCCAGCCGTAGAAATGGTTGGTCCATGGCACTTCATATCCGGCGGGGTAGAGGGTGTCGTTGGGTGGGAAGTAGCTCAACCCTTTAAGGCCGTTCTGAAACATCACCCGGCTGGCCACCAGGGTGTTGGAAGGATCGGTGAGCGCGGCGTACGTGTCGCTCTCTTTCGGGAACCAGCCCGCCTGAAACTCGATGTGTATCGGCGCAAACAACGGCTGCGTCTTCAGAATATCGGTCAGGAACTTGTTCTTGGCGGCTTCCTCGGGGGTGGTAAATCCCCCCTGCGCGGACCATTGGTAACCCTGCCCCAGATTCCAAAAGGGTTCCGTCGTGACATCATTCGCCTCGGCATTCACTCGCATCTGCGCCGCATCGAGGTAAATGGGGATGGGGCTATGATGGACGGCCTCCTGGGCGTACTTGCGGAGCAGGTCCATGTATTTCCAGAAATTAGGGCCGTTGTAGTTGGCATAGCCGATGGCCTGGTCGTCATCCAGTTGGAGACTGATGACCGGCCCGCCCGCTCCGGCCAGCAGCGGGCGCACGAGCGAATAGAGATGGTCGTACCACTCCTGCGTGTACCGCAGGTGGGTATCGTTCTTTAGCCATTGAGTCGCCGCCTCTTCGGATTGTTCATACTGAAGCGCCGACCAGCGCGGGTAGCGGCCTTCCAGGATGGCCTGTTCCGACATGTGGTATTCGGGCCGGCGCAGCAGCCAGTCCGGGTACCCGCCGTTTCGCCATTCGCTGGTGTCGTAGGGGCCGGGGCGCAGGGTCACCTTGAATCCCAGGAGATCAGCCAGCTGCAACAGATATTTCAAGTCACGGCGGGGGTTGGTGTGGCCGTCAAAGTCCAGAACCTCCTCTTCCGGCTGATGCCAGTTCCAAAGCGGGAGAATATCCAGGGTGTTGATGCCCAGCGATTTCAATCGCGCCAGCTCTTCCGCCCAGCGGTCCCGCGGCAGACGGTAATAGAAAAACGCCGCCGCGTGCTCGAAGAAGGGCTTGCCGTCCACCCAGTATTCGGGACGGCCATTCACCACCACGCAGCGGTTGTTCGCCGTACCCACGACGTGCTGGATTCGGTCGGCGGCACGGGCCGCCGGGAGGAGCAACAGGGCCGCAAGCATCGCGACCGGCGCCAGACGGGATCGCAAAGACTTCATGGGGGGAAGCACCTCTTCCGATACGATTTGCGGGGCTGGGTTCTAAGATAACTATCGTAGCGCCAAGCGGGGGGAAATTCCAGTTGCCCCGAATACCGTCTGGCAATGCTAGAATCCCGAAGGGAGGTTTCTCCAGTTCACTTTCCTGATTCTTCGACGCCTATGACCAACATGATGGAAGAAGTCTATCAGCAGCCCGCGGCGCTCTCGGGCCTGCGCAAGTATTACTCCAGCCCCGGAGTCATTCCCGCGAAGACGCTGCGCAAGCTGGTGACTCACTGGCCGCCTACCGTGGTCTTCACCGGAATGGGGTCCTCTCTCTTCGCGGCCTATCCGGCGCAGGCTTACTTGTCATCGCTGGGCATCCGGTCGGTGGTGTGGGAAACCGCCGAGCTGATTCACCACCATATGAAATTCCTCGGGCCCGACACGCTCCTGGTGGTCGTCTCCCAGTCTGGCGAAACGGTGGAGGTTCTGCGTCTGCTCGAACGGCTGCCCAAGAAAATGGGAATCGTGGGCGTGGCGAACGTGGAGAACAGCACGCTCGTCCGGCGCGCCGCGCTGCTGCTGCCCATGATGGCGGGGCGGCAAAGCAGGGTCAGCACCAAGACCTACACCTGCGCCGTCGCCGTACTGATGTACCTCGCCTTCGCCATCGCGCGCAAACCGGCGCGCACGCTCACCCAGGCGCTCAAGGAAGCCATCGAGCAGCAGGAGAGGCTCCTCGACCGTGCCGGTGTGCTCGTCCCTCCCGCCGCGGAATTCTTCGGCCAGCCACAATACGTGGCGCTCATGGGGCGCGGTGCCGAGCTGGCTTCCGTTCATCAGGGCGCCTTGATGTTCAAGGAAGTCGTCCGGCTGGGCGCCGAACCGATGAGCGCTGGACAGTTCCGCCACGGCCCGGTGGAGATCATCAATCCCGCGCATCGCTACATTATTTTTGGCCGCGACGGGAAGACCGGAAAACTTCTCACCAAACTCGCCGACGATATTCGCGCGAACGGCGGCCGCGTCCTGCTCATTTCCGATCAACCGTTCGCCGACACGACCAACGTCCGGCTGGTCCGCGTCGCTCCGATTCCTTTGTTTCTCGGGACGCTCGTCGATAGCGTCTATATCCAACTCCTCGTTCACGAACTCGCCCTGCGCGCCGGCCTCGAACCCGGCAAGTTCTGGTTGGCCACGGAAGTCACCCGCGAAGAGTAGGGGAGGGCTCCGCCCTCCCCCTGTAGCGCCGGTCGGAGTCTGCCCGGACGCAGGAAGGGACCGGCAGCTGCCCGGCGCAGTCTTCCCAGCCGGAGCAGGCCAGCTCACCTGCGAGACCGTGGAGGAATCGCGACGGTCGCTCCGCGCGGAACGCACGGGCAGCCCCTCTCGC
>JBEKUI010000227.1:0-7760 GCA_049515175.1 Terriglobia bacterium
AACTGTACATAGGTACTCGCATAACTAGTCATGCAATTATGATGCCAACTTTAGCAAGACAATTAGACAACGTAAGTATATGTTTTTAATAGACATAATTATTCCATCCGGGTCGTAAGCGTACGAATTATTGTATATATATAGTTTTCTATATATGTGATTTGGAAGACCGCGTCTACGCCAGAGGACATCGTGTCAATGTCATCTTGAACCCTCACACTCGCTCCATCCCCACCAGCAGGCGAAAGACGACGCCATGCAGTGCCTCGTTCGACGGAACGCAAGCTTTTTCATGATAAATAGC
Organism: Terriglobia bacterium; assembly: GCA_049515175.1. Lineage (GTDB taxonomy): Bacteria > Acidobacteriota > Terriglobia > UBA7540 > UBA7540 > JACQNR01. The sequence goes on from JBEKUI010000227.1 coordinate 305, forward strand.
AATCCTGCGCCCATTCCGCGATGCAAGGCGAGTTGTGCTCGAGGGAACTGATTATTTGTGTTGGCTAGATGCAGAGGGACTTTGATGCCTGAGTGTTCCTGCTATTATGGGAGCGTGCGTAAGGGATTCATTTGCGGCAAACGGCATTTGGGCAAAGTGGCTAACCGATTCGTGTGGAAGGACGTCCTTCCAGATGGATTACTGCTTTTTGTTCTCTCCGCAGGGCTGCCGGGCTTGGCGCAGACGCCGCCCGCTCACCCCAACCCTAAGGTGATTTTCGAGGAGGCGCAGCGGGCGCTCGCGTCGGAAGATTACGCGCGTGCAGAGAGAGGCTTTCGAAGGGTCCTGGAGATTGACCCGCACACTACGGCCGCCTTTGTCAACCTGGGCGTCATCTACATGCGTACCGACAAGCTGGACGCCGCCATTGAGTCATTTCAGCGAGCGCAAGAACTGGCGCCGAATGTGGCTGGAATCGACCTCAACCTAGGCTTGGCGTATTACCGCAAGAGAGACTACCGGCTTGCGGTTCCTTATTTCGATCGAGCGCTCAAGGCTGAGCGTACGAACGCCCAGGCGCGCTATCTGAAAGGCATGTGTCATTTCACAACGGACGAATACTCCGAAGCCGTAAAGACTCTTGAGCCTCTTTATGACAACGAAAAAACCAATCTCGATTACCTGTTTGTGTTGGGCATCTGCTACGGGAAGCTGCAGCGCGAATCGGAGTCGGCCAGGGCTTTCGAGCAAATGGTCCGCGTCGGCGCCGACTCTCCGCATATGCACCTATTGCTGGGCAAGGCCTATCTGGACCTCTATTTGAACCAGAAGGCCCAGAGTGAACTCGAAACCGCAGTCGCTGTGGACCCCAAGCTGCCTTACGCACACTACAATCTCGGGGTGGTCTACCAACGTCTCGGGGAGCTTGGCAAAGCCGCAAAGCAGTTCGACCTGGAACGCGAAAATACGCCGAAGGAGCCTTGGAGTTACGAAAATCTCGGCACTATCTACCTTGCGCAAGACAAGCCCGACGCGGCAATCGCGATGTTCCGGAAGGCCCTGGCGTTGAGTGCCAGAATGACCCAGTCTCTTGCCGGACTGGGGAAGGCCTACGTCCGCAAGGGTCAGGTCGCCGATGCGATCCCCTACCTCGAAAAAGCTGTCGCTTTGGAGCCTGGCAGCTCAGGCATTCATTACCAGCTCGGACAGGCTTACAGTAAAATCGGCCGGCGCGAGGAAGCCCAGAAGGAGCTGGCAGAAGCGGGTCGCCTGCAAGCCGAGGCCCGTGAGAAACAAGAAGAAAGAATCTCCGGAAAGCTCCCTGCCCCCGGCGTTCCAGTGCAGTAGAAACGCTTGCGGGCCCGAAAGCCCACCAAGCGAACCCCTGTGCCATATTTCCTTCGGGGGGATACAGGAAGGAATCGATGTGCCTTCTACCGCCGCAGAGTAGTCGGCCTTATGGTGCGTCCGAACACCGATACTGCGCGAAGACCCTGATGCCAAGCAACGAATCTTGACCCGATAGGGTCTTCAATCACCAGGGCTCTCGCTCCGGGATTTAATGTCGGGGCCTCTGCTCCCTGGACATTTTACAGAATGATGTGCCAACCTAAGGTTTCGATATCGTTTCCCAGGCAAATGCACGAGAGGAAATGGGGCTCTATGTTAAAGGGCCAGGTTTAATTCGGCTGCCGATTCTCTATCCAAATATAGTTCCGCACTGGGGTGTTTGCGCAGAATCGTCGCTGGACATTTCGTGGAGATAGGTTCCTCCAAAGTCCGCTTGACGATATGGGCTTTGCGTTCTCCAGGGACTGAAACTATCAACTCGGGGATACGGATCAAGGTTGGGATAGTCAGCGTAATAGCCTGCCCAGGAACCTCCGGTAGCGATTGAAACCATCCTTCGTTAACCTGCTGCTGCCGGCAAGCGACGTCTAATGAGACCACTTTCACGTCGGCGGGATCATCGAAATCCGCTTCGGCTGGATCATTGAAGGCCAAGTGGCCGTTCTCCCCGATTCCGAGGAGGCAGAGCTGAGGTCTGCTCCGGCGCAGCATTTCGGCGTATTCGGAACAGGCCTGTTCGGGGTCCGGACCATCGCCGACGACGGGGTAAAAGCATTTCAGTGGCACCTGGTCAGTGAGACGCTCTCGCAAGTAACGACGGAACGATGCAGGATGCCGGTCCGAGAGTCCCACATACTCGTCCATGTGATACCCGGTTATTCGGGCCCAAGGTATATCCGTTTTTGAGGTGAGGGCCCGCAGCGTCTCCATTTGCGACGCGCCCGTGGCGAAAAGCACCGAGACTTCTTGATGCTGAGCCACAAGGTCCTTCAACCTCCTTGCAGCATGCGCCGCAGCCGCTTCTCCAAGAGCCCGGCGGTCATTAAACACGTGGATTGTGAGTTCCCCGACTCTGAAAGAGACTAACGATCCGACATCGCTCATCAATACACCTCACGAGTGGATTCGAAAAACCAAAAGCATCGCCACGAAGGCCGGCTCAAACCACGTCCCAGAATTTGCGGTGAATCGCACAGAGAGGCGCCTCATACGGTCTTTCCCCTGTGATTCTCAATGCCTGTCGCCTTATCTGGAGAAGTGGTGCAATCTCTGACGCTCAATCGCAAAAGGCGGCTTCTAAAGTAGTTTCTAGTTCTTCGCAGAATATTCCTTGTACCTCTCTGCAACCCTTGCCCGATCTGAGTCGCCATGATGGAGGTAAGGCTTGGGTACCTGAGGGCCGAAGTAGTAAGTCGTGAACAGCTTCCCTCCGATTGTCACCTCGATGCGATCATCCGAGCGGGTCAATTTAACAGGCTGCTGGGAGCAGCCAGGAACGCTCCAGACGAGGATTGCAGACCAAGAGCAAAAAAGCACAAGGGACCTCACTCGGTTGACCCTCCTTGCCGGTGAAAACGGCATGAATACTCCCCTTCACTTCCCACGGCGCGAGACCACCGTTGCGCTATACCGGTCACCACGAAATAACGAAATCCCGTATTCCACAGCCACACCTTCTGTGCTGTAGGCAGTTCTGCGCATGCTGAAGAGTGGTGTTTTCGGCGCAACTTGGAGCAGCTTTGCTTCCTCCTTCCCTGCAGGGATGGCCTCGATTTCCTCTCGAGACCAATCGATGCTCACTCCGTATAGCGTCTCGAGGATTTCATATAGCGAGCGGTTTTCCAGGTTCTGCTCATCAAGCCCCGGAAACTTGCGGCTGGGAAGGTGAGCAGTCTCCATCCCAACCAGATCATCGTCGGCATAACGTAATCGCTGGATCCGGTAGACCTTCTCCCCATCAGCGAGCTGAAGAGCCTTGACGGTTCCAGCATCGGGCTCGATGAGTACGGCTTCCAGAACCTTCGAGGACGCCTTCATGCCACGGCGAGACATTTCCTCCGTAAATCCCCGCGGCTCCTGAAAGTCCTTCCCAATTCGCCCGTGGCCGATCACGGGTCGGCGGCCCTTTTCAATGACCAGCAGACCTTGTCTTCGCAACTCCTGAAAAGCTTGGCGAACCGTCATCTTACTCACGCCGACGGAAATAGCGACCTCGCCCTCAGACCAGAAAGTCTGCCCAGTAGCCAAGCGACCCGAGTTAATAAGATTAGAAATTTGGTCTACAATTTGTTGGTAGATAGGAACGTAGCTGGTTCGATTCAGGAGGAGAACGGGCGACTTGCTCCTTGAAGGTTCTTGGTTGTCCACGGTTACCCTCGTATCGTTTCTAGCCATCTAGATCAACGGGTCAGTATACATGGTAATTACTTCGGACGCCAGATTTCAACCACCCTTTAGAGAAGGGGAGGGATCATTCGCCTGGGCGCGGTGGAATGGAATGCTCAGTTGACCTGCTGCGGCAGTCGGAGGATGAAGACCGGCGGACGCCTGCTGAAACATTTGCGCCATTACTTGCTGCTACTGGCCGCGGGGCACCTGACCCGGAGACTGTTTGGCAGCATGCTGAGAATGATCGCGGCGCTGCCGCTGCCGGATGGCTAGCAAATGAGGAAAGCAAGGCAATCTAGCTGCTCAGAATGTATTCAGTGGGGACAAGTGTTAGCGGCGAGGCAGGTTGGAGGCGGGAAAGAAACCAGGACGGGCAGCGGAACGGCCAAAGCGAGCCGCGATGCTACACCAAAAAGGCCATGGCGATTTGAGATTGAATCAACCGGGCGGCTTGCGTATGCTTTGGGGCGAGGAGGAAAGTTAAGTGGGAAATTTCACTTCATTAGAGCGAGTGCGCAAAGTCATTGCGGGTCAACCCGTTGATCATCTGCCCGTTCAGCCTGTCCTGATGATGTTCGCAGCAAAACATGCCGGCATCCCCTACATTGATTACACCCGGGACGGCCGAAAGATGGCGGAAGCCCAGATCAAAGTAGCCGAAGATTTCGGCATCGACTGTCTGCTGACGTGCTCCGACCCGGCGCGAGAAGTCATCGATATCGCCGGTGAAGGCAGCGTGGTCTGGTTCGAAGACCAGGGGCCGGCGATCAACGAAGGGCGGGCTGCTCTGACGGAGAAGCGTCGCCTCAAAGAGTTTCGCTTGCCGGATCCTTGCGGCGGCGGAAGAATGCACGACCGGATCAAGGCCATCGAGATCATGCGCCGCGCCGTTGGGCAGGAGGTTTCCATCGTCGGCTGGATTGAGGGCCCTCTCGCGCTGGCGCAGGAACTGCGCGGATTGAACAATGTCATGGCCGATTTCGTGGATGACCCGGAGTTCGTTCACGATTTGCTGGACTTTACCGCTGAAGTGGCCATGCTATACGCCTTGCCGCAGATTGCCGCCGGGGCGGACACCATTGGCATGAGCGATGCTGCGGCGTCAATGATCGGACCATCACGCTATGCCGAATTCCTGTTCCCCCGACAACTACGCGTGCTCGATTTCGTCAAGGAGAAGCACCGCGAGGTGATACGCCGCCTGCACATGTGCGGAAAGACCGACCCACTCATCCCGAAGATGCGCGAGCTTCCGGTGGACATCTATGAACTGGATTTCCCTGTGAACCTGGCCGCGGCCCGGGCTGGCCTGGGGCCGGAGCGTGTTATCTCCGGAAACATCTCCACGATCACTGATCTTCTGGAGGGGACGCCGGAAACCGTCTACGGCGCCGCCCGGAAGTGTCACGAGACCTGCGGGCAGTTCCACATCGTGAATTCGGGCTGTGAAGTCTCTCCCCTGACGCCACCCGACAACCTGCGCGCCATGGTTCAATACGCTCGCGACTACCGCCCGGACGGCTCGCGGGCCGCATAATCGGAGGCACGCCGCCGTGCGGGGGCGCATGGCCGGAGGAGGATCAGTCTCCCACAGCCGGGGTCGGGAACGATGTCTCTTCATCACCGCCATCTGCTGTTGCAAGGCCAGATTCTCGAGATCCAATACTCGGCGGACCTTACCGGCCGCAAAGAGAAGACGAATCAGTGAAACGAGGACCGTTTTACCGAAGTATCGGATCCAATTTATATTGGACGCGGTTTTGGCGACTCACAGGGTGTTTGAATCTTACGCCGTCAGACATTTCCTGCGTGCAAATCCCCGCAAGGATCCCCTCGCCGACTGGAAGCCAGCTCCGTCTCGGTAATCTCGGAAAGAATGTGGCCAATAAGAATATGAGCTTCTTGGATCCGGGGCGTCGTTTCGGCAGGAACGCAGATGCAATACTGCGCCTGTTCTTTTAGCATCGCGCCGTCCCTCCCGGTCAATCCCACTGTCACTAAGCCCCTGGCTTTGGCAACAGCCAGGCCCTTCAAGACATTCACCGACCTTCCGCTGGTTGAAATGCCCACGGCAACGTCATCTTTGTAGCCGAGGGCTTCCACCTGGCGCGCAAATACATTTTCGTAAAGGTAATCGTTCCCGATACCCGTCAGTGCAGAAGTGTTTGTGGTTAGCGCGAGGGCCGGCAGGGGTGGCCGCTCTAGCTGAAATCTGCCCACAAATTCCGCAGCGATGTGCTGGGCATCGGCGGCACTTCCGCCGTTGCCAAAGAGTAGAATCTTGTGCCCTCCCTGAAGGGCCCTCAGGAACTCTATCGCCACCGTCGCGATCAAGTGAACGAGACTCTTGTCTTGAAGGAGGGCCTGTTTGACGGCGAGACTTTCCTGAATCGAGCCTTCCACACGGTGGATCAGCGGTTGTGTCATGTGGCACCTCTGCGTGTAACGTTGCATTATTCCGACTACGAATTCAAGAATATCCCATTCCGGATGCAAGAGCCTTCCGGGTCGGGCGCTGCGGGACAAGAGACGCATGCATATATCCGGCCTCTGTGAACTGAGGAGTGCGATGCTCCTCGGGCCCTGATGGAATGTGCGCTTCTTCTCCTAATCAGGTCAGGTCAGCCTGGCTCAGGGACTGGCGCTGGCCCGCAACCTGGAGAAATTCCTGAAATTTGCGCCTCGCGCGCTCTGCGGCGTCACGGCTGCGGGATTGGAGCAGGAATACGAGCGCGACGCCGATACCGACCCAACGCTCGAGAGCTTCGCGTACGGATGTCTCCTGTTCGATTCGGATTCGACCAGGATTCTGAACGAAGGAATGCCTCTGGAGCTACTCAAGGATGCCGCGACCCGGAGCGTCCTTCCGCCTCACCCACGTCGCGAAATTGCGCTGGCGACTTGGGTCAGGGCCTTCCTGCTCGGAAACTGTGGGTGGGCAGGGTTTGTGAGAATGTGGCCGTGGATGGCGGTGGGTGGCGGTGGAAGGTAAGTCGTTGAAAACACGTGATATTTAACCACCAACCCCTGCAAGGAGACTTTGCGCAGTATTTGCTATAACTTACGAGGATTTTGTATGGTTTTTCAGAAAATAACCCCTGCCCTGACCCCTCCCAATGCTGCAATCAACGGCTGACAAAGTGTTCTGTTCCTAGCGCATGCTCACGGTAGCCGTGGTAGGTTTCAGCAGATTCTCGAAACCCCTCAGGTTGGCTCGTGGTCGCTGCGAAAACCCTATTTCTATCGCGCCAATCGTCCCAGGGAAGTCCTAACCACTCCGCGGATGGAGTTTTTGCGAAGGGCAGGAGAAAAGAAGACGGATCAGTGAAACCATGAGCGTGAGTATGCCGCTGAATATCTGAGTATGAATATCATGCTTGCTCCGGCGAAGAAAAAGCGATATCATGCCGGGCATGAAAAGGGCTAAGCGCAAGAGAATGATGACGATCCAGAGATTCCGGCGACTTTTTGGGGACGAGGAGCGGTGCTGGGAGCACCTGCGGCGGGTACGCTGGCCGCGCGGTTTTGTTTGTCCGCGCTGTGGGGGAGGCAGTCGCGGCTACATGCGGGCCCGGCGGGTGGACGAGTGCCGGGCGTGCGGCTATCAGGGCTCGGTGACGGCGGGGACGATCTTCCACAAGGCGCGAGTGCCGCTGGCCGACTGGTTCTGGGCGATCTACCGGATGAGTCAAGGGAAGAAAGGGATCTCGGCGCTGCA
>JBEKUI010000228.1:0-7755 GCA_049515175.1 Terriglobia bacterium
TACCAACACTCTTCGGTAGCGGGCTTGCAGGCGAGGTCGGACAGCGCGCCGAGCCACGTCACCTCGCGCAACGCCGCCCAAGGGAGATTCCTGCGATGTCCCAAAATGCTACACTTTCCAAGAAATCCGACCACTCGACCGACAGCGAGTCCGATTCTTCACATCCTGCGCACCTGACTCAAAGTCGCAGGCGCGCACTAATGCGTCTCCTCGGTCTCATCGGGGCGACAACTGCGACAAACTGGCGACGAGACTTTTTGTTTGGAAAGCCGTCCGCTGCCGGAGCGATGTTTCGTCCGGACGGCCTCGCCGCGGCTGGCGACGCCCCGTTCCTCTCCCCCGCGCAAAAAGCCACAGTCGGACAATTAGCCGACCTGCTCATCCCCGCCGACGCGGTCGCTCCCGGGGCGAGCGCGGCCAAGGTCGAGGACTACATCGATTTCGTTCTCGCCCACGCTGCCCCGCCGGAGCAGCGCGAATGGACGCAAGGCCTGGCATCGCTGGACGAGTTGGCGCGCGCGCAGGGTGGCAAGCCCTTCACCGCGCTCGCGCCCGCCGAGCAGGTGGCGCTGCTCGCCAAGCTGGCTCAAGCCGAGCACGCGCCGCGTTCGACTGTCGAGAAGTTCTTCCGCCGCCTCAAGGATTCCGTCGCCGAAGGGTTCTATACGTCCAAGATCGGACTCATGGAGGATCTGAAATACAAGGGAAACACCGTCTCGAACGGCCCGGCAACCTGCAAGGACCACTTCGGAGAGGCCTTCGTCACCGGCTCGGCCCTTTCCGCCGTCCCTGCCGCAGCGCTGCGAAAAGAAACTGTCGTCGAGCCGAAAATCGTTCCGCCGGAGACCTCCTCGCCCGCCGCGCTCGGCCGCGATCTGAACGCCATCTGCGGGCGCGAATACGATGTGTGTATCATCGGCTCCGGGGCCGCCGGCGGAATCGCCGCCAAGCAGCTCACCGAGCAGGGGCTGCACGTCATCGTTCTGGAAGCGGGCGGCTGGGTTTCGAACGACCGTTTCCGGACGCACGTTCCGCCCTACGAGCTGCCCTTCCGCGGGCGCTGGCCCTCGCACGGCGAGAACGATTATTCCGGCTTCCTCTACGTCAAAGACCCGGTGACCTGCCCCGGCGAGCAAATCGACTATGCCCTATTGCCCGCCGTGGGTGGGAAGACGCTGACCTGGGCCGGCATCTCCTGGCGATTCGGCGAGCGCGACTTCCAGAACCGCGGCGCGGGCGACGACTGGCCCTTCGGCTACTCGGAGCTGGAGCCCTACTACACGCGCGCCGAACTCTTCATGGGAGTCAGCGGCTCGCGCGAGGGACTGGCCTCCGCGCCCGACGGGCATTTTCTCAAACCCTTCGTCCTGCGCTGCGGTGAGCAGTTCATCAAGGAAGCGTGCGAGAAGAAGCTCGGTCCGGCCTACCGGGTGTTTCCGCTGCGCAAGGCGATCAACACCGAGCCGCACGGCGGCCGCCCGCGCTGCCATTATTGCGGCTACTGCATGCGGGGCTGCCATATCAACGCCCTGTACTCCTCCGCCAATGCCGCCATTCCCGCGGCGCGGGCCACCGGAAGGCTCACTCTGGTCACCAACGCCATCGTCCGCGAGTTGGAGATGGACGCGGCGGGCAATCGCCTGGGCGGCGCCGTCTTCATCGACCGCGAAACCCGGCGGGAGTTCCGCGCTCGCGCCCGCGTGTACGCGCTCGCCTGCGGCGGCGTGGAAGACGTGCGCATTCTGCTCATGTCGAAATCCAAGACTTTTCCGAACGGCCTGGCGAACGCCAGCGGCTGGGTCGGCAAGAATCTTGTCAGCGAACACTACTACGGCTGCCTCGGCTATCTCGAGCGCCTGCTGGGCGCCAAGGTGCTCAACGAAGACGGCGCGGGGCAACACGCCGTGGTGCAGAACATTTACTACGATAAGCCGAGCAAGAAGTTCGCCCGCGGATACATGATCGACCTGCAGAGCGGCCCGGAGCAGATTCCCGCCCACCCCGCCCAGGTCGCCGGCTGTTGGGCGACGTATAGCGAGGAAGTTCGGCGGATTTATCCCGCCGTCGTCAGCCTGAGCGCCCACGGTGAAATCCTGGCGAGCGAGAAGAACTTCGTCGATCTCGATCCCGTGGCCCGCGACGAGTTCGGCCTGCCCAAGGCGCGCATGCATCAGGAGTGGAGCGAGAACGAGCTCGCCATGGTGCGCGACGAAAGGGAGCAGTGCCACGCCATCATCGAGGCAGCGGGAGGAAAGGTGCTGGGCTTCTGGAGCGAGGAACACAAGCCGCACTTCGACGGCGAGAATCTGGTCGGCACGGTGCGCATGGGGACCGATCCCCGGCGGTCGGTGCTCAACGCGCACAACCGGGCGCACGACGTAAAAAATCTCTGGGTGCTTGACGGGGCGAGCTTCACCTCGTATAACGAGAAGAATCCCACGCTCACGGTGATTGCCGTTGCCCTGCGCGCCGCCGAACACCTGGCCCGGGCGATCGACCGGAACGAAGTCTGAGCGGCGAGCCAGAGCGGGGATTCCGAGGAGGTCATCCGGATGTCCCCTTCCCTTTCTCCCCCGCGCTCGGCGCTGCTCCTGGCGCTTCTCGCCTGTCTCTCCCTGCCGCTCGCCTCGGCGTCGCCCGCTGGCCTGCGTCTGGGCAGCGCGCGCGTCGATATCACCCCGCCCCTCGGCTTCCCCATGGAAGGCTACGAGTCCCGCAAGCAGGGCTCGACGGGCGTGCACGATCCGCTCTTCGCGCGCGTGGTGGTCGTGAAGAGCGCGGAGACGAGCATCGCTTTCGTCGCCTGCGACCTCGTGGGGTTTGTTTCCGAGTCGGTCGTCAAGGGGGCGTGGGAAAAATTCGGCATCCAGCACGTTCTGATTTCAAGTTCGCACACGCACGGCGGGCCGTCCACCTCGATCTGGGATTCGTATGACGTGGCGGGGCCTGACCGCAATTGGCCCTCGCCCGAGAAGTCCTGGTATGCGGCGACCGAGGAGAAGCTTTTGCGGACCATCGGTGAGGCCGCGAGCCAGCTCGAGCCGGTGACGCTCGTTCCCGCTCTCAACTTCGTTTACCTCGGATACAACCGCCGCTTGGTCGACGACGCCGGGAACACCACGATGCTCTGGCGGAATTCCGAGCGCAGACCCACTCATCCTCTCGATCCCCGCATTGGCCTGATGGTCTTCCGGAACGCGCGCGGCGAGCCGCGGGCCGTGATCGTCAACTACGCCTGCCACGCCGTGGTGCTCGGCCCCGATAATCTCCAGATCTCGGCCGACTATCCCGGCGTGATGTGCGATTACGTCGAGAAGCAGCTGGGCGGCAAGGCGATCTGCCTCTTCGCGCAGGGCGCCGCGGGCGATATCAACCCCTACGACGCGACAATGCCGGTGAAGGACGGCGCCTTCGAGGCCGTGCGCAGAACCGGGCTCGCCATTGGCGAGAAGGTCGTTGAGGCCGTCCGCCAGAGCGCGCGGCACAAAGGCGGCGAGGGAAGAATTCAGGTCACGCACGACGTACTGGAATTTCCGCACCGCTGGAAGCCGGAGAAGAAAGTTCGCGTGGGGATGGATACCATCCTTTTTGACCGCAACCTGGCGGTCGTCACGCTGCCCGGCGAGCCCTTTGTCGATTTCCAGCTCGACCTCGCCGCGAAATCCGAAATTGAATACACCTATCTCTTCGGCTACACCTACACGGGCGACGGCCAATGGGCGGATTACATTCCCACCATCGAGGCGGCTTCCCAGGGTGGCTACGGCGCGGGCTACAACACCTTCATCAGCGTGGGCGCGGGCGAGGCGATGGTGGACCGCGCCCTCATCAACCTCTACCAGATGAGCGGACACGACTTCCGGCAAATGCTCGACGTGCTCGTCGAAGAGGTCGAGAAGAGCCATTGAAGTATTGAGTGATTTTGTGATTTGGCGATGGAGTGAATGGCGGGAGGTGTTCACGGTGCGACGGATAATGATTTGGGCGTTGACGGTCTTGGGCATCGCGACCTTGCCCGCGCGCGGGGCGGAATTGCGCGGAGCGGCGGGCCTAGTCGATATCACCCCGCCGCTGGGCGTGCAGCTCGGCGGATACCAGGAATTGCGCCCCGACCGGCCGGCGAAAGGCATCCGCGACCCGCTCACGGCGCGCATTCTAGTGCTCAGCGACGGGCGCAACACCGCGGCCTTCGTCGTCGCCGATCTGATTGGCACCTTCGCCACGGCGGAAATGGCGCAGCTTCGCGCCGGCGTCAAAGAGAAGGCCGGAATCGACTGGCTGTTCTTTTCCGTCACCCACTCGCACTCTGCTCCCGACATGCAGGAGGAATACCCGGGCGGCAAATTCCCTGCCTGGGAGCAGGAGGATATCGCCAAGATCGTCGCGGGGATTGCGGAGACGTCCAGACGCCTGGAACCCGTGCGCCTGGGAACCGGCTGGGGCCAGAGCGATATCGGCCACGACCGCCGCTTCGTGGAGGCCGACGGCTCGGTCCGGATGCTCTGGCGGAACCCGACGCGCACGGTTACGTATCCGATTGATACCACGGTGGGCGTTCTGAGAGTGGATAATGCCCGTGGCGAGCCTCTGGCCATCCTCGTCAACTACGCCTGCCACCCCGTGGTGTTCACCGCCGACAACGATTTCTACTCCGCCGACTATCCCGGCGCCATGCGCCGTTACGTGGAAAAGAACGTGGCGGGCACACCCATCTGCTTCTTTCTGCAAGGTGCGGCGGGCAACATCAATCCCTACTACGACAAGACGTATCTCGACGAGGACTCGGTGGAGATGGTGCGCCGGACCGGCGAGCGCCTGGGCCGCGAGGTGGTGCGCATCGCCCGGCAGATTCAGACCGCTGCTCCCGCCGAGCCGCAGGTCGCCTGCCTCACCGACACCCAGCACTTCAAGCTGCGCTGGGACCCCAAGGACGTGCGCAAGGCGCTGGCGGCGGTGCTCACTCCCGACCACGTCGAGCAGTCAATGCGCAACCTGCGCACGGAGTTCGACGTGCCGGTTTCGAGCTGCGTTTTGAACCGCGAGATCGCCCTCTCCGCCTTTCCCGGCGAATTCTTTGTCGAGTTTCAGCAAACCCTTCGCTCGCGCTCGCCGCTGCGTGACGCCTTCTTTCTCGGATACACCAACGGCTATTTCGGCTACTTCCCCACCATCCGCGCCGCGGCGGGGGGCGGCTACGGGGCGGCGGATTTTTCCGTGTTCCTCGAGCCCGGCGCGGGCGAACGCCTGGTGGACGGAGCACTGATTCAAATCTACCGGCTGCTGGGCAAGCTCAAGGACCAGCCCGAAACGGCAGGAGACTAAACCATCCCATGCGACGATCTCTCGATTCGGCCCTTGCCGCGCTCGCCGCGCTGTTCCTGGCGGCGGCGCCGCTCGCGCGCGCCGCAGACGCCCCGCGCTGCTCGTTGGAACAGACCACCTTCAAAGGCTGGAAGGCTTACCGCCTGACGAACGGGCTGGTCACGCTCACGATCGCGCCGGAAATCGCCGGGCGCGCCATCCAGTTCGAACTGGGAAATCACGCCTACTTTCTTGTGAATCCTGAATTGGCGGGAAAGATTCTGCCCCGCGAGCAGAACGATCGCGGCCACGTCTGGGCCAACTACGGCGGCGACAAGGACTGGCTGGGCCCGCAGGGCTTCGACAGCGCCGAGCAGTGGGCTGGCCCGCCGGACTACAACCTCGATGGCAGCCCCTTCTCGGCGGAGGTGGTTGTGAATAACGCCGGTGAAGTCGCGGTGCGCGTCACCTCCCCGCCCGACGATCGCAGCGGTCTGCAACTCAGCCGCACCTATCATCTCGAGCGCGGCGTGACGCGCGTCCGCATCGAGCATCGCATGAAAAACATTTCCGGCCGGATCGTGCGCTGGGGATTTCAGGAAGTGACCCAAAGCAACACCTCCGACCCTGATGCGCCGCTCAAGCCCAACCCCGAGATCTGGGTCACCACGCCGACAAACCCGCGCAGCCGCTTCCCCAGAGGCTACATTCCGCAGTACGGCGAGGTCACCGATCCCGCCTACCACGTGCTGCCCAACGGGCTATTCGCCCTGCGCTATCAGTGGCGCGCCCTGCAGGTGGGAGTCGATTCCGAAGCCGGCTGGCTCGCCGTCGCGAATGGAAAATCGCAGCACGCCTTCGTCGAGCGCTTCCGCTTCGTTCCCGGCGCCGACTACCCCGACCAGTGCACGCTGGAGTTCTGGCTGAACGGTCCCGCGCGCGACATGGGGCTCGATTCCGCCGCGCCGGCGCCCCCCGATCCGCGCACCACCCCCTACTATCTGGAGACCGAAATCATCAGCCCCTACATCACGCTCCGGCCGGGCGACGAAGGTTCGTTTGAAACCGAGTGGTTCGCGGCGCGCAGCCCGCGCCCCATCGTGCAGGTGACCGACGCCGGCGTGACCAGCGCGCCCCTCAGCCTGCGCCGGGAAGGCGGCGCCGCGCATCTCACCGGGTCATTCGGCGTCTTCTACCCAGGAACCGTGACGATTTCCCTCAAGGGCGGGGACGGCGAGGAACTGAAAGTAGTTCCTCTGGGGCAGGTCGCGCCGGACGAAATCCTCAAGATCGATCAGCCCCTCGAGATTCCGCCCAGCGCGCGGCGCATCAGCTTGGAGCTGCGCGACGCGCAGGGCCGCGATCGCGGCGAACTGGCGAACCTCGTCCTTGAGCGCGAGTAAGCGTCACGCCGACGCTTCAGCCCTGCGCCTTCTTGAGCGCGCTGGTGAAGATCTCCTTGAGTCGCCGCGCCACGATTCTTTCCTCGCCGGGCTTCATCATGAAGGGCGTTATGCTGAGGCTTTGAGAAGATTCTCCCTCCAGACAGATGATGCTGGGGTCGCCTTCTTCCAGTTGCTTCACGCACTCGGCTTGCGTCAGCCCGAAGGCTTTCTCGTCCCACTGGAAGTAAAGATGCGGAACGTGGTTGGCCACTTCCGGAACGTGCCGGCCCATGTGCACGCCGGGCACGGTGGCGACCACTTTCTCGACGCTGTCGAGCCGCGCTTCCCAGTCCTTCCACTCGGCGGCATGGTCGATCGTCCAATAGCGTTCCAGCGCCGCAAACATCCCGCAGATTTCTTCCTTGCCCACCTTGCACGGCCGGCCGAGGGTGTCCTCGTGAGGATTGTTGTTGAGCAAGGCGGCTTCGATCAAATCTTTCCGCCCCAGCAGCAGCCCCGCGCACTGCGGCCCGCGCAGCCCCTTGCCGCCGCTGAAGGTGACGAGGTCGAAACCCATCTTGACGTATTCGTTGAGGTGCTCCTTGGGGGGCACGTCGGCGGCCGCGTCGTTGAACGTGGGCACGCCGTGGCGCTTGCCGATTTCGATGAATTGCGCGAGTCCCACCTTGCCCTGGTTCTGCGCGCCGTTCAGGAAGTACATCATCGCCGTCTTTTCGCTGACGGCGTTTTCCATCTCCTCGGCGGTTTCCACCACCGCGAGCTTCACGCCTACGTTGCGGATGGCGTGGTCGAAGGCGTTGCGATGAATCTTCTGGATGATGACTTCGCTCTTCATGCCGGTGATGTCCGGCAGGCGCTGGATCTTCTCCGGGTCCTTCCCCGCGACGCACGCTGCCGTACCGAGCATGATGGCGCCCGCGGCGCCGGAGGTCACCATGGCCGCCTCGACCCCCAGCATCTCGGCGATCTTCTTCCCCACCGCCGCCTGCAGGTCCACCAGGAAGACGTAGTGCTGCGCGGCCTCTTCCATCGCCCGCGTCACTTCCGG
>JBEKUI010000229.1:0-7659 GCA_049515175.1 Terriglobia bacterium
TGTTGGTTTCGCTGAAGGGCGCGCTAGGAGTGATGGCCGTGATGCCGAGCGGTACGTTGCCCGTGTTGGTGACCGTCACATCCTTCGTCGGACAGTTCACGCCCAGCGGATTCCCCGCAAAAATCACGCTCGTCGCCGAAAAACTGATCGCAGGCGTCCCCGTGCCGTTGCCCGTGAGGGAAATGATTTGGGTCGAGCCGGCGACATCGTTGTCATTGTCGGTGATGGTGATGGCAGCGGATTCGGGGCCAAGTAAAGAGGGAGTAAAGGTGACGCTAACGGTGCAGTTGCCACTCGGAGCCAGCGTCGCATTGGAGCAGTTCTCGGTCATAGAAAAGTCGCCAGGGTTCGTTCCTCCCAGCAATACGGTGGTGATGACCAGCGGAGCTCCACCGCCATTGCTCACCGTCACGGTTTGTGCGGCGCTGGCGGTGCTCACGAGCTGGTTGCCAAACGAAAGGCTCGTCGCGGACAGGCTAACGGCAGGGGCGGAGGCCGGGGACACCAGCAATCCGTAAGCGGCGATGTTGCTGATCAAGGGGCTGTTCTGGGTGCGGGTGATGGTCGAGGTGGCCTCCTGACCGTCGGTGGCATACGCATAGAGGATGTGGAAGCCCGGCTGGAGGGTCGGCGTCGTGCCGGAGAAGTTGCCGCCACCCTGGTTGGTCGCGGCCACCCACGGTCCCTGCCAGGTGTCCGCCTGGAAAAGCAGGTTATCCGGGGGTGGGGCGAAGGGCGTGAAGGCGCTTGAGGCGCCAAAGCTGAAAGTGGGTGTCAGGCTGCCGGTTATGTCCCCCGCGAGCGGCGTGATCGTCGCCTGGAGCGGGATCGACTGGACATTCTGCTCCTCGATCACCGTGACGCTGTTGCTGACCCCGTTGGTCACGTAGATTCTGTTGGTGACCGTGCTGGTCGCGTTGGTCGCCCCGTCGATTACCGTGACGTTGTTGCTGTCGCGGTTGGCGACGTAGATTTTATTGGTGACGGGGTTGACAGCCACCGCGCAAGGCACCGTTCCGACCACTACAGTGGTGGTCGAGTTGGTCGCCCCGTCAATCACCGTAACGTTGTTGTTGGCACCGTTCGCCACGTAGATTTTGTTGCTGACCGGGTTGACGGCCAGGGCATAAGGTTGCACTCCCACCGCGACCGTAGTGCTGGTGTCGGTCGCCCCGTCGATCACCGTGACGCTACTGCCGAAGGCGTTCGTCACATAGATTTGGTTCGTGACCGGGTTGACGGCTGCGTCCCAGGGGCTTGTGCCTGCTGTGACCGTCGTAGTCGCGTTGGTCGCCCCGTCGATCACCGTGACGTTGTTGCCGGAGACGTTGGCCACGTAGATTTTGTTGGTGACTGGGTTGACGGCCACCGCGTGGGGACTGAGTCCGGCCGGGATCGTGGTGGTGGCATTGGTCGCCCCGTCGATGACTGTGACCGTGCCGCTGCCGTCGTTGGTCACGTAGATCTTGTTGCTGAGCGGGGGTTGACCACTACGGCATAGGGAAGGCCCCCAGCCGTGACCGTGGTCGTGGTGTTGGTCGCCCCATCGATCACCGTGACGGTGCCACCACTGTAGTTGGCCACGTAGATCTTGTTGGTAACCGGGTTGACAGCGGCCGAAGCGGGGTAGGATCCGGCGGGGACCGTCGTCGTGACAGTTTGCGCTTGGGCTGTTGACGCTGCGAGCAGCGCAGACGCGAGAAGCACTACCAACCAAGGGGATGCATGAGTGGGAAAAGACCGCCCCGGTGAGAGCGACATGGGACCCTCCAGTCAAATCAGACCAGCCGTATTACTCTGGGCTCGGTATTAAGCTGACGCTGCCTATACCACCCAGGCTGGCGTAGGTCAAGATGACAAAAGGTCTCCAGCAAGCCCCTGAGGAGTGTCGTATCTGGTCTTCAGACCGCCCTCCCCATCGGCGGGGGGCGAAGGGTTGCGTACCAGCCCTCAAAGGCCATCGTCTGCACTTCGGCGGGCCTGTGGGTCCAAAACCTCGCCCTTTGCCGAAAAGGGAGGCGCCACCCCGGTAACTGCTGGGGGTCGATGCGCTCCGCCTCCTACTGAGGAATGAGGGCCTTCAGGATTGGTTCGACCCACTGATCTTTATCAATATCATAGACGATGAAGTCCGAATCGAACTGCCAGTAGGTCCATGCCCAGCCCAGGGACTCCGCTGTACGGGCCGCGTGCGCCGTGTAGGCAGCGCGCGATTCCATGGGGGCAGCGTCGTAAGCACCGAACTCGCCGAGCAGAATGGGGCGGCGGTGTTTTAGCGACCAGTCCTGCACGGTGGCAAAGTCGCGCTCCATCCGCTCCTTTTCTTCCGTGCTGCCCCATTTCACTCCCGAAAGATGCGCCGTCTCCTTCTCCCACGGAGCTCCCTGGTGAGTAAACCGCATGGGCTCGTAATAGTGCACGGTCACGACGATATTGCGATCATCGTCGGGCAGCGCCAGCTCGTCGAGGTGGCCGAAGCCATTCCAGAAGGGCGGACCGATGATCACGGTGCGCGCCGGATTCGTGGCGCGAATGATCGCCAGGGCCTCCCTCAGAAATTCGTTCCAGAGCTGGGGAGTAAGCTTCCCGTTGGGTTCGTTGAGGAGCTCGAACAGCACGGTGTTGGGAGCGTCCTGGAAATGCGCGGAGACTTGCTTCCAATAAGCGAGGAAGCGGGGCTTGTATCCCTCCGGGTCCTTGGCAATGTCCGTATAGTTATGAAGGTCCAGAATCGCCATGAGGTGATTTTGCAGCGCCTGCTGGACCGCCCAGTCGAGGGTTTTGAGCCAGCCTCCCTCCAGCTTGTAGCCGTTGGCCGCACTCATGCGCTGTAAGGCGTGCAGGTTGATGCGCACCGTCTGAAATCCCGCGTCATGGATGAGCTGGAAATGGCGTTCCTTGAAACGCGCCTTCTGAAAATTCTTCCAAATCGGGTCGTACCCGAGAATGTTCACGCCTCGGCCCAGGCGCTTGATTTGGACCGACGGGTCAACCGCCTCCGCCGCGGCGGCAGGGCGGATAGTCGCAGCAAGCGACATCAACAGCAACAAGGTCAATGCGGCCCACCGCGGGCGTTGTGTTGTCGTCTTCATGTCCGCCACCTCCAGTCCGACAGGAGCCGTCCTGAATAATCCAATCCTACCCGGAGTCTACATGAATCGATTCGCGGAGCCTAGGAGAGACTCGGCGGGTGGCGCAGATATCGTTACGTGATGTCTGCGATTCAGGCGCGCCGTGCCGGTAATGGTGCGCGTCCGTACCCTTGTACCGCGTCGAATCTCCAAATTATTGACTATCAACAACATGCCAGCTTTGAGGAGTTTTTCATCAGTCCCTTTGTTTTCAACAATATCGCAGCTTCGATTTGTCCCGAAAATTGTAACGCGCTGATTCTAAGAACCTTCCCAGCTTTGTTTCATGCTATATATAAGGGCCCCCAGCCGCCTTTTCGGCAGGAAATTCGGCGAATATAGCTTGCAGTGAAGCATCGTTGCGAACTCGCGCCCCCGTCGCGCCCTCGCCGGCCCGGGTTTCCATTCCCTTTCCATGAAACTATAGGCTAGCACACTGAGCCACGACTTGTCAAGACCCTTCGTGGGTGGCGCATACAGGCCGATGTTTGGCATGTGTGCGAACTCGAGTCGGTGAATACCTTCAGGCCCACCCGCGCCGCTTCTTTGGCCTTCATCATCTGCATCTTCTTGCCGACCCCAGCCGCACACATTGCAGAAAGCGCCCGTCAGCTGACGGGTATGACCACCCGTCCGAGCATGTCACTGTAAGTTCGCGGTAGTTTTGGGGTTGCCGGTCCCAGCTTGGTTGTCGCCCTGAGCCTGATAGGTTTGCTCGGCTTTGTCCCCGGGGCGAGATTTCGGGCGCGGAGCTTGTTCGCCTGCCGCGCGGCCGGTACGAAGAAGCCTACCAGTTCTGATCGGCTAGGTTCTTCCGCTCCGGTGAGGAGTGGACAGTCTAAGCGCCGAGGTTGTTACGTCGATCCGCCACGATGGTAACCTGCATGTTAGGCGCCAGCCGGACGACTTGCTGGTGGAGGTTGCGACCGAAAATCTTCGACCACGCGGCGCGCTGCGGTCGCAGCAGGAAGATATGAGTGATTCCGTGGACGTGGGCAAACTCCACAATGGTCTTGGCCGTATCCTTACCTTGCAGCAGGCGGGTCTCGATACGGAGATTGCGAGCGAAATTCAGATGTTTCTCAACCGTCTGCCGCTGGGCCGCGGGTAAATCGCGAAAGTCGGGCTCGGCGTGGACGAAGACTGCAAAGCAATCGGCCCTCAGGAAATCCGCGACGCGTCGACCACGCCGGATCAGCGCGGCCGTGGCCGGGTTGGCGGTGATGTGGATCAAGATGCGGTCGGTTGATTCCTGCGCAGCAGGGGAGGGCGAGGTTTCACCCTCCGACCCCAACACCCGGGATGCCTCAGCGGCCTGCTGTCCCGCCTGCCTCGAATCCACTTCGTGAGCAGCCTGACGGAGTGCGACCTCTCGCAGCGCGACGAGCGTGGACTCCTTGAAGAAGTTTTGCAGGGCTTGGCTGGCTTTTTCGGGTGTGTAGACGACGCCGCGTTTCAGACGGTTCAACAGCGCTTCCGGCGGCAGATCGACCATGACAACTTCGTCGGCCTGCTTGACGACCCAGTCGGGAATCGTCTCGCGCACTCGCACCCCCGAAAAATCCCGGACTTGGTCGTTGAGGCTCTCGAGGTGTTGGACGTTCAGGGTGGTCAGGACGTGAATTCCAGCGTCGAGTAGGACCTGCACGTCTTCCCATCGCTTGCTTCGGTCCGATCCGGGGATGTTCGTGTGGGCGAGCTCGTCCACCAGGCAAACCTGTGGATGCCGTCGCAGCACCGCATCGGTGTCCATTTCTTCGAACACGCTTCCACGGTAGGGCACTCCGCGTCGCGGAATGATTTCGAGCCCCTCGGACTTGGCGATCGTGTCTTTGCGCCCGTGCGGCTCAAAGTAGCCGACGACCACGTCCACCCCTTGTCGCTTCAGCTCGTGGGCTTCGTCGAGCATCTTGAAGGTCTTCCCGACCCCCGCCGCGTAGCCCAGCAGGATTTTGAGGCGGCCGTGAGGGCTCTGCTCCTTCATAGGCTCTTATTGCGGAAAGACTCGCACATCGATGCCCTCCGCCGACTGGATCAGGCGGTCGATGGGGCTGGCAAGAAATCGGTCCCAAAGACTTTCCTGGGCGCTCCGTTTTACGAAGATTTGGGTAATGCCATGCGCCCGCGCGAATCGAATGACGGCGTCGACGTGATCTTCGGCGTCGAGGACTTCGATTTGTGCCCCGGCGTCATGGGCACAGGCGAGATTCTCGTCGAGCTTCGCCTTCTCCGCAGGCGGGAGATCCGGCTGGCTGAAGTAGGCCGCGATCAGCTCTCCGCGGAAGCGGTCAGCGTTCCGTCTTCCACTGGCAATCATGGCGGCAGCGTCGGAGAGCGGCGTAACCCACACCAGGATGCGCTCGTGTGTGCTCCAGATCTGGTCGATTCCTTGGCGGTGAAGGTAGGCCTCCAACTGGTGGTCGACCACCTCGGCGGCAAGGATCAACGCAATCTCTCGCAATTCCGAGAGCTGCTGTTCCCGACTTCCGGTACTCTCGAGGGACTCCGCGCCATCGCCCGAGCGTTGCATCGCCATTTCGGGCGGCGCATCGACCACTTCGATTTCGTCGGCGGTGCTTAGGAAGCTCTGTGGGACGCCCTCAGTGACGCGCTTGCCGGTGATCCGTTCGACTTTGTCCTGCTGCTCTTCAATATACTGCAAATTGACCGTCGCAATCACGGAGATACCGGCCTCCAGTAATTGCTCCACGTCCTGCCAGCGCCGGGGGTTCCGACTGCCCAGGGGATTATTGTAGGCGAGGCTATCCACAAGACAAACCTGCGGATGCCGGCGAAGAATCGCGTCGACGTCCATCACGAACACGCCATCGACTGTCCGGAGTGGGATGACTTCCATGCATTGGAGCAATGCCTCGACTTCGGGGGCGGGATTTGCTTGCACTGCGCCCACGACGACGTCCTCTCCTCGCTCACGCCGGCGTCGTCCCTCATCAAGCATCCGAAAGGACTTGCCGACGCCTCCGGCATAGCCAAGAAAGACCTTCAGCCGGCCGCGCTGCCGGTGCTCTTCCTCGGCCTCTACCTGGCGGAGAAGGCGTTCTGGATCTGGGCGGGTGAATGTGCCAGACATGATGGCTGCGCTCGCTGGATAGTATGACAGAGGAAGCGAGACATTGGGAAGGGGCGCGGGGGTGGCGGTGGGGCCGTGGTCGGCCCCATCCGGCATTTAGAAATGACTCATTACTCTTTACTGTCAAAGACGTAAATCAACCCCGCGGCCAGCGTGTCCTGCGAACCGATGAGGCTATCGCCCTTCACCAGGGTGGGCTGGTTCGAATAGTCGTGCCGGTATTCGAGCCGGCTAATCAAGTTGCCCGCGATTTTCTTTTCAAATGTTCCGGTGAATTCCTTGAGTTGCTGCGCGGCGCCGGTAGTGAAGCCCGTTGGGTCGTCGTACCACTCGTAACGCATCGCAAAGGCGTGTTTGCCGTCGAACGCGTAGCGCATGTAGCCCGCTACTCCCTGCCAGTGCGCGGGGTCGGGCAGGCCGATGCTGTCGCCGCGCCCGTAATCGTAGTTGACGATGAATGAAAGCTTGTCGGTGGCGTTGACGGTCACGATGGTGTCGGAAAGCTGCCGCCAGTTCTGGTTGGTGCCCGTCATTTCCGGGCCCGCCATGTAGTTCTGCGCGATCGCCAATTTCTTGCTGGGGTTCAGACTGAGCGAGACGCCGTAAGTTTTGCCGGTGTTGTTGTCGATCACGTTGTTCCAACCGTTGACGACGAAGCCGGACAGAGCCACCTTGCTGTTCCATGAATACTTGGAGCGTATGCCGAAGTGGTAGAAGGGAATCGCGTATCCGAAGAGGATGCCGCGCGAGTAGTTCCAGTTGTCCTTGCTCTCGATCACTTCGGCGCCGTGCGGCGTGACGAATTTGCCAAAGTCCACTTGCAGCCCGTTTTTGCCCACCGGCGCCAGGTAGGACAGGTACGCTTCCTCCATGTACTGGGCGAAGCCGAGGCCTCCGGGTTCAAACGCATTCACTACATTGATCCCGTTTCCATACCCGAAAGACAGCCGGTAACCGAGCCGGCTGGCCGCGGCGTCCGGCGTCTTGTCCAGCTGGATCTTGGCGTAATTCAGGGAAAACTGGTTGGCCGGCGCGTCGAAGACCCGGTAGGACGAACAATTCGAAGCATTACACGTTGCCATTGGTATACGCGGGTGGTTGAAATTCAGGCTGTAGTAGCCGTCCACAAATCCGCTCACGCTGGTGGGACCGAGTACCGACTGGAGGGTAACTTTCTTTTCCTCCGGAGCGGCGGGTGCCGCGGCGGCAGTCGCGGCGCGCGCGGCACTTTCCGGCTTCGCTGCTGCGGCTTCGGCAGCGGTTTTCTTGGACTGCGCGAGTTCTTCCTTCAAACGGTCAATCTGGCCTTGCAGGTCCGCGAGCTTGCGGGTGATTTCTTCCTCTGCGGCCGGACTGCCCTCCCCGGCTGCCCGCAAAGGTGAATTTCCCACTGAATAGCCCTCTCGCGACAGAAGAAGGGTGAAACCTACGACCACG
>JBEKUI010000230.1:0-9353 GCA_049515175.1 Terriglobia bacterium
CTTCGCCAGATGCTGGATGTACTCGGTGTTGAGTTCACCCCGCATGTGGTATTCCTGGTCGTAAATCTCAACCCGGATGCCGTCAGGAGGCTTGGTCACGCCCGTCCTCGCTTCGAGAGTAGGGCCGCGGCCCGCGCGCAGCCCCTTGGGGCCATTATGCCCCCCCCTCGGGGGTTGTCAACATATCGATCTGCTGGATGATCTTCTCGACCCGGGCGCGGATTTCATCGCGCTCGCGGCGCAGTGTCTCGACTTCACGCTCCAAACTCTCCAGCCGTTTTGTCTGGTCCTTCGTCCCGCCCCTTGCCTGGTCGAGTTGCTGCAGCAAGGCGCGCTTCTCTTGCTGCGCACGCTTCAGAACTTCCACCACCCGCAGCACTTTCTCTTCCAGCTTTTGAAACGTATCGTTGGTATCCGTCACGATGAGTTCTTCCTTAATGCAGTGGTCGTTTGGACTTCGCTCAGGAAGACAAAGCCCGCGTCGTCCGCTACGCCCTGAGCCGGATGCCTAACGCTGCCAGTGCTTCCACGATGCGCTGGCTCATGGCGCCCGCTTCCTCGCCGGTCAGCGTCTGGGTCGTGCTCTGGAACGTGGCACGCAGCAGCAGGCTGTAGAAACCCGCTGGGACGTTCCCGCCGCGGAAGACCTCGAGGGGTTCGAGCGCCTGCAACTCTTCCAGCTCGAGACCGCGCACTGCGCCCTCGATCTCGCGATAGGTCCGATGCTCCGGCACCACGAGGGAGAAATCGCGCTCTACCGCGGGGAACTTCGAAAATCCGCGAAAAGAGAAGGCGTGCAGTGAAACACCGAGCAGCGCGTCGAGATCAATCTCCGCCACCCAGACGGGTTGCCGCAGCTTGTAATCCCGCGCCAGGTCGCTTCGAAGCTGGCCGAAAACCGCCACGATGCTCTCGCCGGCGACGAACCGCCCGCTCTGGCCGGGCTCGTAGTGGGGCGAAGCCGCAGCCTCCCATCGCCACGCGGGCAGATCGAAAACTTCCGCCAGCACTTCCAGGTCGCCCTTCAAATCGAAGAAATCGAGCGGGCGCGGGCTGGCGTGCACCGACCCTGCGTGGCGATAACCGCTGAGGCCCAGGGTCAGCACTCGGCGCTCGTCGGCCAGGCCCTCAGGCCGCGGGCTGTAGGTCCTTCCCATCTCGAACAGCCGCAGGTCGTTCTGCCCGCGGTCCAGATTCCACCCCAGGGCGTGGAGCATGCTGGGGACGGTCGTGGAGCGAAGCGCCGAGGCTTCCTGGCTCAGCGGATTGCCAAGCACCACCGGCGGCCGGTCGGTGAAGCGCCCGTTTTCCTCCGGGTCGAGCATCGACGAAGGAATGATCTCGCGATAGCCGAGGGTCACGAGCCGGGAGGAAATCGCCAGCTCTTTCTCGCGCAGCGCATCCCGCTCGACGTGCGGGGGCGCCGTGCGCAGCCGCGCCGGCAGGCGGTCGTAGCCATAATGCCGCGCGATTTCCTCGACGAGGTCCACCTCGCGCGTCACGTCCAGACGGAAGGCGGGCGGCGAAACCCGCCAACTGCCCGACCGGGCACGGTGCATTTCGAATCCCAGCGACTTCAGGATGCGCTCGATATCTTCGCCGCCGACCTCGGCGCCCAGAACGCGCAAGACCTGGCTGCGCCGCAGCACGATGCTCTCGCCAGCCTGCGGCCGCGGATAGACGTCCACGATGGCGCGCAGCGCTTCGCCCCCGGCCACTTGCAGAAGGAGGGACGCCGCACGGTCGATGGCCACCGCCGCCCGCCGTGCGCCGGATGCTGAGCGGGTCAAACCAGGCGCTCTCGAGCAGCACGGCGCGGGTCGAAGATGAAATTTCCGAGTCCTCACCGCCCATCACGCCCGCCAGCGCCACGGCGCGCTGCGCGTCGGCAATCACCAGATGGTCGGCGGCGAGCGTACGATCAACCCCATCGAGCGTTTTCAAATGCTCGCCCGTTTTGGCGCGGCGCACGATGATTTTGCGCTCGCGCACCCGCGCGAGATCAAAAGCGTGCAGGGGATGGCCGAGTTCCATGAGCACGTAGTTCGTCACGTCGGCGACGTTATTGATGGGCCGCTGGCCCACCGCCTCCAGGCGCTTCTCGAGCCATTCGGGCGACGGCTTCACTTGCACGTTCTCGATGACCCGGCCGCAATAGCGCGCGCAGAGATCCGGGTCGGCAATCTCGATGGCAATCTCACCGGCGGCGGGCCGGGCCGATTCCTTCACCGGGAATTCCAGGGGCTTCAGCGGCCGGCGGTAGAGCGTCGCCACTTCCCGCGCCACGCCGTAGTGGCTGAGGCAGTCGGGCCGGTTCGTCGTCACCTCGACGTCGAACACCCAGTCGTCGTCCGCCGGGACGTACGACTCGGTGTTCAGCCCGATCATCGTCAGGTCGCGGCGCAACTGGCGCGGATCGTCCGGAACGTCAACGAATTCCTTAAGCCAACTTAACGAAATCTTCATGCGCGGCCCGGTGGTGGTAGGGGCGGGTTTCAAACCCGCCCCTACTCAAAACTGCTCTAGAAACCGAACATCACTCTGATAGAAGAGCTGAATGTCGTTGATGCCGTACTTCATCATGGCGTAGCGCTCGACGCCGAGGCCGAACGCCCAGCCGGTATACTCGTCGGGATCGATCCCGCCGTGGCGCAACACTTCGGGATGGACCATCCCGCAGCCCATCACTTCCACCCAGCCGCTCTCCTTGCAAGTGCGGCAGCCCCGGCCGTCGCAAATCACACAACTGATCGAAACTTCGCCGGAGGGCTCGGTGAAAGGGAAGAAGCTGGGATGGAAGCTCGTGCGCACTTTCTCGCCGAAGAACTTGCGCGCGAAAAAGTCGAGCGTGCCCTTGAGGTCGGCAAAGGTGATATCGCGGTCCACCGCCAGACCTTCGATCTGATGGAACATCGGGGAGTGGCTGGCGTCGGGGTTGTCGTGCCGGTAGACCTTTCCGGGGACAATGATGTAAAGCGGCGCGCCGTATTTCTCCATGGCGCGAATCTGCACCGGCGAGGTGTGGGTACGCAGCACGGTGCGCTCGTCCACGTAAAGCGTGTCCCAGTCGTCGCGCGAGGGATGGCTCTCGGGAATGTTCAGCGCGTCAAAGTTGTAATAGACCGATTCCACTTCCGGCCCGGTCTCGATGCGGAAACCGAGGCCGAGAAAGATGTCTTCAATCTCCCGCAGCACGCGCGTGACCGGATGAATCGAACCCAGCGGTCGGCGGTAGCCGGGGAGGGTGAGGTCCCTAATGACCCATTCGACGGTCCCTACCATCGCGACCTGATCTGGCCGCTCGGTTGCGGTGAGCGTGCCTGTGGCACTGGAAGTCGCATCGGCTTTTCCGCGCAAAGAGTCTAATGCGCGGGCTAGCTCCCCAACTTCCATCAGCGTCGTTGCCTTCCGCAGGTCATTGAACTGCCTCCCGACCGCGGGCTTCAGTTCCTTCGCCGCCTTCTTCAGCCAGTTCTCGTCGATGAGCGAAACCAGTCCGCCCTTACGTGCTAACCAGCGGTCGCGAAGCGCTTTGCATAGTCTGTCTCGCTCGGGCTCGCTCGACGCGCCGCGCGACACGAGTCCCTGCCGCTCCGCTTCCATCGCCGCGCGGACTTCGGCGAACAGAGACTCCACGCCCTGCGCGTCGACGACGCCCAGTTCAGCGAGAGTCTTCGCCACTTTCACTTCTACACTCATATGGTTCGGGTACGGGCGGCCTCTGGCCGCCCGCGGGAGGGCGGAGCCCTCCCCTACTGTCAACTCTTGACTGTCGGCTGTTGACTGCCGATTGCGGCCTTCACCTTATTCGCCAGCTCGGTAAATCCCGCCGCATCGCGCACGGCGAGGTCGGCGAGCATTTTGCGGTCGAGGGCGATTTCCAGCTTCTTCAGTCCGTGCATGAGTTGGCTGTAGGTGAGGCCGTTGAGGCGCGCCGCGGCGCCGATGCGGATAATCCACAAGCGGCGGAAATCCCGCTTGCGCCGCCGGCGGTCGCGATAGGCGAAGCGCCCGGCGCGGTCCGCGGCTTCCTTCATGAATTTGTAGAGCTTGCTCTTGCCGAGGAAATAGCCTTTGGTGCGTTTGGCGAGCTTCTTCCGTCCGGCGCGGCGCACAGTGCCGCGCTTTACTCGAGGCATGGGTTTGCTCCTTTCGAGAGGATTGTTTGGGGCGGCATCGCCTGTCCGTCAGCTGACGGACTGCGCGAAGGTCTATCCATCGACTGACGGACAGAGAGAAGGCACCCAGCCGTTGGCCTTCCCGCTCCCTTGAAAAACAGGTGTCAGGTGCTATGTGTCGGGGAGTACCACTCTGCTCCCTTCACCTGACACCCGATTCCTGACACCTGCACTATGTTCCGTAGGGCAACATGGACCGGACATTGGCGGCGTCCGCGTGCGAAACGACTCGCGACTGAGCCAGCTTGCGCTTCCGGCCCGCCGACTTGGAAGTCAGAATGTGACGGGCATAGGCGTGATGACTGACTACCTTGCCTGTCCCGGTTATCTTGAAGCGCTTCTTCGCGCCTTTATGTGTCTTTAGCTTTCTAGTTGCCAACTCTTAACCTCCCGATGAGCCGCGCGGCGCTGCAGGTGCTGCCGGGGAGGCGGCGGGCGCTGCCGTGGCGGCCTTCTGACCGCCTCCACCGCTCTTTCCCGGCGCCTTTTTGGGCGCAAGAATCGCCGTCAAGAACGGCCCTTCCTGGCGGGGACGCGCCTCGACCAGGGCGACCTCGCTCACTTCTTGAATCAGCCGGTCGATCATCTTGTATCCGATGTCACGATGCGCCATCTCGCGGCCACGGAATTGGATCGTCGCCTTAACCTTGTTGCCTTCCTTCAGAAATTCGATGATGTGGTTCCGCTTCGTCACGAAATCGTGCTCGGAGGTCCGCGGGCGGAACTTCACCTCTTTCAGTTCGATCGACTTCTGATGTTTCTTGGCCTCGTGCTGCCGCTTGCTCTGCTGGTAGAGGTACTTGCCGTAATTGATGATGCGGCACACCGGCGGGTTCGCCGTGGGAGCCACTTCCACCAGGTCCAGGCCCTGCGTGCGTGCGGTTTTCAGGGCCTCAAACGGTGCCATGACGCCAAGCTGATTGCCTTCCTCGTCAACAACCCGGACTTCCTTGGCCCGAATCCGTTCGTTGATCCTGACGAATTTGTCAGCGATAAATCATTCCTCCTGCCCCTGCGGGGCCAAAACCGAAGCCACCTTGGATTGCGAACTTGGGCTTCTCAAGGTCTGAAGGTGTCTAATAGCTTACCATTTCGTGGCCCGGCTGTCGATAAGCTGGCGAAGGTACGGGATGAGTTCAGTCACGGGTTTCGAGCCGGCGTCTCCCGTGTCGCGCCGTCGCACCGCCACGGCTTTCGCCTGGACTTCGCGGTCGCCCGCCACCAGCATGAACGGGACTTTCTGCAACTGCGCGTCGCGAATGCGCGCGTTGAGCTTTTCGTTGCGGTCGTCGAGCTGCACGCGGATCCCCGCGGCGCGCAGCTCGCCTACGACCTGGCGCGCGTATTCCGCGTGCTTCTCGCTGATGGGCAACACCACCGCCTGCACCGGCGCCAGCCACACCGGAAACGCCCCGGTGTAATGCTCGATGAGGACGCCGAAGAATCTCTCGATCGATCCAAACAGCGCGCGGTGCACCATCACCGGCGTCTTGGCGTGGCCGTCGGGGCCGACGTATTCCAGTCCGAAGCGCCGCGGCAGGTTGAAATCGAATTGCACGGTCGTCAGCTGCCACGGCCGGCCGATGGCGTCCACCAGCTTCACGTCAATCTTGGGGCCGTAAAACACCGCTTCGCCCGGCATGTGCTTGTAGGGAATCTTCATCCGGTCGAGCGTGCTGGTGAGCGCGCCTTCCGCCAGCTTCCATTCCTCATCGGTGCCCGCGTAGTGCTCGGGATGCGCCGGATCGCGCGCCGAGAGTTCCACCTCGTAGCGGTCGAAGCCGAAGGTCTTGAGTACCGCGAAGGCGAACTCCACGCACGCCTCGACTTCCGCCTCGAGTTGTTCGGGCATGCAGAAGATGTGCGCGTCGTCCTGGGTGAAGCCGCGCACGCGCATCAGGCCGTGCAGCACCCCGGAGCGCTCGTAGCGGTACACGGTGCCCAGCTCGGCGAAGCGCAGCGGCAGCTCGCGATAGCTCCGCCGGCGCGATTGGTAGATCAGAATGTGCCCCGGGCAATTCATGGGCTTGAGCTGGTACTGATCGTTCTCCACATCCATCGGGCCGAACATGTTTTCGCGATAGAAATCGGTGTGCCCGCTCGTCTCCCAGAGGTGCAGGCGCATGGTGTGCGGCGTGTAAACGAGGTCGTAGCCGCGCTTGAGCAGCTCCTCGCGCAGCCAGTCTTCGATGATGGTGCGCACGCGGCCGCCCTTGGGGTGCCAGAAGATCAGTCCCGGCCCGGCGTCGTCCTGGATGCTGAAGAGTTCCAGCTCCTTGCCCAGGCGCCGGTGGTCGCGCTTCTTCGCTTCCTCCAGCTTGTGGAGGTATTCGTCGAGGTCCTTGGTGCTGAAGAACGCGGTGCCATAGATGCGCTGCATGGGGTGCGATTTCTCGTCGCCCTTCCAATGCGCGCCCGCGAGGCTCAACACTTTGAACGCCTTGATGCGCCCGGTCGAAGGAATGTGCGGCCCGCGGCAGAAATCCAGGAATTTCCCGGTGCGATAGGCGGAGAAGATCGGCTCGGCCTTCTCCTCGATGAGCTGGCACTTCAGGAACTCGCCCATCTGCTCGAAAAGTTTCTTGCCCTCTTCTTTCGGGTAGTGGACGCGCTCGTAAGGCAGGTCGGCCTTCTGCAGCTCGCGCATCTTCGCTTCGATCTTCGCCAGGTCTTCTTCGGTGAACGACTTCTCGCGGTAGAAATCGTAATAGAAGCCGCTCTCGGTGGGCGGGCCGATGCCGGGATGCGCGTCGGGGAAAAGTTCCGTCACCGCCGCGGCGAGCAAGTGCGCGGTCGAGTGGCGATAAACCTCCAATCCCTCGGGCGAAGAAGGAGTAATGAACTGAATCGGTCCGCTCGCCTCGATCGGAGACTGGAGGTCGATGAGGCGCGAGTCCACCTTGGCGACCAGAGCTTCGCTCGCCAGGCGCGGTCCAATCGATTTGGCAACTTCCAGTGCGGTGACGCCTTGGGGAAATTCCTTGGTGGCCCCGTCCGGAAAGGTCAGTTGAACGTTTGACATTCCTGCAGCACATCCTAATGCGTAGCGGCGACTTCACGTCGCCATCGCCAAAACAAACCACTAACTTAGCAAATCTCGCCGCCCCCGGTCAAACGGTGGTCATCTGCTGGTGGCAAAGATTACAGGGAGGCCGGGGTATTTCTGTAGGGCGTTTCAGACTCGATTGCGCAGACTTGTTTTCTAAGTCTGCGGCTTTTCTCCGATGATTGAGAGCCGCAGAGTTTCTGGGATGCGAAACTCTGCGCTACCTGACTGCTTGTGGGGCGCTCAAGCGTTGGGCGGCATCCTCGTCGGCGTAGGCAGCCACGATCTCCCCAAAGTAGACGCGGTGGAAATCTCCGCTAGCGTAGAACTCCTCGCGCACCACCTGCACCAGCGCGTCGGGCGCCACGTCATTCCGATGCAGCGTCCGGCACTCGTAGTGAACAACGCATTCCTTGATAATGGGTGGTCGCACCTCTCGGCTGGCAATCAGCGTCAATTGCATCTCTTGAAACTTGTCGTGATCTCTCCCCGAAACCGTCCCGCAATAGCTCACGGCCGCTGCCAGTTCCCGAGGAGGCACATTGACGGTGAAATCACCGACCTGCTCCAGCCGGGTGTAGGTGTGGCGCGAGGGCCTGACGAGTACGATGAAGACAGGCCGCGCCCAAATGGAGCCCATCATTCCCCAGCCAATCGTCATGACGTTTGCTTTCGGGTCCGCGCCCATGGTGACCAGCAGCAATCCATCCTCCCGCATACGCTGGATCGTCTGGGCAAAGTAATCCGTGTACCGCACCTCTACCTTGGCCATTCCAGTTTCACCTCAAACAGGATTTGCATTTTGGACCCGCAGTTACGTTAATGTACACCCTACCTCAACCCCCGTGGCGGGTGGCGCAGACATCGTTTCTTGATGTCTGCGGCTTTTCTCCGATCATTAAGGGGCGCAGAGTCCCTGAGGCGCGAAACTCTGCGCTACATGCTCAGGCGGTGTTGCTGGGTTCCCTGTCTACTATCTTCTCGGCCACGAGTTCCTTTCCGACCATACTAACTCGAATGGTCACAATGCGCTTCGCTGATCGGAGAACAATCTGGGCGGACGAAAAGCCGTGCGGATCATCGTAGACGGCTGCGCCGTCGAACACAAGCTGGTCCATTTCACCCGTCGAGAGAAAATATTCTCGGTTCTCACGCGTAGCATCGTCGCAGTCGTAGTTCGGCGACCACTCGCCGTCCAGAAAATGGGCCGCCGCGGCTGCCACATTGTAGAATTCATCGAGGAAGTCCTCTTCCCTTACGTAATGTCGTCTTAGTTGCTCGACCATACAGAGTCCCCCGGGTCTTGCATCAGGACAGCCGCAGAGTTTCTGAGACGCGAAACTCTGCGCTACCTGCTGTTATGTCAGGGGCATCACCCTATTTGTCTTACCCAATCGCGCAAGTACATCTCCAGGCGGTCACCCTCTTCAGGAGCGAGCGTGTTCGTGTGTGCTATCACATTGCGCGTCCGTTCCGCTTCTTGAATCCTGCTCTGAAGCCATGCTTGGTTTGGCAGAAGGTCCTTGAAGTCGGCCCAGTGATTAATGATGAGCAACCCGAGATCTCCGAAATCGAGATAGAAGATCGGATGGGTGTTCCGCCCGATGTGCCACTGGTTCTTTTCCTCTGTAACCTTTCGGTCCTCGTACTTCTTCTTCATGGGCACAGTCGAGCGTTTATCAAACCAATCCGGTCCGTCCACCTCCCGAAACCGATCCGAAATAAACTCTCGGACCAAGTTTTCAAAGACAAAAAGAAGTCTATAGCATCGCTGCATCTGCATTGAGGCCCCGCGGACACTTGCAGATACTGCTGCAAACAGATCTTGGTCTTGTCGTTCCTCAGCGGTCATAGCGGGTACTCGGAGCAGGCCGGCGGTCTCCAGTTCCCTTTTGGCGTGCGAGGCGAGGATTCCTTTGAACACGAATTCTTCGATTTTCATGCTCATCTAGCCAGCTCCTCTCGCAGAGCGCGGAATATGGCGCGGTAGGTATCGATATTTTGGGTGTCGGGTAAGTGAATCTCAATCCGGTAGACTAATCCGAATGAGCCCTCGGGAACTGGCAGCTTTGGCGCCGGAGGAGGCGCGGCGGGCGGGGTTGGAGGTTTCTTCTCGGGCTCAGGCTTGG
>JBEKUI010000231.1:0-7595 GCA_049515175.1 Terriglobia bacterium
CCAAACCACCACGGTTCATACTGCCGACCAAGACCCGCCCATCCAAGAAGCTCGCGCCGGACTGCTTCCGTTCCAGGTGGCTCAGGATCAGCAATTCGTCCAGCTGGTCGCCGGTGACTAGGACGCCATCCAAATCCGTATCGTCCAGGACCCGCCGCGCACGAGCGAGCAACTGATGACGGTTTCCCATGGCCAGCGCGTCTTTGCCGACCTGAGTTACGCCGCGCGCCGGATGGTCCAAAGCCGCCAGGACGAGCTTTCCATCGAGCGTCAACGGAGCGCGTTTTTTTCGCCGGCGGGCTTCCTGCTCAATAACGCCCGGGCGATGAATGCGGACCTCGGTGATTTCATCGAAGAGCCGGGCCGGCAACACTTCTTCAACGACGAACCGGTTGGCTTCGACCCCAGGTGCATGGACAGGTCGTTCGGTTAGACTCATCGTCACACTCCCAGCTTGCGAAGGAACTCTCGGCCGGCGCGCGCGTTGGCAAGGGGTGAGTCGGCGTCCCGCCCGCCCGGCAGCACGTCCATCTCGACAACTGCCCAACCATCAAACTCGAACTGGCGCAGCAGAGCCACGATCCGCGCGAAATCGATCATGCCTTGTCCCAGGGGCGCGAACACGCCATGGGTCACCGCAGAGTGAAAGTCCAGGCGTTGCCGGCGCGCCTCATCAAGGCGCTGGGCGTGGCAATCCTTCAGATGAACACACCGCACGCGGCGGGCGTAACGATCCAGCACTCCAACCGGGTCGCCGCCCCCATAGGCGCAGTGGCCGGTGTCGAGACACAAGCCGAGGTCTGAGATTGATTCCAGCGAGAGCAGGCGATCGATTTCTTCCGGCGTTTCCACGTGCGTGCCGACGTGATGGTGGAATGCAACCCTCAGCCCCCGCGGAGAACACAACCCCTCAATGTGCCGGATGGCATCTTCAGCAACTTTCCACTCGGCCTCGCTCCAAGAAAGACGGTTGGCTTCCCCGGGACGGCCCGCTACTGCAGATCGCGCCGGAGTGATTTCGTCCGAGAGGATGAGGAGATGACAGTCGGCCTGTTGAAGCAAGTTCGCGGTCCGTTCCACATGCGCGAAACCCGCCGGCTGCGAACCCTTGTCTCCCAGATGCATGGCGACGAACGCCGAGCACAGGGTCAGCCCGCGCCTCACGAGTTCTCGGCGCAGCACGAGCGGGTCGGCAGGAAGGAACCCGTATGGGCCAAGCTCCGTGCCGCCATACCCCGCTTGGGCGATCTCGTCGAGCACTCGCGAATAGGGATACTCCGACGGCAGATCAATCGATTCCATGATGCCCCAGCTGACTGGAGCGCTTGCCGCACGTATTACCATCGATGACTCCTCGTGGGAGAGCGTGTGTTGTTTCGCGAAGGCTTTTCATCATACTCAAAAACTGCTGTTGCGGCTCGAGAAAAGAGAGCCGCGTGAGGGCGCAGAATGAAGCCCTCAAGGAAGCAGAAGTCGTGCCGTTAGGTCTCGCTGAAATCGATCATGACGGGCTGGGTCCGAAATCCATGACTTCGGATGGCGCTGTAAAGGAGTCCCGCCAGCAGCCAAATCCCGCCGACAACTTTTGCGGGAGTCTTGAGGCCCAGCCAGATCCACAAACAGAACACAAAACCCACAAGGGGAATCAGCGCATCCGCGAACCATTGCCTTTTGCGATCCGATCGGCGCAGGACGGTGAATTGCCGGAAGGTCGCCACGTTGACTCCGACGTCCATGAATGCGATCTCGAGCTGCGGGAACGTCGAGTAATCTGGCCAGACGCGCTGACCGAGGTACACCTGCAAACCGCCCGCGACGCCTGTGAACAAACACACCAGCACCGTGGCGAGCATGACGTTGCGCTTGGGATTGACCACATCTTCAGCCAGCGTGGTGACGCCATCGAAGCCGCGGTCAGCATCATGGCAACCATTGCGATCAGGATGGTGGTGACGAAGTGGCCACGCCAGAGTTGTTGCGCGATGCCGAAGAGGGGAATCGGCGCGATGGGCATGGTCAGAACGATGCCGTAGAAGATCGGATCCCACAGCGTCAGCACGCGCTTCAAGCGCGGCACTGCGACCGCCGAATTGGTTTCGGGCTGAGTCACTGGAAAAAAACTGCGGCTTCGGAAACCGCCTCGGACTCCCGCGCCGTGAGAGACTAAAGCTTCACGGGGCGCGATTCGCGCACCGACCGCACGGCCGCCAGCACCACGGCCACCGCTTGACGGGCGTCGTGACCCGTGACCTTCGGCGAGCCGCCCGCAAGGATCGTGTCCGCGAAGTCCCGCATCTCGTTCAGATAAGCGTCCGCGAAACGCACCAGGAAATGGTTGACTGCGCCGTGCCGGCTTCCGGACTGGGTCAGGACCTGCAGCGGCTTGTCCCGCAGGCCGCCGACTTGCAGGGTTCCTTTCGTGCCCACAATCTCCGTGCGAACGTCGTAGCCGTAACGCGCATCCAGGAAAGACTCCACGTTGCCGATGGCGCCGCGCACAAACCGCAGGTTGACGACGCCCGAATCGAACAGGTTGAGCTTGGCCAGCTCGGGATGTGCCTGCGCTCCGGCGTAGGCGTGGACCTCCGCGACCTCATCGTTCATCAACCAGCGCGCCAGGTCAAACTCGTGCACGCTGGAATCGTGGAAAAGAGTTCCGTTCCATCCCGACTCAAAATGGACAGGCGGCGAGACCTCCGCGTCGCGGCCAATGGATTTGAAGATGATCGGCTCCCCGATCTCCCCCGCTTCAATCCGCTTCTTGGCTTCCGCGTAGGCCGGATCGTAGCGGCGCATGAAGCCGATTTGGAACCGCACCCCTGCCTTCGCGACCGCTTCCAGTGTGACGTCGGCCTCCTCGAGGGTCAGCGCCAGCGGTTTCTCGCAGAGAATGGCTTTCCCAGCGGCCGCCGCAACTTTCACCCCGTGAGGATGAAACTTGGCGGGGGAAACAATGACCACCGCCTCCACGTCTTTCCGCGCCACCAGGTCTTCAACAGACGAATAGCAGTGCTCAACTTCCAACTC
Organism: Terriglobia bacterium; assembly: GCA_049515175.1. Taxonomy (GTDB): domain Bacteria; phylum Acidobacteriota; class Terriglobia; order UBA7540; family UBA7540; genus JACQNR01. Next base: position 3,028 of record JBEKUI010000231.1, read on the forward strand.
GCTGGCCACGGCGCGGGCACGCGCCAAGTCCGGATCGGCCACCGCCACCAATCGCGCCTTGGGAACAAGTCGGGCCAAGTTTTCAGCGTGGCGCTTTCCCATCTCGCCCACGCCCACCACACCAACTCCCAGTTTGGTCATCGTCGCAACCTCATTTCCGGCCCGGTCGGGCCTCCAGGATCTGACAAACCAGTCTCTCCCCCCTCAAGGCATCAGCGTAGCGGAAAGAGACCACCGCGTTATCAACGCAAGGATTCCAATTTCGGCTTTGCGACGTCCCGCAGTTTTTGACTCAGCTCGAATTCGCGTTTGAAATCTTCGCTGCGACCCAGCTCTTTGTATACCTTTCCCAGCTGAAAATGGGCCTCGAAGTTGCTGGGGTCCATTTCTACGGCGCGTTCCAGGAACTCCGCTGCCACATCGAGGTTCCCTTTCTTGAGTGTTACCTTGCCCATGATAACGCAGGGCCCGGTGAAATGTTGGTTGATCCAGATGGCCTTCTTCAAGGCGTCTTCGGTCAGGTCCCACTTGTCCAGGCGTGTATACGCTTCACCCATCTGCCAATAGGTCAGCCACATCACGGGGTCCGCATCGATTTCCTTTTTGAATTCATCCAAGGCCAACTCGGTCTCCCCCCGAGAAGGTAAAGCTCTCCATGGAATCGTTGTCTGAAAGGCGGTGATCGAGCCGGGCGCCGAGGCGGTCCTCATTGAAGGTGTTCCGGAGATTCGTTTGATAGTTGAGCGTCCCCACAACGTTGGGCGCCGGGTAGTTGGCCGCCAATCCCTGCGCAACCTTATCCAATGACCCCGACGGCAGCACGTTGTTGACGTAGGGGGCGCCCAGTAGGAACTGCTCTGGATCTTGAACTCTTGTATCGCGTCGAGGTTGGGCGAGACCGTCAATTTGACGCGCGTAGGCATCTCCGCCGTCTTCATTGTGTTGTCGATGCCGTCTAGCAGGAATACATTGTTAAATGACCGCGTCCCGCTCAAGCTAACACCTCCCCCCAACGTCGTGGAATCCCGCCCTCCGTAACTGGGAACCGCGCCGGGGACGAGCGCCGCCAGCCATGAGGTCGGCGGAAACATTCTCAATCTCGCCGGAGGCAAGCACCCTCCCGAAGGCAATTCTCCGGAGGAATTCCGCGTCTTCGCGGAAGTGGTGAATGAGCTGGGCAAGCGCCTGCAGGAAGAATACGGAGTGCGGCTTTGTTACCACCCCGAGGTCGGTTTGATTGGACAAGATCGTGATGAACTCGGCCGCCTCATGGACTCGACGCGACCCGAATACTTCTTCCTCTGCCCGGACACCGCCCTTCTCCTGGGCGCCGGCGCCGACTTGCGGGAACTGTTTCGGACTTACGGCTCGCGCATCATCCATGTCCACTACAAGGACTTCGATTTCAGTTGGCATAATGATGATGTCACCAAGGCAGGGCTCAAAGGCGGTTTCGTCGAACTCGGCGCGGGCGTCGTCGATTTCCCCGCCCTGACGGAGATCCTGATCTCCAACGGATACAAGGGTTGGCTGATGCTGGAGGTTGATCCTCCGCGCCTGACCCCCCTGGAGACGGCCAAAACGAACCAGCGCTACATAACGGAACGCCTCAAGCTGAAGATCAATTAGGCTGCGATAGACTGCACGATTGAGGGGCTCCGCGGCCGCCGCGGAACCTCCCTCAGCCCGCCAAAATAGACCTCTCCTTCCGCAGACAGCGCCACGCTTGCAGGAACGACTCCGCGGGGACACTCAAACGCTAACAGTAGCTTGAAACCTTCGGCGGGAATTGCGCGGGATTCAGAACGTTCTGAAACTTGGCAATTTGTTGAGAAGAATGGTAGGCCCGTGGGGACTCGAACCCCAGACCTCTACCGTGTCAAGGTAGCGCTCTAACCGGGCTGAGCTACGGGCCTAATTAACTGAAAATACAGCACTTAAGCCTACTTGTGGCTGTGGTGTCGCTTCTGGTCGGGGGCCGATTAGGGGCTGGTTTGGCTTGAATATTACCGGCCTGGTTTTCGGCGCTTCCAACCGCTTCACGGCAGCTACTTTGTCCGCCATGAGTGAATGCGCGTACCGCGAAGTCATAGTGATTCTAGCATGGCCCAACAGTTTCTGCACAGTCACAAGGTCGGCCCCGCTCCTGACGAGCCTGGAAGCAAAAGTATGCCGCAGATCATGGAACCTGATGTGAGGAATCTTGGCCAAGCGTACTGCTTTCGCGAAACCCACCTTGTGGTCACGCATCCTGTGCCCAGGATTCCGTGGGCTGGGAAAAACGAGTTGCGTGCCGCGTTTCCGAGGAAGACGCGAGAGCAGGTCATACACAGTGTCATTCATTGGAATAATCCGTCGCCCTTGCTCGCTCTTTGCCTCAATCACAAAAATCGTCCGATTGGCGAAATCGACCTGGGACCATTTGAGGCCGAGGATTTCACCCTTTCGCGCTCCTGTGTTCAACGCGAGCACCACGATTGGCCGAAGATGCTGTGAGCGAACATTGTTGCAAGCGGAAAGCAACTTCCCTTCCTCATCCTCTCCCAGGGTACGTTCGGGTCGTCCCGGAACGTGCAGCAGTTTTGACTCTGCAAACGGGTTCGCTTCAAGGAATTTCCAAGCGATAGCCATTCGCAGGATGTGTTTGAGATTCCCCAACTCCCGGTTAATCGTCGCCGGGCTAACCACCTTGGAACGCTCCACCTTGAATCTCTCAGCATGTTCTGCCGTCAAATCAGAAAGCCGATGTTTCCCCAAATAGGCAATCAAGGTTGCTATTCTGAAGCGCTCGCTGGCATACCCCCGTTTCTGGGAACTTACTAGTTTCAGGTAGCGTTCAGCCAGCGCTTTGAAAGTCATGTTGCAGGATGGTTTTGAAAGGCGAAATCGGCCTTGGACAATTTCCCCCAAGCGAGACTTCAGCGCCTTCTTCGCCTGGCCCTTGGAAGGCCCGACCTTCTCCCGAACGCGACGCGGCCCGATGTAAAAATCAATAAACCAGTTTCCATTCCTCCTGAACATTGCCATAGCTGTCATCTCCCTTCTTCTGGGTGGACTTTGTTCGCATCAATCAGTGCATCCAAATCCGCGCGGTCAAATCGCACCGAGCGGCCGAGCTTCACAAACGGGACCTGCCGATAAAAGATGCGCGTGTAAAGCGTGGCAACCGGCACAGCTAGGTACGCAGCCGCTTCCTTCACAGTGAACAACCGCCTTTCTCCGCCGAAGCCGCTTTTGGTGCTAGGCGGCATCGACCCAACTCCCACAGCTTCCGTAACTGCACTGCCACACGCAGGAAACCCGAACCTTCCCGTTGATCAGCCACACTTGCCCTACAAGCCATACGGGAAAACCCCTTGGTACCCTGCAAGTAGCAACCCCCACCCCGCCACGGCAACCGGCCCCCAGCAACGGGCGGGGTAGCCCAAAAACCACCCCCGCCGTGGGCCAAATTTGGCCGCCTGGGGCCTTGGCAGCAAGCGGTATATGCCCCCCTAGCCACAGCAAGGGGAAACCACCCCAGCATGCCCCCAAGCGCCATTTTCGGGTATTCAAGTTGGGCCATATACCACTTATAAATATATCACATGTTATGCTGTTTTTCAAGTAGTGGATAGCAAAATGTTGATAATTCATGTTTTCCCCTTTTCGGTCATTTTGACCGTTTCTTGAATTCGCCGCATTTCAGGCCCTTGATCGCATATGTCTCTCCGGTTCGAAGCTGATGCACCGGCCACACCCGATTGGAACTCCATGAAAAGTAGCCGCCTTGTGGAGAATCGCTCCTTCTCTAGCTTGTTACGTGTGTTACGTATTTTCTGAAGTAGACAGGCGCATTGCTATGAACGCGCATGTTTTTTCTTCGTATGCCTCGCCTTTTCGTACCGCCAGGGCTTTCTACCCCCTAAAACCCGTAACTTACGTAACTAATTCGTCTTCCTTCCAGCCTGTCAAACCAAGCCAGCGATTCCGTATTAGCCAAACACGATGTTCATTTCCTCCAAAACGAGTTATCGTCCCGTAGTCTTTCCTGCCTTGCCTCGTGACCAGCGCTCCGAGGTTGGCCAGTTGCTTGCTTACGGCGTTTGGTGTCCAGTCAAATTCCCGTCCCATACGCCTTTCTAGATCACGGACCAAGCCCATTGCCTCGCGCGGGAAAACGCACGTGAGGTCTTCCCCTATGTGTTTCTTGAATCCAACGATTGGGGGGCCATGTTTGGAGCCGTCAGACGGTGAAGTAACAATCCGGGCCCGACCGGAGCTGATCGCCTCGGATAAAGCGTGCAGGAAGATCTCGGCTGGATTCTCCCCCCTGATCAGTTCTAACAACCGGGTTCGAAGTCCGATCAAGGTTGCGAGATGCTCGTGGCGCATCTGTTCAACGTCAAATGGAGCCTTGAGAGCCTTGAGGTATTTTGTGAAATAGAAAAATCCTGCGTAATTGAGTGCTAGGAGCCTGTCGGAGATAAGGCTTCTAAATCTTACCTTTTGCCGACTCTCGGTCTCCGAGAGTCGGATGTTGGACCTTTGACACTGGCCAGGCTGCCCGGAAGAGGAGCTTTGTAGGT
>JBEKUI010000232.1:0-7490 GCA_049515175.1 Terriglobia bacterium
TTTGCCGGAATTCCTGTAACGCACCGCGAACTCGCCTCCTCGGTCTCGTTCGTCGCCGGGCACGAAGATCCGGCGAAGGACGAGTCGGCGATTGACTGGGCGGCCGCGGCAGCGAGCACCGGCACGCTGGTCTTCTTCATGGGCACGCGCAATCTCGCCGCCATCGCGGCGCGCCTCGTCGAGCGCGGACGCCCGCCCGCGACTCCCGCCGCCGTCATCCATTGGGGTTCGCGCCCCGGCCAGCAGGTTGTCGCCGGCACCCTGGGGGACATCGCCGAGCGCGCCGCCGGCTTGCAGCCGCCCACGGTCATTGTGGTAGGCGAAGTCGTGAAACTCCGCGACGAGCTCAACTGGTTTGAGCGCCTGCCGCTCTTCGGCAAACGCATCGTGATCACCCGCGCCCGCGAGCAGGCCAGCGCCCTCACGGATGCGCTCGCCGAACTCGGCGCGGAAGCGATCGAGCTTCCCACCATTGAAATCCGCCCGCCCGCCTCCTGGGCGGCGCTGGACGGCGCCATCCAGCGGCTGGAACAGTTCCACTATCTGCTGGTGACTTCCGCCAATGGCGTGCGCAATTTTCTCGCCCGGCTCCAGGCCTGCGACCGCGATGTGCGCGACTTGAAGGGCTTGACGATCGGCGCCATCGGCCCGGCCACGGCGGCGGAATTCGCCCACACGGGCGTGCGCGTGGATTTTGTTCCCAAGGAGTACCGCGCCGAAGGCATGCTCGACTCTCTCGCCGGGCGCGATTTGCGCGAGAAAGCGTTCCTCATTCCACGCGCCAAGGTGGCCCGCGACCTCGTCCCCCGCGTGCTCGAGGAGCGCGGCGCGCGCGTGGAAGTCGTCGAGGCCTACGAAACCGTGGCGCCGGAATTTGCACCGGACGAGTTCGACCGGCTGCTCACTCCCCCGCCTGTCGCCATCACCTTCACCAGCTCCTCGACCGCCTCAAACTTCGCCAAGCTTCTCGCCGGCCGCGCGATTCAGGAAGTCCTACGCGGCACGGCCATCGCCTCAATCGGTCCCGTCACCTCGGCGACCCTGCGCAAACTCGGTCTGCAAGTAACCCTCGAAGCCCGCGAATCGACGATTCCCGGCTTGGTGCAGGCCCTGCGGGACTATTTCGCACACAAGTAACTCCCGGTGTTGGCCGGCGTTTTCTGATCAACGCAGGCTGCTGCGTCGGCCTATGCCCGGCGTCTGCTGAAATCCTTCGACTCGCCGCTCTTTGAGCGGCGCTACAGGTTCAACAACTCACGCAGGCGTTTGGTTTGGGCGCGGCTGACGGGGATTTCGGTCTGTTTGCGGTCGTCCATCTTGAGCTGGTAGGAACTCTTAAACCAGGGCACGACTTCGCGGATGCGGTTGATATTGACGAGGAAGGAGCGGTGGGCCCGCCAGAAGGTCTTGGGGTCGAGGTTGCCCTGCAACTCTTCCACGGTGCGGAAATTGGATTCGCCTTCCAGCTCGCGCGTGACGATGGTGATGACGCCGTCCTCGATGCTGGCGAAAATCATGTCGTCGGAATTGACCAGGACGAGGCGGCCGCCCGTCTTCACCAGCAGCTTGGTTCGCTGCAGGGAGGGCCGCTCCTCCACGAGCTGCACCAGCCGGTCGAGCTTCTGCGCCGCGGGCTCAGCGCTCTCCAATTCCCGGCGGACTTTGCCGATGGCTTTCTCCAGGCGCTGCTTGGCGATGGGCTTCAAGAGGTAATCGATGGCGTTCACTTCGAACGCCTGAACGGCGTAATGGTCGTAGGCCGTGGCGAAAATGAAGAATGGCAGTCGCGCCTTGCGGTCCAGGAGCTTCTTGATGACGCCGAAACCGTCCAGGCCGGGCATCTGCACGTCCAGGAAGACGATCTGGGGGTTGAGCTCGCGAATCAGGTTCAGTGCTTCCACCCCGTTCTTTCCCTGCCCCACAACCTCCACATCGTGAAGGCCCTTGAGGAGGTACGCCAGCTCGTCGCGCGCCGGCTGCTCGTCATCCACAATGAGTGCCGAGATTTTCTTGCCCGCGACCTCTCCCACTCGAAGCCTACCTCCTGCCTTGAACGATGACCACAGTATAGCAGCCAATTCTTCCCGTGAGGATTCCCCCGTTGACACGATTTCAGTAGGCCGATGTGCTAGCATAGAAATCGGCTAAATCGCGGCGGACGGGAAAAGCCCGCCGAAATCCTATTCCCCAAGTCTATCGATCCTGAAGGGTGGCATTATGCGACTCGCAATTGCGATAGTCCTTCTGCTTGGCGTGTCCGCCAGCGGGTGGACCGATCAAAAGACTCCTCCGCCGGAAGCCTGCCAGGACGAACAGGCAATGGCCGCCGACTACAAGAAAACTCTGGGTGATTTGGTGACCACGGTGAAGAACGAGAATCTTCCTGCATTCGAGCGCGCCTTCCATCGCAAAACTTGCCTGACTTAACTGGGTTTGTATTTCGATGTCCTGAACGGCGCCACGGCGTGCTTCGATATGGCCATCCACGATTCCGCAACACCCAAAGAGCAGGTCGAAACCTACAAAGCGAAGCGTGACGCTTACGGCAAGGCGAAAGAAAGCGTCAGCCACCATCGCGATTCGTTAAAGAAGGTCGAGGAAGAGGAGGGAGCCAAGAAGTTGATTGAGAAGATCGGGTTTGCGGATTGAATCAGTCCGCCTATCGTGCGCGCTGGACTGGCTGGAATGGCAGCCGGATAGGATCCCCGCATTGCGACGGAGAAGAGAAGACACGCCTTCCCCCCGCGTGCAAAAGCTCTGAGGCCCTAGGTACACTCCACCTCAAGTGGAACCGCCTCGCGATGGAACCGCCGATCAATGTTCATTTGTAAAGAAGAATTCCGCGCCCGAAACGGCCCGAGGCCCTGGACCAAGCCAAGAAAAGTACGCTGGAATCCCTCGATGAGTCTGTTGCGTGAGGCTGTTGAGAGCCAGAATTCGTGATAGCATGTCCGACTACGCTTGGTTTACTTCTCTGTTTCCTGGGCTTAGGATTGTGAATAGTTCCTCAGCTTGAAGTTTCCTTACCACTACTGCGCGCTTTCTAATGGATTTGCAGCGACCATACCAATAAAATATCAATCCCGATCAAGAAGGTGAGAAGCCAGATGCGGAAACGGTGGGTCGAAAATCTAACCGCCCCAAGCAAAAACTACGAATTCCAATTCAGTATCGGGCGGAAGATGAGGTGATCCCTCGGATGCACCCACGGAAGGACAAAACACTTGGTTGTATCAGCATAGAAGCTGCGATCAGGAATTGCGCGAAAACAGAAATGTTCAGGGGAGTTCCGAATGCGAATCTCGGTCATAGGTTGCGGGTACGTGGGTTTGGTAACAGGGAGCTGTTTGGCGGTAGCCGGGCACCAAGTGGTCTGTGCAGATAGCGACGAATCTAAAATTGTAGCCCTTCATGCCGGCAACCTTCCCATTTACGAACCGTACCTCGATTCCATGGTCGCACAGGAATGTCGAGAACGCCGACTCTCTTTTACGGCGGATACTCGGGAGGCCATTGGTTCCAGTGATGTGATTTTCATCTGCGTCGGCACCCCGCCGCTTGAAAATGGTGACGCTGACCTCAGCGCGATCGACCACCTCGCTCGGCTGATCGCCACCGAATCTGTGACGTCCAAACTCGCCGTCGAGAAGAGCACCGTTCCGGTCCAAACTGGATGGCAATTGAAACGTGCGCTCTCCGTATATGGACGCAATAAGGGAGTTACATTCAAGGTCGCCTCGAACCCGGAATTTCTTCGAGAAGGGACGGCGGTGCAGGACTTTCTTCATCCCGATCGCATCGTGGTGGGCGTGGAGGAAGGGAGCGCCGAGCAGTTAATGCGGGAGATCTACCTTCCAATTCTGGAGCGCCGATTCAATTGTCCCATGCATTCCTCACAGTGTCCGCAAACCCAACCGCCACCGTTCATCGTCACGACGATCAACAGCGCCGAACTGATCAAGCACGCGGCAAATTCTTTTTTAGCCCTCAAGATCTCTTATGCAAACATGATTTCCGACCTTTGCGAACGGCTGGGCGCCGATGTGGACCAGGTGACCCACGCCATGGGGCTGGACCCGCGCATCGGCCCGGCCTTTCTGCGAGCCGGTCTGGGCTTTGGCGGCTTCTGTCTTCCCAAGGACATTCAGGCCTTTATGCGGGTGGCCGAGCGCACAGGAGTGGATTTCAATCTGCTCAAAGAAGTTGATCGCCTCAATAGGAAGCGTGTCGTCCAGTTTGTGGAAATGGCTAAAGGAGCTTTGTGGGTGCTGAAGGACAAGCAGATTGCCATTCTTGGGCTGGCCTTCAAGCCCAACACGGACGACATCCGGTCCTCACCTGCCATCGAATTGATCAAGTTATTGCGAGTTGAGGGGTCACATCTGAGAGCGTACGATCCACACGCCATGGAGAAGGCGTGCGCGGCCTTCCCGTTTGTGCAATATGGGACTGACCCCTATGAGGCTGTCCAGGCTGCGGACGCATTAATGATCGCCACCGACTGGGAGGAATTTCGTGCCTTGGACTGGGAGCGGATTCGCAACCTACTGGCGCGGCCTCTTGTCCTGGATGGACGCAACCTGTTGGACCCGGGACGCATGAAGGCTCTTGGGTTTGAATATCACTCCTTCGGCCGCCCGGATCAAAAACTCGAGCTTCCAGCCGAGGATTAGGAGGGAACAAAAGCGCCTGGAGTAAGGATTCACTTGCCTGACTCACCGAGGTGAGCGAGGCGGTTAACTTCCAAGTGAAGCCGGAGCGAGCTGCCGACGAAAGTAGTCTATCGTCAATCGGAGGCCTTCGTCGAGGCTCACCTTGGGCTGCCACTTCAGGAGCTGCTTCGCTTTCGTAATGTCCGGGCAGCGACGATGTGGATCGTCCACGGGCAGTGGCCGGAAAATAATGGGCGTTCCGATGTCCGCAAGAGCGCGAATGCGCTCAGCAAATTCGCGAATGGAAATCTCCTGTGGGTTACCGAGATTGACCGGTTCGTGTTCGTCGGCCAACAGGAGCCGATAGATGCCTTCGATCAAGTCGGAGACATAGCAAAAGCTGCGAGTTTGGCGTCCATCGCCATAGACCGTGATGGGCTGACCTGTCAGCGCTTGCGATACGAAATTGGGAAGCGCGCGCCCATCGTTCAGCCTCATGCGAGGCCCGTAGGTGTTGAAGATACGCGCAATCCGGCAATCCACTTGATGACACCGGTAGTAAGCCATCGTCATGGCTTCCGCGAAGCGTTTGGATTCATCATAGACGCCGCGCGGACCCGTGGGATTTACGTGGCCCCAGTAGGACTCAGGCTGTGGATTCACTTGAGGGTCACCGTAGGTTTCTGATGTGGAGGCAAGCAAGTATTTGGCCTTTTTGGCGAGAGCCAACCCCAGGGAGTTATGTGTGCCGAGGGACCCGACCTTTAGTGTCTGAATGGGGAATCGGAGATAGTCCGCGGGGCTGGCTGGCGAGGCAAAGTGGAGAACATAGTCCACTGGGCCTGGAATATCGATGAACCGCGTGACGTCGTGCCGAACTAAAAGAAACCGGGGATGGGAAAGTAGATGCGCTACATTCGCCTCGACGCCGGTAATCAAATTGTCTAAACAGACCACTTCCCAACCTTGCTCGATAAGGCGGTCGCACAAGTGCGAGCCCAGGAACCCTGCTCCTCCAGTGATTACGGCCCGCAATGGTCCACCTCCTTTATTGATATTCAACCTTTTCTCCCGACTCGGCACCATGAGTTGGGCTCTTCTCCGAGCATTCTTGGGGCGATTTGTTGGAGGCCATTATAGTCAGGGCTGAGGATGGGAACAACGAGGAAATCGGGCCTGATCTTGCCGCGGAATTGCCCTATACTCTATGGCTCAGAGGTGGGGCCCAACTATGGGACCGTCACGAAATAACATTGCCAGTTTGTGACAATTTCCTTGGATGAATCGTATAGTTCCACCCACCATGAAACTGACCGCGACGCAGATCGATTTCGGTCACCTGCCGGTCAGACACATTGATGCCGGGAGTGTGGGTCCGGGTGTCCGACTCCGAGTGCACGTTCAACCCCGTTTCGGTGGTGGTCCTGGCAATCAGGCATCGCAGGATGCCTCAAAATCATAAAGTGAACAGTATTTGGTTCAAGTGCGTCAGACGACTCGTACTGGCCTTTCTGGTCGTGCTGGCGTTCTTGGCTGCCGCGGCGGTCTGGGCCTCCCGCAATGTCGGGCGATGGCTTGTCGCCCCGGATGCCCTGCAACCGGCGCGAGCTGTTGTAGTTCTCAAAGGTCAGGTGCCCTATCGTGCCATGGAAGCTGCAGAGATCTATCGACAGGGTTGGGCCCCAGAAGTCTGGTTGTTAAAAGACTCTGAAGACGCATCCGCTAAGGCGTTTGCCCGCTTGGGCATCCACCACATCTCCGAAGCGGAATACGACCAGCAGGTGCTGCAGCGGCTCGGAGTACCGCGAGAAGTGATTCGGGTGCTGGAGCCTCCGACCACGAACACGGCAGATGAAGAACAGCATATTGCGGCAGAGTTGCGGCGGGTGGGCGGAGACAAGGTCATTTTGGTGACCTCACCGCTACATACCCGCAGGACGAAGCGCATATGGCACATCGTCGTGGGAGACCATCCTGAGGTGATCGTGCGCTATAACACTTCTGAACCCGCGGACCCTGCGCACTGGTGGCGGACTACCCAGGATGTCGAGGCAGTGGTTCACGAAGTTCTCGGTCTGATTAACGCCTGGCTGGGCTTTGCAGCTGAACCTCTTAAGTGAAAAACCTGTGGCTCCGCTCTTCGGGAATCTCAGCCTGGTGTGACGTGGGAACGGATTCTGCGAGCGATCCAGCCTTGGCTGGTGAGGAGGATCGGCTACTACACTTGCTGCAGAACCAAGTTTGACCGAGTCGCATTCGATTCTACATAACGGAGTAATACTAGGGTCTGCTCAAATTGACTCAGGAACAATCTCGACGACATCTGTGGACGGGGGCTCAATCTGCCCTGAGCTCTGATTCCCGGTGGTCGCGCTTCCGCACCCTTGAACTCGCTTTGCAACGCCGGTGGCGTAGCTGGGTCTTCTTCCTGGTGGTGGGCGTGGGTGCTCAAAGAGTTGCAATACAGGGTTCCTAGTCGGTCGGACTAAGGGCGCACCGACCCAGGATCGCCCGGGTTGAAAAGCCGCAATCCCTTTCTGGGGGGATTGGGCTGCGGTCGAAAATCCAAAATCGCAAATCCAAATTTGGTGCTACAGCCCACCTTCAGTAAAAGGAAGCGATCGTCGTCATTCTGGGCGCCGGTGACTTCTTCGGCGAGGGATGCCTCGCCGGCCGGCCGTTGCGCATCGCCACGGCGATTGCGACTACCGATTGCACGCTGGTCAAGATTGAGAAGGCGCTGATGGCGCACATGCTCCACGAACAGCACGACATCTCGGAATTGTTCGTCACGCATCTGCTTTCACGCAGCCTGCGATATGAAGAGGATCTCATCGA
>JBEKUI010000233.1:0-7455 GCA_049515175.1 Terriglobia bacterium
CCTGCTGCCGCGCTTCGTCACCGTGCTGAACCTTGACCGGGACAGCAGAGGGATTATCCGGGAAGGGCACGAGCGGGTGCTCACGGCACGCTTCGCTGACGCGGAGTTCTTCTGGAATGCCGACCAGCAGCAACCTCTGAGCGATCGGACGGCTTCGCTCGCGCGGGTTACCTATCAGGCCGAGCTGGGCAGCTACGCTGACAAGGTCGAACGCGTCCGTCAGATTGCGCGCTTGATCGTCCAGACGCTTGCGGATGCGGGCGAGATGAGCCATGGCGAGGCTGAGGACGCCCTGCGCGCAATTGAGCTCTGCAAGTGCGACCTTACCACCCAGATGGTCAAAGAGTTTACAGAGCTCCAGGGCGTTGTGGGCGGACTCTACGCCGCAGCGCAAGGCGAGCCCGAGGAAGTTCACCAGGCGATTTACGACCACTACAAGCCCGAAGGTCTGGAGGATGCCTGCCCGCGGTCCAAAGTCGGGGCCGTGGTTTCACTGGCGGATAAGCTCGATAGCGTGGTGGGCGGGTTCGCCATCGGGCAGGAGCCTTCGGGCTCAAGTGACCCCTTCGCCCTACGAAGGCAGGGCAACGGAATAGTTAAAGTGTTGGTTGAATGTGCCCTGCCACTGCCCCTTCGGCCGCTGGTTGAGCAGGGGATGAACGCGCTGACTGTGGAGTGGCGGAAGCCTCAGTCCGAGGTGTTCAGCTCCGTCCTGGGGTTCTTCGAAGAGCGGCTGAAGTTCTACCTGGAAACGGGAAGAATGATTCGATACGACACGGTGCGGGCGGTGCTGGCGGCGGGGTGGGAGAGCCCGCTGGATGTCGCGCGCCGCGCTGAGGCTCTGGACGCAATTCGCGGCGGCGAGGACGCCGAGGCGCTCTCGGTGGCGGCCAAGCGCATCAAAAACATTTTGGGGAAATCTGCCACAGCGAGCGACTGGGAACCGGGCGAGGTGGACGAGGGAATGCTGGAGGCAGGCCCGGAGAAGAAGCTCTACCAGGCTTATGTGGCAACAGCCGACGAGGCGGGAAGTTATGCCATGGCCGGCAGTTTCGAAAAGGCTTTGGGAGTTATCGCCGGGTTGCGGCCGGCCGTGGACCGTTTCTTCGACAAGGTACTGGTGATGGCCGAGGACCGAGCCGTGCGGGAAAATCGCCTGCGCCTCCTCGGGAAGCTCGACGCGCTGTTTTCCGGCATCGCGCAGTTTGCGGAACTCGTCCCGGGGTCGGCCCATGTCGACGCGTCGACATTGAAGGGCAGTGACAAGTGAAGAGTGACGAGTGACGAGAAGACGTTCGTCCACGTCGCGCTCAGTTTCGAGTTTCCAATTTCGATTTTCCAGTTTTCAATTGCGGTTGGCTGAAAGCTGATGGCTGACGGCTGACCGCTAAAAAAGCAAAGGAGCAGCACTTATGGATAAGTCCGTATATTTCTTTGGTGGCGGGAAGGCTGATGGCCACGGTGATATGAAAGATGTTCTGGGTGGCAAGGGGGCCGGCTTGGCCGAAATGACCAACGCGGGGTTGCCGGTCCCGCCCGGCTTCACCATCGCGACTTCAGGCTGCCGCCTGTATTTCCAGGCCGGCAATAAGACCCCGGAGAATATCAAGGCCGAAGCCTTCGAGACCCTCGAGAAACTCGAGTCCCTCCTTGGGCAGAAACTGGGCGACGCGGCGAAGCCGCTGCTGGTTTCGGTCCGCTCCGGCGCCAAATTCTCCATGCCGGGCATGATGGACACCATCCTCAACCTGGGCATGAACGATAAGATCGCCGAAGTCTTCGCCAAGAAAAGTCAGAACCCCCGCTTTGCCTACGACAGCTATCGGCGCTTCATTCAGATGTTTGGCAACGTGGTCATGGAGATTCCCAAGGATAAGTTCGAGCACGTTTTCGATGGCCAGAAGAGGAAGAAGAAGATCAAGCTCGACACCGAACTGACCGCCGAAGATTTGAAGGAAGTTATCGCGGACTACAAGAAAGTGGTCCGCAAGGAAGCAGGGAAGGACTTCCCGCAGGACCCTAAAGTACAACTTGAAATGTCGATCGAAGCGGTGTTCCGCTCCTGGTACAACCCTCGCGCCAAGACCTACCGGCGCATGAACAAGATTTCCGACGATCTGGGGACGGCGGTCAACGTCCAGACGATGGTTTTCGGAAATATGGGCGACACTTCCGGCACGGGCGTGGGTTTTACGCGCAACCCGGCGACCGGCCTAAAGGAGTTCTATGGCGAATTCCTGATGAACGCCCAGGGGGAGGACGTCGTGGCCGGGGTCCGCACGCCCGTCCCCATTAACGAACTCGGGAAAATCATGCCCGACGTCTACAACCAGCTTCGGGAAATCACGACGCGCCTGGAGAAACACTACCGGGATGTGCAGGACTTCGAGTTCACCATCCAGGAGGGCAAGCTCTACATGCTGCAGACGCGCGGCGGCAAGCGCACCGGCCCGGCGGCGGTGAGGATCGCCGTCGAGATGGTCCATGAAGGGCTGATCACTCCCAAGGAAGCCTTGCTTCGGGTCGATCCTGACCAGCTCAATCAACTCCTGCACCCGGTGCTCGATGAATCGAAGCCGCTCAAGGTGCTGGCCAAAGGTCTGCCCGCTTCGCCCGGGGCGGCGGTGGGCTGCGTGGTCTTCACGGCGGATGAGGCGGTGGCCCAGGGCAAGGCCCATCCGGTGATTCTGGTCCGTGCCGAGACCGTGCCTGACGACATTCACGGTATGGAAGTGGCCGTGGGCATTCTCACCTCGCGCGGCGGAATGACCTCGCACGCCGCGGTGGTTACGCGCGGGATGGGGAAACCCTGCGTGGCGGGTGCGGGCGACGTGGACGTCGATGCTGCGAAAAAGGAGATTCGAGTCGCCGGCCAAACGCTCAAGGAAGGCGACTGGATTTCGCTCGATGGTTCGACGGGTCGCGTCATCCAGGGCAAGGCCGATCTCGTCGCGCCCGATCCACACAGCGGCGTCTTTGCTGAATTCATGAAGTGGGCGGACGAGAACCGCACGCTGGGCGTGCGCGCCAACGCCGACATTCCCCGCGACGCGCTCGTGGCGCGCAACTTCGGCGCCGAGGGCATCGGCCTCTGCCGCACCGAGCACATGTTCTTCGAGAAGGACCGCCTGCCCCACGTGCAGCGCATGATCATGGCCTGCAAGGACACCAACGATGCGGAGGAAGCCAAGCAGCTTGAGAAGGCTCGCCGCGCCGCCCTTGCCAAGCTCCTGCCCATGCAGCGCAAGGATTTCTTCGGGCTTTTCAAGGCGATGAACGGCCTGCCGGTCACCATCCGCACGCTCGATCCGCCCCTGCACGAATTCCTGCCCAAGCGGGAAGAGCTTATGGTCGAGATCGCGCAGCTGGAAATCAGGAGGAAGAGGAGTCCTAAGCTCGGACAGCTCAAGAAGGTGCTGGCAGTAGTTGAAGGATTACATGAACTCAATCCCATGCTTGGCTTGCGCGGCTGCCGCCTGGGCATCATGTACCCGGAGATCACCGAAATGCAGGCGCGAGCCATCTTCGAAGCGGCGGCGGATTGCAAGAAGCGGGGATTCGAGGCGAAGCCGGAGGTCATGATTCCGCTGGTCGGTGATGTGAAGGAGCTGGCGCTCCAGAAAGAGATCGTCAACCGGGTCGCCGAAGAGGTCTTTGCAAAGAAGGGCGTTAAGGTGGAGTACCTGGTCGGCACGATGATCGAACTGCCGGCGGCGGCCCTCTCGGCCGGGGAAATCGCCCAGGAAGCGGAGTTCTTCAGCTTTGGGACCAACGATCTGACCCAGACCACCTTCGGGCTTTCGCGCGACGACTGCGGGAAGATCATCAATGCGTACACCAAGCAGAAAATCTGGCCAGCCGATCCGTTCGCGCAGCTCGATCCCAAACGCGTTGGCCGGCTGCTTAAGATCGCCACGTCAGAGGGCAGGGAAACGCGTGAGAAACTGAAGGTGGGGATCTGCGGCGAACACGGCGGCGATCCGTCTTCGATCGAAATCTGTGCCGAGGCGGGATTGAACTACGTGAGCTGCTCACCCTATCGAGTTCCCATCGCTCGACTGGCGGCAGCCCAGGCAGCGGTCAAGAAGGCTGCGGCCAAGGTATATACCACTGCGTAGTGACGAGCTTGCTGCTCGCGCTCTTCAGGATGGATGGTGGAAAGTTAAAGTGTTACTTTAAGTTTATTTTGGGCCGCAATCTGATTCCTAGAGTGCGGCCCTTTTTGTTTGGGGGCCCAAAGATGGCGTTTGCTGCCGCGCACTTCCCGTGCGTCACAGAACCTGATGTCGACGCGTCGACATGGAGGGACTTCGGTCGATTGAAATTCCTTGATATCGCACCTGCATGCTTTGCACTCCTCTGCATGCTTTTCATGGTCATCGAGAGTTTCAGAGGTGGGAATGCTCAGGCTGTAGGGGAGCGCTTGAGGCAGAAGGGGAGAATGTTGCCTTCGGTATCAGGCGAGTTGGGTGGAATCGAACGGGCGGCGGTGTTTCCAAATCATGGAGGCACCCCACCGAGATCTGCTGGCCGGTTGAATCAGCCAGTGGAATGACCTTGTCGACTTCGAAGTAGTTCCTTGTCCTGACCTCCAGCGACTTCTGGCGCCAGACGAAGCTCGGCTGAGTGGTCCGCTTTTTACCCCAGCATGAAAACGGCTGCTCTCGGTGTGTGGCATTCGCGTCGCGCGGACTATGTTCTCACGCGGAGCAGGAGGTACACTCCGCCCAGGCCGAAGAGGAGATCCGGCGACCAGGCAGCGACGATAGGGGGAAGCTGGTTGAGGTTTCCCATGGCCTCAAAGAGGCTGGAGATGGACCAATAGACGATGGCAATTCCGATGCTAAGGGCAATCCCAGAAAGCGCTCCGCGGCTGCCAGTGGTCAGTGAGAAGGGAATTCCTATCAGGGCCACGACGAAGGCGATCAGGGGGAACGAGAACTTACGGTAGAGCTGGACGGAGAGGCGCACGACATCAAAGCCGCTTTGCGCCAACTCATTAATGTAATGCTTTAACTCCAGCGCGCTCATCTGCGCCGAAGCTTTAACTTCTTTCTTGAAATAGGCCGGTTCCTCGGTGAGTTCGTCGAACTTTGCCACCGAGAACGGCATGTAATCCTTGACGCGGTCGGCGTCCAAGTCGCGCACCCAGCCGTTCTCCAGCACCCACCCGCGAATGGGCGGCTCCCAGAAGGCCCGGCCGGCGTAGATGCGGCGTTTCATCCGCAGAGTCCTGGCGTCGAACTCAAAGATGGACAAGTCCGCAAAGACGTTGCGGTCGGGGTCGAAGAAGCGGTAGTTGAAGATACGCTCCCCCTGGCCGAAGATCCACTGCCGGTCGGGCCGGTAGTAGGTCTGTGCGGGTTTGCCCTTGATCTGGTTTCGCAGGGCGTCCTGCCGCTGGTTGGTTTCCGGCAGGGTGTAGTCGCCGAGGAGATACATGCCTGCGCTGAGGGCGGCGGCCACGATCAGAATGGGCAGGGAAGCGCGATAGATGCTGACTCCGGCCGATCGGATGGCGGTCATCTGATTGGTCTTGGTCAGCAATCCGAAATTCACGAGCGTCGCCACCAAAACGGCCAGCGGCAGCATGAGGTAAATCACCTGCGGCAGCAGGTAGCGGTAATAGTTGAAGACGACCAGCGCCGGAATGTGATTGCGGACCACGTCGCCCAGAATCTGGAAGAAGTCGAAGATGACGAAGATGCCGCAGAAGGTGGCGAGCAGGAGCAGGAAATAGAAGGTCCAACCGCGGAGGACATAGAGATCGAGGATCTGCAGAAGTCTATCTCCCGGCGCGCGAGGGTCGCCGACCAGCCCGGATTCCTGGCGGTGGAGTTCCACGGGCTTGGGCTGGTGTGGGCGGCGAAGCTTTTGCCAGGCCTCTACCAGCCAGTCCTGGACCGCCTGGATGCGATGGCGCAGGGTTCGCAGGCTGGAGAACATCGCGAAGCCCACCAGTGCGAACACAGCATTGGCCGTCCAGAGCCCGAGGACGGGGCTGAGCCGCCCCTGCTTCGCAAACCCCAATCCAAACGCCATCAGAACGTAGTAGACAAACACCAGAAGGATGGTCAGGACCACACCTACGGCCTTGCCACCCTTGCGTGTGGAAAGCCCCAGCGGTATTCCCACCAAGGCCAAGACCAGCGAAGCGACAGGCAAAGCGAAGCGATAATGGAGCTCGACGCGCGCCGCGAGCTTTTCGGCGTCGTCGCCGGAGGGGTTGAGAAGGCTCTGGAGGGGCAGCGCCGGCGGCGCCCGCCAATCTTCGACGGCGCCTTCGCTGCGTTCGATAGGAATGGGAATATCGGTGTCAGTAAACAGGCCGATCGAGTATCTCTCCGGATGAGTCGGGTCGGTTTCGTGTGTAGTCCCTTCCTCCAGGTGCAGGGTCAGGCGGTGGTTGGCGGCGTCGTTGACAAGCATACCCCTTTCCGCTAACGTTACTTTCGGCGCGTCGCGCTTCGTCATGTCCGCGATGAAGACGCCTTTCCACTGCGAGCGTGAGCCGGTGACATCCTGCAGGTAAAGCAGCAAGTTTGGGAACTGCTCGATGAAAACGCGCGGCTGAATTTCGTAGGGGACTTCGCTGGTCGTGATCTCCTGTTCCATGCGGTGCAGGCGGCGCAGCGACTGTGGCGAAAGGAACAGGCTCATCCCCAGGGCAACGGCCCAAGCGACGAAGGCCATCATCATCACCGGCCGGATGAACTGCCAGAGGCCAATGCCCGATGCCCGTGCGGCAATGACCTCTCCGTCCGCGGACATCCGGCTGAGCCCGATCAGGATTCCGACCAGTACCGACATGGGGATGGTCAGAACCAAGATGCTGGGGAAAGGGAGCAGGAAAAGGGCCGCGACGCTGCGCGGCGGCAGGTTGTGCCGGACCACAATTTCCAGCAAGTGGCTGACGTGGCGGACGAAGATCACGAAAGTGAAGACGAGCAGCCCGAGCAGCGAGTGCGTGAAGACTTCCTTGAAGATGTAGCGCGTCAGAATTCGCATCGCAAGGTCCGGTGTGTCCGACGGCGTAGTTCGAAAGACGCCGCCGTGGGAATCTGATGCTATCACATCGGTTTTAGCGCCGTAAACAGAGCCCTCCGACGCCCATGCCTCAGACCCACCTCATGCTCTCCTGGCATATGCACCAGCCCTTCTACAAGGACTTGGTCGCGGACTCTTACACCATGCCTTGGACGCGGCTGCATGCCTGGAAAGACTACTACGGCATGGTGGCGATGCTGCGTGAGTTTCCCTCGGTGCATGTCACGTTCAACTTTGTCCCGTCCCTGGTCGCCCAGCTGGAGGACTACGCCGAGGACCGGGCGCAGGAGGAGGCCTATCGAATTGCTTTCACCACGGTTGGTCAACTGACACCCGAGGAGCGAATCAGCCTTCTCGATTTCGCCTTTCACATCAATCGCGAGAACCTCCTGAACCGCTACGCACGAT
>JBEKUI010000234.1:0-7432 GCA_049515175.1 Terriglobia bacterium
GGTCCTCGCCACCGGTCCAGTACGTGCAACTGAGGTAAGTATGATGTCCCAATCCGCTTCTGCTGTCGCCCAGACAGACTTTCCGTTCCAAGCCGAGCGCCGCGCGATGGTGGAGAATCAGATTCGACGGCGAGGCATTCGCGATGAACAGGTGCTGGCGGCGATGCTCGCCGTCCCGCGGCACGAATTCGTTCCTGCCGCGCATCTAGGCGCGGCCTACGACGACCGCCCCCTGCCCATCGGCGAGACAGAGACTATATCCCAGCCTTACATCGTCGCGGCGATGAGCGCCGCGGCGAGAATCCTCCCCGGCGACAAAGTGCTGGAGATCGGCACGGGGAGCGGTTATCAGGCGGCCATCTTGGTCTGGCTCGGCGCGCGCGTCTGGACGGTCGAACGCAACCCATTGCTCGCCCAGTCGGCGCGCGAGAGATTCAAGCGCCTGGGGCTCGAAGGCGTGGAAGTGATTCTCGGCGACGGGACGGAAGGCTATGCGGTGGCGGCCCCTTACCAGGCGATTCTGGTTACTGCGGCTGCTCCCTGCGTTCCCCCGCCGCTTCTGGACCAGCTCGACGAAGGCGGTCGTTTGGTCATCCCCGTGGGAGGTCTGCTGCACCAGGATCTGGAATTGGTTTACAAGCACGGTGGCCAGACGAGCTATCGATTTCTCGATCCTTGTCAGTTCGTTCCGCTTGTCGGCAAACACGCCTGGCCGGAACGGCAGGAGCGCCTTCACTGAGCCCGTGTTGGTAACCCTGCCGCGTTCTTCCAGCAGGCTCATACACAGCAATCTTTGACTTCAACTCCTCGTCTCGCGTAGAGTATTGCTCGATGGGTAATCCCTTCCTCTCCGTGGTGATTCCGGCGTACAACGAAGCCCTGCGCATCGGGAGCACTCTGGAGAAGGTCCGGCAGTACCTCGAAACCCGCAGCTATCCTTGCGAGCTCATCCTTGTCGATGATGGCTCAGGGGACGAAACGCCCCAGCTTCTGGCGGACTTCTGCACGCGCTATCCTGCCGCGCGCGCGCTGCGCAACGAGCCCAATCGCGGGAAGGGCTACTCTGTGCGGCGGGGCGTGCTTGAGGCACGCGGTGAATTCGTGCTGTTCACGGACGCGGACCTGTCTGCGCCCATCGAAGAAGCGAACAAGCTGCTCGGGGCGCTGGAAACTGCCGGCGCGGACGCTGCCGTGGCGTCGCGCGCGCTCGACCGGCGGCTGACCGAAGTCCCTCAGCCGTGGCGGAGAGAAGTCGCGGGACGTGTCTTCAACCGCATTGTGCGATTCTTCACCGGACTGAAGTTGCGGGATACCCAATGCGGCATGAAACTCTTCCGCCGGTCGACGACCCGCCGTGCGTTTGAGCTCCAGCAGGTGACGGGATTCGGTTTTGACCCCGAACTGCTCTTCCTTATCGAACGCCGTGGCGGGCGGATCGTGGAAGTGCCGGTGCGCTGGAGCGACAACCCCGCCACCAAAGTCCGTTTCCTGCGCGACTCGACGCGCATGTTCTTCGACCTCGTCGCCCTGCGCTGGCGTGCCCTTACGGGGAAATATAAGGCTGAGAAACAGCCGTAGCTTCTGCCATGCCCGGCTAGAATCCGGCGCTACATGCGACGTAGAGCTGTGCTACGAAGCGGCGTTCCGGACTCAAGTCTCAGAATTACAGAGCACCTGCTGATTTTTCTTGACTCGCGTTCCAGCGATTCGTAATATCGCGCCAAGCTAGAAAGGAGGTGATCCATGTCGATAGGAAGTAACCTTAGCGAGGGAACTGAGGCATAGGCGCTCGCTAGCGCTGCTTTCAAGGGACCTCTCCCTAGCGACGAGAGGAGAAGTGGCAAGGCGCTGGTCAGCGCCGTTTCCGCTGCAGAGCGGAGTCGCCAATTCCCATCAGTTTCCCGAGCCCCTGGCTCTGCGGTTCGCGCAGCGCCAGGGGCTTTTGCTTTTGGGACTCAGGGAACTGCCGGCTGGGGCTTCTTTCGGCGCGCGGCAAAGTAATCGAAGGCTTGAAGTGCGACCGACGTCGCTTTCTCAGTGAGGTTGTATTGGACCAGGTCCTCGCGGCGGACCCAACGTGCTTCCAGGACGTCGGACGCCGGGCGCAAGCGGCCTCGTTTCAGGCGACACACATAGTCGACAATCACAAAATGATAGCGGACCTTGCGGCCCTCGCGGAAAATCCGGTCGAAGGTCTCAATGATGGCGAGCGGCTCAACGTCCAGGCCAGTTTCTTCTTTGAGTTCGCGGCGTACGCCGTCCGCCAGTTCTTCCCCCACCTCGATGAGGCCGCCGGGTATGGACCACTCACCTTTGAGCGGCTCCCCTCCGCGGCGAATCAAGAGCACCCGGTTGCGGTGAATCACCACCCCACCGACGCCCACCAGCGGCTGCTTGGGGAATTCGCGCTTCATGGTTCGTTCACGGTACGCGCCACGATTTCATAAAGCAGTCTCACGCCGCGCCGGATCTGCTCCGCGGGGAGGCGCTCGTTGGCCGCGTGCTGGCTGGCATCGACCTGGGGGGTGATCTCGACCGGGCCAAATCCGTAACAATGGATGCCGAGAGTCCGGTAGATCTGTGATTCGGTATAGCCGCTGTTGAGCGCCGGAGCCACAAGAGCCTTGGGATTGAGTTGCCTGGCCACCTGCTCGATGATGCGGTAGAGCGAAGTGTCTACCGGAGATGAATTCGGCGTGCGGGTGGTGCTGAGGGGCTGAATTTCAATGCTGTCGTCTGCCACAACTCTCTTCAGCTCCCGGAGGAACTCCTCCGAGCCCCTGTCCGGCAGCAGCCGGACGTCGAGTTCGCAATATGCTGAATCGGGAATCACGTTTGTCTGCTCACCGGCCCTGAGCATGGTCAGAGATATTGTGTCGCGCAGCAAGTAGTTGTAGTCCTCGTCTTCGGTGAGCGACTTCAGGAACGACGGATCGCGCAGAGCGGCGCGGATATTGCGAAACTTCTCGGCGCGGGGTTCGGACTGAAGCTCCGCTACTTCGTGGAAGTACTTCTCAACACCGGGCAGGAGCCGTACCGGCGATTCCCAATCGACCACCCGTTGCAGGGCGCGCACCAGGCGATTGGGCGCGGAATCGGCAATGGGCATGGAGCCGTGGCCGCCCCGCCCTCGCGCCGTCAGGCGAACCCAGCAGGGCATTTTCTCTCCCACTCCGACGCCGTAAAGCGCTCGGCCCTGGGAATCCAAAAGGTTGGAGCCGCCTTCCGTTATCAGGTATTCCGCGGGGCGGAGGAGTTCCGCGTGATTTGCGATCATCCACTGGCTGCCCGTGCCCCCAACCTCTTCATCTGCGGTCGCGAGGAAGACCAGGTCACGCTTGCGTGGCAAGTGCTCGCGCGCGGCCATCAGCATCACCATGGCCTGGATCAAGCCTTCGTCCTTCATGTCCACGGCGCCACGGCCGTAGATTTCCCCGTCGAGGATGTCGCCGGAAAAGGGAGGAAGTCGCCAGTTCTGCGGCTCGGCGCGAACGACGTCAGTGTGGTTGAGCAGGATTAGAGGACGCAGGCTGCCATCGCCCTTCAAGATGGCGTAGAGGTTCGCGCGCCCGGGCGCGTAGGTGTAAATCGTGTTGGGAATTCCTGCGGCGTCGAACAAGCGATGAAAGAACTCCGCCGCGGCCAGCTCGTTCCCCGGTGGGTTTGAAGTGTCGATGCGAAGGTATTCCCGGAACAATTCGACGGCCCGGTTCTGGTAGCCCTCCCAGGAGATGGAGCGGAAGTGGGCGTCTAGACTGCGTTGGGCTTGAAGCGGAGGAACCAGACATGTTAACAGGGCCATCGTGACGCCCCAACGTCGTAGCATCATCTCCTCAGCACCTCATCGTAGCGCAACGGTTGTAACGGCAAATTGGACGCCGAGCCTCAACTATAACAGAAGTCCGAGGGTTCTCACGTTACTCACCTGGTGATTTTGAGGTGGAGCACGCTAGGTTCTTAAGTTATTGAAATAGCGTATCTTAACCACGCACGGAGGGCGTGCTTCGAAGGGGCAAAGTGTCTGCCAAACAGGCAAACTGCTTGCCACTAGCCAGTCCAAAACCTTATATTCATGGGGGTTGGCGGAAGTGACTCAGCCCGCCGAGGGTTAGCTCTTGGGTAGATCAGTCCTGCCGATCATCTTCGTTTCATTGTCAGGGCCGAGCGTCGCCGCCCTGGAGAACCAGGCCGGAGACATGCTCAGCTCCTCCGCCGGCTACGAACTGCGGTTGGACTTCCTCCAGGACTTTTCCGATCTGGAGAGCCGCCTCCACCAGATGTTTCTTCGCATGCACAATCCCTTGACGATTGCCACCTGTCGTCGCGCCGAAGCGGGGGGACACTTCCAGGGCAGCGTTGAGGAGCAAGTTGCCATCCTGCAGTCGGCCGTGCGTGCGGGCAGCCAATGGGTGGACCTCGAAATCGAATCCGTCGATCACGTCGGCCTCGGAGTTCTGAAGCAATTCGCTCCGGCGAAAGTGATTTGCTCTTACCACAACTACCGCAAGACGCCGCCGCTCGGGGCAATCTACAGGCGAATGGCGCGTCTGCCGGTTCAGGTCGTAAAGATTGCGACCTTCGCGCGAGACCTGACGGACAACCTGAAGGTGGCCCAACTCGTACGCAAGCGGGCGCGGCGCCGTCCCAAACTGGTATCACTGGCACTGGGGCCTTCTGGGCTGCCGTCCCGGCTGCTGGCCTTGCAGTGGGGCTGCCCGTTCACCTACGCGTCGGCGGGCAATCATTTTGCGGTGGCTCCCGGGCAGCTTCCGGCGGAGCTGATGCGCTCCATTTACCGCGTGGACCGGCTGGACCGCCACACGCACCTTTACGGTGTGGTGGGCTCGCACGCGTCGATCTCGCTCTCGCCGGCGATGCAGAACGCGGCTTTCCAGGCCAAGCACGTCAATGCTCTGTACCTGCCGTGTCAGACGAACCGGCTCAAAGACTTCCTCACTTTTGCTCGCCGGCTGGACTTCCGAGGCTTCAGCGTGACCATGCCTTACAAGCGCGCCATCATCGCCGCGCTCGACTGGCTGGATCCGCTGGCGACGCGTATTGGCGCGTGCAACACGGTGGCGATTCAGCACGGCAAATGGATGGGCTGGAACACCGACGCCGCGGCGGTGGTCGAGGTGCTCTCCAAGCGCATGCGCCTGACGGGCAGCCGCATCCTGATTCTCGGTGCCGGGGGGGCGGCACGCGCCGCCGCGTACGCCCTCAAGGCGGAGGAAGCGGAGCTTTACATTGCCGCTCGGCGCGATGCCTCCGCCGAGCGCCTGGCCCGCAGCCTTAAGGCGAAAGCTGTGCCGTGGGCCAACGCCGACAACCTGGAAGTGGATACCGTGATCAACGCCACGCCGGTGGGCATGACTCCCCATGCCGACCAGGTGCCCGTCGACCTCTCGCGCCTGCGCGTGCGCATGGTCTTCGACATGGTCTATTTCCCGCTCGAGACGCGCTTCCTTGCGGAAGCGCGGGGCCGGGGCCTTACCACCATTTCCGGATTGGAGATGCTCGTCGCCCAGGGGGCGCGGCAATTCGAAATTTGGACGGGCCTGGCCGCGCCGCGCGCCCTCATGGAGCAGGCCATTCGCACGGCGCTCGACTTCGCCGCGGGTTGAGAGAAGCTCCGCTTCGTAGTGGCGATTTCATATCGCCAGTCTCGTAGGGGCGGGCCTCGTGCCCGCCCTTTTCATTTTCTGGAGTAGGTAGTCGGCAGCCGGGTAGCGCAGACCTCCGTTTTTGAGGTCTGCGGCTCTGCCTGTTCTTCCCCCCTGACACCTGGCCCCTGACACCCGACACCTCCTCTTTTCCCCCTTGCATTCCCTTCCTGATAGCTGTATAGAGCGTTATCTTGATCTCCCGGTAATCGCACGGCGCTCGAACACGTCGCAAGGCGCGCGGCGTATTCGCCGCCCGCGAATTGACCTTGGATACGTGCTCCAGATTTGGGCCCGAGGCAAATCTTGTTCTGTACTACGTGCGGGAAAGTGGCAAGTCAAGCAGATAGGTACTGCGTTTCATGTGGAAGACCTCTGAACTCGCAGGGCAAGCCCTCTCCCTCTGGGAAGCGGCAAAGCATCCCGTCTGCTTGGGTGGAGGAGAAAACCAAACTTCTGAAACAGACCTTGCCAACGGATGTGCAAGCAAGGCCCTTCTATCCGGACGATCTCTTCTATGTCCAATATTACGCAGACCCGCTCTCGGCCCTTCACTATAAGGCTCAAAGACTCTTTGACCTCCTCGGAATCCAGCCATCTGGTTGCGTGATAGATTTTTGCGATGAGAAAGAGCTGACCAACTACTTCTCTTCGGACGCCGCCGGACTCTACACGCAAGTGAAAGACGACGATGACCAAGCACAAGAGGTAATCCTCATCAACGCAAAGTACAAGGACGACCCCTTAGCGGTGGGGGCCATTCTTGCACATGAAATGATGCACTTGTATTTGTCTCGTCTCAATTTAAGGCTGCAAGACACCCAAGAAAATGAGTTACTTACCGATTTGGCGACGATTAATACGGGCCTTTCGATTCTGATTCTGAACGGAATGTCATACTCCTCAGATTGGTGGCTAACCATAATAATGACCGTATTCGGACGAATCTACTGGCGTTCCGAGGAACTAGCATTCGGTTATTTCAAGCCAGCGGAATACGGAGATCATTCCCTAGGCTATTTCAAGGAGAGAAACATCGCCGTTGATGATATCATCGGCTATGTTAATCCAACATCGCGCCACTTCATACATTGTCACCCTTCCCTTAAGAGCAGGGCATCTACGCAATACATGAAGATTCTTGAGCGACAGAACAGAAGGTCCAATATTATCAAGGGGGCAATAGCTGGCATCATAGTTCTTCCGCTGATGATTTGGGGCATTGTAAGCGAGCAGAACAAGCAAAACCTAAAGCGGCAGATGGAGAACTGCAAGGCAGAGGTAACATTGCTCGGAGCACAGATTGATGCGGACACCAGGGACGTAAATCAACTGGAGAGAGAGCTCAACAACCTCAAGGAAAGTGGACACATAGAACAATACAATGGTTTGGTTGAGCCTTACAATTCTTCGCTGAGAAAGATAAACGAGCAAATATCTGGGTACGAAGCTCGTCGCGTCTCCTGCAACGAGGTCATACAACAGTATAATCGTTCGCGCTAGGGGGTAGCCGCGGCGCGGGTTTTGTGTCATGGGACTTTTCAGGGCCGTGACATTACGAAGCGGGTAGCGGGTAGCCACTGTCAATCGTTCCATGATTGACTGTGGGCTGTTCCGATCGACAAGAACCCCCGGTCAGGAAGGCGCTGACCGTGGCTACCACTGCGAGACGAGCCCTTGTAAAGGATTCGTTATGCGCTTGTGGACCAACGAAACTGGGCGAGAATACAAGGGCAAACAGCGTTGGGCAAAGCTCGCGGTTAAGCGAG
>JBEKUI010000235.1:0-7405 GCA_049515175.1 Terriglobia bacterium
AGTCCGCCGCTCGCTGCCAGAACTGCCCGAGGCGCGCAAGCAGCGTGTGATTCGCGAATACGATTTGAATCCGGCCGAAGCGAATCTCTTCACAGAGTACAAAGAGATCGGCGATTACTTTGAAAAAGTAGCCAAAATCTCGGGAGAACCCAAGCTGGCAAGTAATTGGGTCGCGAACGAGGTCATGTATCTTGTAGCTAGCCTCGGCCAGGGCAAGACTCTCCCTTCACCCCAAAACCTTGCGGAACTCGTTGTTTTGATTGCGAAAGGGACCGTCTCGGGCAAAATGGGGAAAGAGATTCTGGCCTCCATGTTTTCTTCTGGAAAAACCGCGCCAGAGGTGATGGCGGCACAGGGCCTTGAACAGATCAACGACTCCGAAAAGATCGCCGCCGTGGCGCGTGAGATTATGGCCGCCAATTCCAAGCAGGTCGAGCAGTATCGCAGCGGCAAGACCGCCACGCTGGGCTGGTTCGTGGGCCAGGTGATGAAGGCCACGCGCGGTCAGGCGAATCCGCAGTTGGTTCAGGAAGTCTTGAAGAAAGAGCTGGGCCAGTAGTCCGCGGGCGAAAGCCGGCATTCTTCCGCGGCTGCTGCGCCCGAAAGGAGCATCTCATGCTGAAGGTCGGTGACAAAGCCCCGGAGTTCTCACTGCCGTCGCACATGGGAGAGAAGGTGAGTCTGGGCGACTTCCAGGGCAAGACGCTCATTATCTTTTTCTTCCCCAAGGCCGATACGCCCGGTTGAACCAGCGAGGCGAACCAGTTCCGTGACGCCCAAAAAGAACTGGCCAAACTCGACGCCGTCGTGCTCGGCATGAGCGGCGACACCGTCGAACAACTGAAGAATTTCTCCGACAAGTACAAGCTCAATTTCCCGCTGGCCGGTGACGTTTCGCACAAGACGCTCGAAGCCTACGGCGTCTGGCAGGAGAAGATGATGTACGGAACGAAGAAATGGGGGATCGTAAGAACCACGGTCATCGTGGGTGCCGACGGCAAAATCATTCACGTGTTTCCAAAAGTCAAAGTGGAAGGCCACGCGGCCGAAGTGCTCGCGGCACTGAAAGCGTAGCGGCAGGTCAGCCGTGTGGCCGCGGGCTGCAAGGTCAAGCAAGGAAGAGTCGGTGGCCGTCGCTGGCGCCGCGGCGTGCCATGCCTCACCCGAGGACTCAATGAAATCTCACGTGATCTTCCCCAGGGTCTTGGCCCTGTTTTCTGTCGTTATTCTCGCCGGCTCATGCGGCGCAGCAGCTGCCCAGCTCGAATCTGATCTGAGCCAACTCTTCATCAAAACTGAGGCGATGATTGAGATGCGCGACGGTGTACGCTTGAACACAGAAATCTACACACCCGTGAATCATGCCGACCCGTTGCCATTCTTGATTACGCGGACTCCCTACGGATTGAGCCACGATGAGAAGGGATTTCATTCCTCTCTGAGCAGCACCTACAAGGAACTCGCCGACGAGGGATTCATCTTCGTCTTTCAGGACATTCGCGGCCGCTACAAGTCCGAGGGCCAGTTCACGATGCTGCGGTTCCCGCGCGCCCCAAGCGACCCCAAGGCTATCGATGAAGGCACCGATACCTATGACACGATTGAGTGGCTGCTGAAGAATGTGCCGCAGAACAACGGGCGCGTGGGGATTTTGGGGATCTCCTACGGTGGTTGGCTGACCATGATGGCCACGCTCGAACCGCACCCGGCCCTCAAGGCGGTGTCGGAGCAGGCCTCACCGGCCGACATGTATCTTGGCGACGACTTTCATCACAACGGCGCTTTCCGGCTCAGTTATGGCTTTGAGTATGCCGCCCGGGTGGAAACCGGAAAAACTAACTTCTCCTTCGACTTCGACAAATACGATACTTTCGAGTGGTACCTGGACCTGGGCCCGCTTGCCAACGCCAATGGCAAATACCTCAAGGGAACGATCCCCACTTGGAACGATTTCGTTGCCCACCCGAATTACGACGAATTCTGGCAGCGGCAGGCCGTCACGCCTCACCTGAAGCAAGTCACCGTCCCCAACCTGAACGTAGCAGGCTGGTTCGATCAAGAAGACTTTTACGGGCCGATGAAAATTTACGAGGTGCTCGAGACGAAGGACTCCAACCATCGGAATTTCCTGGTCGTCGGCCCCTGGAATCACGGCGGCTGGTCCCGCGGGGATGGACGAACCTTGGGCAAGATCAACTTCGCGAGCGACACCGCCCGATACTTCCGTGAAAGAGTTCAGGCGCCATGGTTTGCATATTGGCTTAAGGATAAGGGCAGTTTGCCTTTGCGGGAGACGCTGGCCTTCGAAACAGGCAGCAACCAATGGAAGGATTTTGACCAGTGGCCTCCCCGGGGCTCGGCCCTGCGAAAACTCTACTTTCATCCCCAGGGCCGTCTATCCTTTGATCCTCCTGCGGAATCTGGCGAGAGAGCTTTCGACTGTTATGAATCTGATCCCGCCCATCCGGTTCCTTACCGCCGCCGCCCGGTCGAACCCACCTATCCTGGTCCCGGCTGGCCTGTGTGGCTGACGGAAGACCAGCGCTTCGTGGACGAGCGGCCAGATGTTCTGAGTTGGGAAAGCGAGCCGCTCAAAGAAGATCTGACGATTGCGGGCGACGTTGTGGCGAAACTTTTCGCCACAACGACCGGCAGCGATTGCGACTGGATCGTGAAGCTCATTGATGTCTACCCGGAGGCGTATCCTTCCGACCCGGCGATGGGCGGATATCAGCTCATGATCGCCAATGAAGTTTTTCGCGCCCGCTTTCGCAAGAGTTTCGAGAAGCCAGAGGCCGTGGTTCCCAATCGGGTTACGTTCTACGCGATCGATATTCACAGCAATGATCATTGCTTCCTGAAAGGCCATCGTCTCATGGTGCAGGTTCAGAGCACCTGGTTCCCGCTGATCGATCGCAACCCGCAAAAATACGTTCCCAACATCTTCAGAGCCGCGGAACCGGACTTCCAGAAAGCAACGCAAAGGATTTACCGTTCGCGGCAGTTTCCGTCGCATCTCGAATTACCCGTGATGACCCAGGCGCCCTGACCGTATTCCCCCATAAGGAGGGTTCCGTGCAACGAGGTACTACGATTTTCCGCATTGCGACTATCCTCGGCGTTATGTCTCTGGCTACGATGGCACACTCGACCGGCCTGGAAAGCGAGGACCTCTACCGATTGCGGTCGGTCGGCGACGTGCAAATCTCTCTGGATGGGCGGCGCATCGCATATACCGTCGAAAATCACGACCGGCCAGGGCGTCCCTATTCTCAAATGTGGGTGATGGACCTCGAAACTGGGAAATCGGTTCGCTTAGGCGGCCCGGGTGAGACAGATTCCGAACCGCTGTGGTCGCCCGACGGGAAGTGGATTGCCTACCTTGGGGGCGCCGACGATAGGGAAGGTCTCACCGTCGCGCGACCAGATGGTTCCGGGATTATGTTTCTGGCGTCGGAGAAAGGAACGAACAGCCCCACGCAGAATCCGGGCCGGTCGGTGGCATGGTCACCGGACGGGAAACAGCTCGCTTTCGTTTCCACCACCCCTGGGCCCGAGACAGAAGCAGCGACGGGCGACCCAATGGTCATCACACGCTACCTCTACAAGCCTGATTATTCGGAGGGGAATTCTCATTTCAATGATAACCGGAGACAGCATATCTTCATTGTGGATGTGGCCAGCAAGCAGGTCCGTCAGTTGACCCAGGGGAACTTCTACGAGCATTCGATCGACTGGTCGCCGGACGGCAGCGAACTCGCTTTCGTTTCCAACCGTGAGCCCAATTCCGACCAGTTCTTCAACTACGACCTGTTTGCGGTGAAAGTCGCCGACGGCGCCATTCGACGGCTGACCGCTACGGAGAATGCGGAGTATGCCCCGAGATGGTCGCCTGATGGGAAGACGATCGTCTACCAAGGGACCAAACGCGGGCTTACGGATCTCGAAACGACCATGGAAGATTCTCATGTGTGGCTCATCGATTCGGACGGGAGGAATCGGCGCGAACTGGGAGGGTCCATTGATAATCGGCAGGGCCACCCGGCTTGGTCGCCGGACGGCCGGGCGGTCTATTGCACTGTGCAGGAGCATGGCAGCGTGTACCTCTACCGCCTGCCGGTCAGCGGCGGCGCGCCGGAAGCTGTAGTGAAAGATCGAGGGGTGGTCGGGCCGTGGTCCGTGGGACGGGACGGGACTATCGCCTACGCCTTTCAGGGCGCCACCGACCTGGCGGAGCTTTACGTAAAGAAAGACGGAGCGACGAAGAAACTGACTGACTTGAATGCCGGGGTCCTGGCTGGAAAGCAAATCGCCGGCGTCGAATCGTTCAGCTTCATCAGCAATGACAACCGGTTCGACGTGGAAGCGTTTCTCACCCTGCCACTGGGTATGACCGCAAATTTGAAGCACCCAATGATCGCCGTGATCCATGGTGGCCCGCACGGGCAGAATGGGGCCGCGTTCAATTTCAAGAACCAGGTCTATGCGGCGCGGGGATGGGCCACGGTGATGGTCAATTTCCGTGGCTCAACGGGCTACGGGCAGAAATTCGCCGACGCCGTTTTTGGCGACCAGAACGGCAATGAAGGGCAGGACGTTCTGTATGGAGTGAGCGCCGCGTTGCGTCGTTATCTCTGGATCGACCGCGACCGGCTGGGCCTCGAAGGGGTGAGCTACGGCGGACAACTCTCCATGTGGCTAATCACGCAGACCAACATGTTCAAGGCGGCGATCCCCACGGCCGGAATCTCGAACCTGATCAGCTACAACTACATGACTTACTACAATCAGTATGAGGAGATGGAGTTCGGCCAATTCGTACACCAGGGGAATCTGATGGACGTGTTGTGGGAGCGGTCGGCGCTGAAGCACGTGGCCAACGCGCATACGCCCACCATGCTCGCCCACGGCGAGAACGACAGCGACGTCCCGATCGCCGAGACCGAGCAGTATTACATTGCGCTGAAGGACGTGGGAGTCGAAACCATTATGGTGCGCTATCCACGCGAAGGGCACGGCCTGCGCGAGACGAAGCACGTCGTGGATTGGATTGACCGTTCCATCGCCTGGTACGAGAAACATTTTCCAGTCGCGGACAGGGCCGAGGTTTCGCCGTCGGTTCGGTAGCCGTCGCAGCAATCCTCCGGCGCGCGAGCTTGAGGGGATCCGGAATCAGCGAAGGAAACTGGCCAGCGAAGGGCTGCGCTTGTATTCCAGAGTGGGATGGTGGCAGCAGAAGACTCGCAGTTCCCGTTCGCTGACCGAGGGGACGCGCGCGGTCTCCTGCGCCCAGCCTTTCTCCCGGAGGAGCGTGCCAAAAGGGAGAGTTTCAGATGGGCTGCGTCCCAAAAGAACTCTCTGAAACTGCAAGTAGGCATCTTCGCCGACCAAGACGAGCGTATCGAGTTGAGGGAAGAGACGCAATTCTTCCGGCAAGAACTTCGCGCAATAGGCAAGGGCTTTCTCGGGAACGTGAGGGGCCGTTGAGTGGCAGCGGATGGCGTCGGTCAGCACAAAACGTGACTTGAAATCCTCGAAGTTCTTCGCCCCCACAAGGTCATAGATTGCAGTGACGAATCGATTCCTCTCATCGGGAGAATGATAGAGGAAATTCGGGCCCCTGAGAGGAGCGTCGCGACCGATGACGGCAGTGCGAACCACGCTTAGATCGGGGTAGTCCCGCTTCAGGTACTTGGCCAGGAACTCAGTGGGCGGTAGGCGGATTGCAGCGAGGGCGGCGCAATCACGACAGTTCTCGACCTTCGTTTCCAGGACATCGACTTCCAGTCCCGGGATATGCGCCCGCGTTGCGGCGATGGGTCGCGAAATCAGTGCCAGCTGCAGCAGCATCTCCGGTTTGGCGCCGGGCGGGCCGAAGATGAGATTATCGATAAGTCGCGTGGAGCCGACACGTGCCGCCACGAGTGCGGCGCATCCGCTCGTCACCCGCTCGACGGGCCGGAGCTTCATGGGATCCACGATAACAGCGTAGTCAAGCACGGCACGCGGTTCGGCGGCGAAGATCTGCCGCATTTCTTCCAACAAGATGACTGCCTTCGTCTCACCCGCATGCGCCGATTGCTCGGCACGCTGCAGGCTGCGATAGAGGATGGTTGCGGCCTGCCGTTCCTCCGCACTGAGGTAAGCGTTCCTGGAGCTCATGGCGAGGCCGTCCCGTTCACGCACGAGCGGGCAGATCACGAGGCGTGTATCCAGGTTCAAGTCTTCCACCATGCCGCGGATGACCTGGGCTTGCTGAAAATCCTTCTGACCGAAGTAGGCGGCATCGGGACGCACGATATTGAGGAGCTTGAGGACCACCGTGGCTACGCCGCGAAAGTGATCGGGCCGTGCCGCGCCTTCGAGGTTGACGGAGGTTTCACCGGGAACTACGAAGGTTTCAAATCCATTCGGGTACATCACCTCCGGCGCGGGTGCGAAAACGGCTTCTACGCCCAGAGGCTGAAGGAGCTTTAGGTCCCGATCCAGATCACGCGGGTAGCGCGAGAGATCTTCGTGGGGGCCGAATTGCGCTGGGTTCACGAATATTGAAACCACAACGACATCGCACTGACTCTTGGCCTGTTGCACCAGGCTCAAATGGCCTTCGTGCAGGGCGCCCATCGTGGGTACCAGAGCCAGCGAACGCCCCCCGGATCGCGTTCGGCGAGAGAAATCGCGCATTTCCTCAATGGTAGTGAGCCGCAACATAGGGAAGCGGAAGTCCCCAAGGTAGCATGAGGATCAGTGCCGACTGGCCAGTCAGGGTCGATGACGACCCCCCAAGTCGGGAGCGAATCGCAGATTCTTCACCCTTCGTCTTTTACCTTCTGGGGGGTTGTCCATTTTTCGAACTGCTCCTTCACGCCTGCGGACCAGTGGTAAGACTCTGCGTCGCTCGGGTAACGTCCGACGAGAACGTCGGAGCGATACTGAGTGACGGCAGTTGCGATGGTCCGCCCCAGGTCTGCATACGTCCGGACGAACTTGGCGGGAGGTTGAAAGCTGAGGCCCAGCAGGTCGTGCAGAACCAGAATCTGTCCGTCGCAGTCCGGCCCGGCGCCAATGCCGATGGTGGGAATCCGCAGGCGCGCCGTAACCATCGCGGCCAGTTCACGCGGGATGCCCTCCAGGACGATGGCAAACGCGCCCGCGTCCTCGACCGCCTGTGCGTCGGCAATCAAGTCGTTGGCCGCCTCGAGTGTCTTGCCCTGCACGCGGTAGCCGCCGAGGCCATGAACGGACTGCGGCGTCAGGCCGATGTGGCCCATGACGGGGATTTCTGCGTCAACCAGGCGCCGAATCAGCGCCGCACGCTTACACCCTCCTTCAATCTTGATCGCTTCGGCTCCTTCTTTGAGAGCGCGGATACCCGTACGCAGCGCGGCCTCGTCGGATTCGTGAT
>JBEKUI010000236.1:0-7292 GCA_049515175.1 Terriglobia bacterium
GGGCGGCGGGGGAACTGGTCCTGGCCTGAGCCTCAGCCCCCGGCCCACTTTCGCTCCTGCGCCAATTGGCCCCACGGCGAGCCGTCTCAGGACACCTAGCGCGAAGTTCTGAGACAGCCTCACGCGAGGTCTGCGCCACTCTACGCGAAGTTGTCCGATCATCTTGTAGCGGCAACGATGACGATGACAACCAACACTGCCCCGACCAGCATCCAGGTGATAGCTCCAGGATTCTTCTTGACCTTGATGACGTGATCGTACGGAATCTGAACCTCCGCCTTTTCCCGATCGGGTTGGAGCTTGAAGGCGTGTTGTTCGATCCCGATGATATGGCCGTGCAGTTTTGGGCCCTCGGTGAGTTGGACCATGACATGCTCGCCTACTCCAAGTTTCTCGACTTTTGCCTTCACCGCTTGTGGGTTGGGAATATTCGGTGGGACGCCGAGCCCAGGGACCGCCGCGAGCGTCATGGCACCGGCCAAAAGTACTGCAATCCCTCGGTTGTGAGCGGGCGTGTTCAATGACATATTTGGCCACCTGTTTCTTGTTATGGTGAACTTGTATGCCCCCTGAAGAGGGGCACATCAACTTGGACCGGAATTTCAAATTTGTCTCTACGCGAAAACCATACGCTTGCCGCCCTCGCGCGTCAAGCTCAGATCGCGGGTGGCGCATACCCGTCAACTGACGGGTTGTTTAATGTCTGCGATCCGCGAAGCGAGTAGCGCGGACCTGACGGCCAGGTCCGCGGTTCGTTCAAGTAAGAGCCGCAGACCTCAAAGGCGAGGTCTGCGCTACCCCCTCACATCTCGATGCGATTCTGACTTCTCCGGCGGAGGTACCAGCAGGGTTTGTAGCCGAGATGGGGAAATAAGGAGCGCACGCACACCTGGTCCTGGGGCTCGAGAAAATAGAATTCGGGTTTTCTGTTCTTCTGAGGAACCACGTAATAAGACCGCACTCTGACCACTCCGTAGGGATCGCGACTCCGGGGAATGCGGAGCCTTACCGAGAGATAGTCGCCCGCGTAAAGAAGCGCTACCAGCCCCACGGTGACAATGACGATGCGTTTCATAAATCCACTCTGCCAGGCATACAGTCCACCGGGAACACGGAGTTGGTTTTGAATCCCGACTCCATGCGCTGTCACCCTGAGCGGAATGCCGAGATCCTTCGCGGAGTTTACCCTGAGCGTAGCGAACGGGCTCAGAATGACAAGCGTAGGGCTCAGAATAACAGCCGCTGCCGGGCGGTGCAAAGGGGGCGGTTCGCGAACCGCCCCTGCCATCATGCAGGGGCGAATACAAAATTCGCCGGAAATTGTGATCCTCATCCAGGGCAAAAAAGCTCCAGTTGCAGACGGGTTTTTCCGGGCGTACAATCACAAACATTAATCGCACTGATAAGGCCGCAGCCGGTATCTGGAGAGCCGCGGCCCCGTCTTCTTAAACACTATTCCTGGCACTGTGTGTGGCCGTGGGGCCATGGAGTCTTCACATGGCTGAGGCGCAGACAGCCAGTCTGCAGGGTGAGCCTTCCGTCCCGGACCTGACCGGAACGATGGTGGGCCGGTTCGCCATTCGCGCCCGCCTGGGCGCCGGGGGGATGGGCGAGGTCTACCGCGCCGAGGATACGCGGCTGAAGCGTTTCGTAGCCTTGAAGCGCATCTCGCCGCGACTGCGCGCCGACGCACAGTACCGGCAGCGCTTCCTGCGCGAAGCCGAGCGCGCCTCGGCGCTCAATCACCACGCCATCGCCGGCGTCTACGACGTCCTGGAAGAACGCGAAGAAACCTTCCTGGTGATGGAGTACGTGGAAGGCGCGACGCTCCGTGACCGCCTGAACGCTCCCTTCGAAACTCAGCAATTCCTGCCTATTGCCCTGCAATGCGCGGAGGCGCTCCAGGCCGCGCACGAGAAAGGGATCGTGCATCGCGACATCAAGCCGGAAAACATCATGGTGACGCCGAAGGGCAAAGTCAAAGTCCTCGACTTCGGCGTCGCCAAGCGCCTTCCCCATCCGGGGGAGAGCTCCGGCGCCGCCAGCACGGCGAGCGACGCGGGACAGCTCAGCGGGACTCCTGCTTACATGGCGCCGGAGGTCCTGCTCGAGAAGGAACCGGACGGCCGCGCCGACCTCTTCTCACTGGGCGTGGTGTTCTACGAGATGCTGGCCGGCGTTCATCCCTTTCGCGCCGAAAGCTTCATGGCGACCAGCGACCGCATCTTGCATGCCGAACCCATCCGCCTTGACCGCGCCAGGCCGCAGATTCCCGCGCGGCTCGCGCACCTGGTCGGGAAGATGCTCGCCAAGGAGCCGGCGCACCGCCCGGCAAGCGCCGCCCCAGTCCTCGCGGAGTTGCAGGCGATCGAGCGTAGCGAGACACCGCCGGAGAAGCCGTGGTTTCTCCACCTGAAGGCCCGGCAGAGAATCATCTTGGGACTTCTGCTCCTCCTCGTCGCGGCGGTGGCGGAATTGGCTCCGCTGGCTCGCCGGACCATCATGCAGCGCTGGCCCGGGTTGCTGGCATCTGTACCGGAGAAAAAGAACCTCGCCGTGCTGCCCTTCCAGGTCTTCGGAGGGGGCGCCGAGACCGCCGCTTTTGCGAATGGCCTGACGGAAACATTGAACGCCCGCCTCACCCGAATCACCGAGCGGCATCCCCTGCAGGTGGTTCCTGCCGGGGAGGTGCGTGCGCAGAAGATTTCCACCCTGGATGCGGCGCGCCGGGAGTTCGGCGTGAACCTGGTGATCGAAGGCAGCCTGCAACAGGTGGGTGAGATCGTGCGAGTCAGTTATGCGCTGGTCGATACCCGGAGCCGCCGGCAACTGCGCGCCGACGTGATCACCGCTGCCATGGCGGATCCCTTCGCGGTCGAAGACCGCGTGGTGGCCAGCGTGGTGGACAAGCTGGAGGTCGAGCTCCAGCCGGCGGAACGGCGGGCCCTGACCGATCACGGCACCCGCGAACCCGCGGCCTACGACCTCTATCTGCGCGGCCGGGGCTACTTGCAGGAGTACCACAAGCCGGAGAACATAGAGAGCGCCATCGAGGTCTTCCAGCGCGCCCTCGCCCAGGACCCGCGGTATGCCCTGGCTTACGCCGGACTCGGTGAAGCCTTCTGGCGGCGTTACGAGGATTCGAGGGAGGCCGCCTGGGTGGGAAAAGCTCGCGGCGCCTGCGAGCGCGCCGTGGCGCTCGATGACTCGATGGCGGGCGGCCATAACTGCCTGGGGATGGTGTTCAACGCCACCGGCCGGCACGAGCTGGCCGTCGCGCAATTCCGCCGCGCTCTGCAACTCGAACCCACCAGTGACGCCGCCTATCGCGGCCTGGGGCTTGCCTACGAACAACTCGGCAACCTGCCGCAAGCCGAGCAGACCTACCGCCAAGCGATCGCCTTCCGGCCCGAATACTGGGCGGGCTACAACTGGCTGGGGAATTTCTATTTCCACTCCGGCCGCAATGAGGACGCCATCGCGATGTTTCAAAAAGTCACGCTCCTCGCCCCGGAAAATTCTCGCGGGTTTTACAACCTGGGCGGGATGCAAATCCAGGCGGGCCATTGGCCGGAGGCGGAGCAAAGCTTGAAGCAGTCTCTCGCCCTGCGCGAGACGGGCGCCGCCTACTCCAACCTCGGAACCATCTACTTCTTCGAGCGGCGATCTGCCGAGGCCATTCAAGCATTCGAGGCGGCCGTCAAAGCCTCCCCCAAGGAGGAGTACACCTGGGGAAATCTGGCGGATGCCTACCGCTGGTCGCCGGGCGAATCGCCCCGGGCCCTCGCCACCTATCAGCAGGCGACGGCTCTGGCGGAAGAGGAGCTGCGGGTCAACCCGCGGCGGGCGGATGTGCTCGCCAACCTGGCCCTCTATCGCGCCAAAACCGGAAAGCCTGCTGCGGCCGTGCGCACGATTGAGCAGGCCCTTCGCCTGACCCCCCAGGACCCCACCGTGCTTTATAGCGCGGCGGTGGTCCACCATCTTGCCGGCAGCACCAATGCGGCCCTCGACTGGCTGAACAAGGCGGTGGAGCGCGGCTATCCGCGGCAGCAGGTGCAAGCGGACCCCGAGTTTCATGATCTGCAAAACAACCCCCAATTCCTTCGACTGGCCCGAACCCTCGCGCAGAAAGGAAACTGAGCTTATGAGCAAACAACATGTGCTGATTAAAGTGTCTGGCGGCGCAATTACCGTAACGCCCTCAAACGTGTGGGGCTCCAAGAGCAAGAAGGACGAGATCGTCTGGCAATGCGAGCAGGCCTTTGCAATCGATTTCATCCCGGTCGGCCCGTTCAGCAAGGACCATTTCGAATCAGCCCCAAGCAGAGGACTCAACTTCAGGAAGCGTAAGGGGTTTGAGGTCAAACAGGAGGCAGATTCCGGCCCGATCGACCCAGCCGCTGCCCCCGGCGACTACAAGTACACAGTAACGTCCGGCGACATCACCCTCGACCCCGTCGTGCACATCGATCGGTAACGGTCGGCGCCCCAGCCGGCGCCGCCGCGCACCCCCGAAGCGGCGGGAGGGCACGGAGCGGCAGCACGCAGTGTTGAAGTGTGCTTACTGATCCGCAGCCTCCCCGCGCGAGCGTCGTGGGTCTCGCGGACCTCTGCGCGCCCGATCAGCAGCCCACACTATAATGAGGCGGGAGCGGTCAGACTGCCTTGATGGATTTGCAGTTCACCTCGTGAAAGCCATTCGCCTCATCGTCGGCCTCCTGCTTGTCGTCTCCGTGGTCGTTTATCTGGTCGCGGTGTATGCGCGCGCGCCGAAGCAGCGCCGCTTCCCTGCCTGGGGCTGGGTGGGGTTGGCCATCCTCGGCGGCGCGGAAGCGCTCCTGTTCGCGCGATTTCGCTGGGTGGCGATCTACTTCACGCCGATTGCCTGGACGGGCTACCTGCTGCTCATTGATGCGGCCATCTTCAGCCTGCGGGGAGAATCCCGCCTGGCCGGCGCGCCGCGCGAATTCCTCAAGCTGGCCTTCTGGTCAGTGCCGCTCTGGCTGATCTTCGAAGCCTACAACTTGCGGCTGGAAAACTGGACCTACGTCGGCCTGCCGGCGAACCCGGTGCTCCAGGCCGTGGGATACATCTGGTCGTTCGCAACCATCTGGCCTGCCATCTTGGAGACGGCGGATTTCCTGGCGGCGCTCCGTCCGCTTCCTGAGCGCGCCGCGCGCCCCGTCGCGCTCGGCCCCTCCGGCCATCTGAGCCTGATCCTGCTGGGGTTGGTAATGGTCACCGTACCCGTGCTGGCCCCGAAATCTCTAGGGCAGTACCTTTTCGGCGCGGTCTGGGTGGGCTTCGCACTCCTCCTCGATCCGCTCAACTACTTCGCCCGGCAGCGCTCCCTGCTCGGCGACCTGGAAGCCGGGCGGCGGACAACTTTCTACAGCCTGCTCGGCTCGGGCTGGGTGTGCGGTGTTCTCTGGGAGTTCTGGAATTACTGGGCGGCCGCGCAGTGGCACTACGTCTTCCCTATCCTGCAAGGCTGGAAGATTTTCGAGATGCCCCTGTCCGGCTATCTCGGCTTCCCGCCCTTTGCCGTGGAGTGCTTCGTGATGTACGAATTCCTCGGCACGCTGCGGCGGCAACTGCGCGTCTCGAAGTACGACTCGGGGTAGCCGGGCCCTGCGGTTCGGCATTAGGCGCGGCCTTGTGATGGCGGGACAGGAGACCGCCGCAAGGTTACCAGCCAGCTTTGATGGCGAGCCCACGGTCAATTCAAACCGCGAATTAACCGTGGCTGCCACTCCAATTTAAGATCCCCAATCCAAAATCACGCGATGCGTGGCGAAGTGAATGCCGCTCCACGCCGGCGCTAGAACGCCAGCCCCAGCTCCGCCTGCCAGGTCCGCGGAGCCACAACATGTGTCCCGCTAAAAGTGGAGAGAAAGTTATACAGCGCCTGCTGGTTTGTAAGGTTGAGCACCGACAGCCTGAGCGTCATGCGGTACCGGTCCGTATGAAAGACATTATCCGTCCCGACGCTTGCATCAAAAAGATGACGTGGAGCGACACGGGGCGGATTTGTGTCGTCGTTTTCCGTTCCTGGCGCCGGAATGCGCACTCGCGTGGCAGAGAACTGCGGGTAGGGCATACTGCACGCCGTGATGGGGTTGGCCAGCGTGGCAAAGGTGCTGCCACAGTGCAAGCCGATCACGGCCTGCTGGTCGGCATCCAGGGCGAGGGCGCTGGCCAAGTCGGGCACAGATCCGTTCACCAGCCCGCTGTCGTACCGCCAGGTGAGGATGGCGTAAGGACCTTTCTTGTACTGGTAGCGAAGGTTCGTAGTCTGCTGGAAGGCCTGGTCGTGGTCAATCCGGAAGGCTCCTGTGGCCAGGGGGGAGTTGAAGATCAACCCTCCTACCTCGGGCCCGAAGTCCCGTGAGCGCGCGTGGCCCATCACTGTATAAGCGGTAAAGCCCTTGATTGTGGGCATACTAGCGCGAATTCCGAATCCGTCAACCTTGCCCTTGTGCCACAAGGTCGGAAAGACAATGGGTGTGCTGAAGAGGGTGTCGAAATCGGAGCCGCGACTGCTGAACTTCCAGAAGTATTCGCCGTCCACAACTAGAAGCCGGCCGATGGCCTGTTCGAATCCCGTATTAAACTGATTGCGCCGCTGCGACACAATCGGACTCGCTCCGTACCCACCGAAGCCCGCGCCCCCCAAGCCTCCGGCCCCAGTAGAACTTCCGAGGAGCAAGCCTTCATTGAAGGGGGCGAGCAGGAGCCGGGCGTAGGATGCCCGCAGGATCGTGTTTGTGGATGGGAAATGGTAGGAGACACCCAAGCGCGGCTCGAGCTGCCGGGCCCGAGTGAGGCCGTTGTAATGATCACCGCGGACCCCCGCCTTGACCGACCAGTTGCCGAGTTTTATCATGTCCTGAAGATAGGCTGATAGTTCTTTGATATCGGCATGGGCGCCGAACGTGAACAGGCTTCCGCCGCGCGTGAGGTCGTAAGGAACGAGTCCGGGCGCCAAGCTGGGATTGGGCTGCAATCCCAGCGAGGCGCAGGCCTTCGGATCGGTGGGGGTGGGGTTGGTGTCTGGGCTCCCATCGGGATTCAAGCAGACCGGGTTGAATGTCGGGTCGGTGATCCCAAGGTGGAAGTTTTCGGTCAAAAGCCAGTGATTAAGCTGCAATCCGCCCTTAATCTCGTGCCGGCCGTGAGAATAAGAGAGGTCGGCGCGCGCTCCGATGTTGTTCAGACGACGGCCCTGTTGTACAGTCGCGGGCGTGTCCCAGAAGGGATCGCGACTGGGAAAGAATTGAAACCAGTCG
>JBEKUI010000237.1:0-7276 GCA_049515175.1 Terriglobia bacterium
CTGTTCCACCGCCTCACCCGCGCTTGCCTCAGCACCAACACCATCACCTACAAAGACTTAGTGGCAGAACCGGAGCTAGCTTGATATTCACATCTCGAGGAACGAAGCCAGAATGTTGTTGATAATAAAGGATTGGGCCCGGAAAACAGTGACGAGTGACTGGTGACGGGTGATGAGCAGGAAGGGATGAATTCAGGGTTCTGGCACGAGGAAAATCGGGCACCACGATAATGCTCTTCAGGCGTCATTGGAGGGGCTTGCCCTGGGCTGTCCAAAGGGGTAAAGTCATCTCAGCCTAGGATCCCTGCTGGCAGGCACGGAGTACGAGATGATCAGGCGCGTGATTTGGGTTCTTCTCCTGGCGCTCTTCCCTTCTGTGGGGCGCGGCCAGGGGGACGACTCCTCGTTCAAGCTCCCCGCCGGGAGCACCTTGGAGGTCCGCCTGATGAATACGCTCAGCACGCGGACCAACCAGGAGGGGGACCCCTTCACGGGCCGGATTGTGGAGCCTTTTTTCGCCAGGGGCGAGGAAGCTATTCCCGTCGGGAGCGCCCTGGAAGGCCGGGTGACCTATGTGAAGGATCCGGGTCACGTCACAGGGAAGGCGGAGATGCGTCTGTTGGCAGAGAGCATCATCACCCCTCAGAATGTGAAGTACACGATCGTCGCGGCGCTTGAGGACGCTCACGGCGCGGGCGGCGCGACCGTGAAGGACAAAGAAGGAAC
Source organism: Terriglobia bacterium (assembly GCA_049515175.1). Classification (GTDB taxonomy): domain Bacteria; phylum Acidobacteriota; class Terriglobia; order UBA7540; family UBA7540; genus JACQNR01. The sequence goes on from JBEKUI010000237.1 coordinate 727, forward strand.
CATCCAGGGCGCGGGTAAGGATAAGAAGGCAGCGGCGAAGGAAGCCGGCATCGCCACGGGGATCGGCGCCGGCGTGGGAGGGATTGCAGCAGGCGGCAAGGGCAGCCTTTACGGCGCTGGGGTGGGATTGCTCGCCTCGACGATTCACTCCATCGCCAAGCGCGGCAGGGACGTGACTCTGCCCCAGGGCACCGAGCTGACATTTGTGATCTCGCGCGACTCTGTGGCGCAGCCCGCCAAGCCCGCCGCCCCGGCGCCCGTACCTCCCGCGCGTTGAGGCGAGACGCAGAGTTACTCGTAACAGTAATGCGTGAGGAGGCGATTATGAAATGTAGGATTACTCTTGGAGTGGCTATCCTCGCGTGCTTCACGACAGGCGCCTTCGCCGAAGAGGCCGTCCAGCGCCCCATGCTCCCGGCCGGCAGCCTTCTTCGTGTCCGCCTGAAGACCACCCTCAGCGACAAGACCAACAAGAACGGCGACCCTTTCACCGCCATGCTCTACGAGCCGGTGACGGCCAACGGTGAGGACGTGCTCCCCGCCGGGAGCATGGTGAAGGGCCACGTGGCCTTCGTCAAGGAATCGGGCCGCGTGAAGGGCGTGGCCGAGATGCGCCTGGTGGCGGATACCATCACCCTGCCCGAAGGCGACGCCCACTATAACCTTTCCGCCAGCCTCGACGACGCGCAGGGTAGCGATTGCCTGAAAGTCGCCAACTCTGAGGAGGGCAAGATCAAAGGCTGCGGCAAGAACGCCAAGAACACGCTTAAGAACACGGCCATCGGCGCGGGCGCCGGAGCAGCTGGAGGCTTGATGGCGGGCATGATCACGCGCGGCGGGTGCAGCTACTATTACGGCTGCTATCCCAGCAGCGGACCCGGCGTGGGAACGGATGTGATGTACGGAGCAGGTCTGGGCGCGGGGACGGCGCTCGTCTACAGCCTCTTCAAACACAACAAGCACATCATCCTGGTGCAGGGCGCAGAGTTGACCTTCATCATCAACCGCTCGGTGAATTCGGAAGGCGATGCCACGCCGGCTGCGGCCGCCGAGCCTGCCAAGGCCGAACCCCCAGCGCCCGACAATCCCTGAACGACGCGCGGGCGCGCCTCACAGTTTCCGCCGGATATCCGCCACAATCTGCCTGCCGTGGAAGCGCCCGTTCTCGATGAAGATCTCGTTGGTGTCCATGCCCGCGATGACCACTCCCGCCAGGTACACACCTGGCACGTTACTCTCCAGGGTTTCGGAATGGCAGGTGGGGCGCAGCGTCTGCGGATTGACCTCGATACCCACGCTGCGCAGGAGATCGAAATCGGGGTGATAGCCGGTCAGGGCGAAGACGTAGTCGTTCTCGATTCGCTGGGCTCCCAGGCCCGCCTGCTGGATGCCGACCCAGCCCGGCGCGATCTCCTTCAGTTCCGCCTGAAAGAACGCCTTGATCGATCCCTCTTTGATGCGGTTCTCGATGTCAGGGCGGATCCAGTACTTGATGTGGCGGCTCAACTCCGGCTCGCGCACGATCAACGTGACCTCGGCGCCGTGGCGGCAGAGGTCGAGCGCGGCAATCGCCGCCGAATTGGCCCCGCCAATGACCGCCACCTTCAGGCCGAAGAACTCGTGGGCCTCCGAATAGTAGTGGGAGACCTTGGGCAGGTCTTCACCCGGAATCCCGAGCAGGTTGGGCAGGTCGTAGTAGCCGGTCGCCAGAACGACGTTGCGCGTCGCGTGGCACTTCCCTTCTCCGTTGCGCGCTTCGCTAACGACGCGGAAAGCTCCGTCCGCACCCTCGACTCCCAGCACGCGCTCGAAATAGCGGACGGGCACACGGTAATGTTCCGCGGCGCGGCGGTAATACTCGAGCGCCTCGGCGCGCGTGGGTTTCAGATTGACGCTGGCGAAGGGGATGTCGCCGATTTCCAGCCGCTCGCGCGTGGTGAAGAAGGTCATGCCGGCGGGATAGTGGAAGAGCGAGTTGACCAGACAGCCCTTCTCGATCACCAGCACATTCAATCCGGCCCGCGTCGCCTCGATCGCGCAGGCCAGACCTGTCGGCCCCGCACCCACTACGAGTAGATCCAGCAGTTCGCTCATCCCGGTCGTCAACCCCCGCAACCTAAGAGACGTCAGAAAGCAGTATGCAGGAAGCAGTGGGCCGGAGACAAGAGTTCGGCATGACCTCCGAACGATTCTGGTAAGATGCGGGCCTTCTTCATTCGGTGCCGACAATGGCGTCACAGCCCGAACGAGATCGCGACACGGAAAGGGCCGGCGAGGCGACCGGCGGGGAGTGGGATCGGAAAGTCCTCTACGGCTTTACCATCTTCCTGAGCTCCTTCCTCTCCTTTCAGGTCCAGCCCCTGATCGCCAAGCTCATCCTGCCGTGGTTCGGCGGCGCCGCGGCGGTGTGGACAACCTCCCTGGTCTTCTTCCAAGTCGTACTGCTGTTCGGCTATAGCTACGCGCACGCGCTCACGCGCTGGCTTCGCCCCACACTCCAAGGACGGGTTCACTTCGCGCTGCTGGCTGCGAGCTTGCTGGCCCTGCCCATCATCCCCAATCCGGCATTGAAGACCGCCGTAGCCGTGGCGCCCGCCCTGCGTGTGTTGCTCCTGCTGACGCTCACCACCGGCCTGCCCTACTTCCTCCTCACTTCGACGAGTCCCCTCTTGCAGGCCTGGTACGCGGAGGAGCGCCGGAGCGATTCGGCATATCGCTTCTACGCGCTTTCAAATGCCGGCTCGCTCCTCGCCGTGCTGAGTTACCCGATACTATTCGAGCCGAACTTCTCCCTCCGCCACCAAGCTCAAGGCTGGTCCGCGGCTTACGTCTTGGCCTGCCTGGCGCTCGCCGTCGTTGCGATCCTGCGCCGGCCGGGCGCGGCGCGCGAAGCCTCGCCCGAGTCGGCAAGTACGATCTCGTGGACAACGCGTGCCCTCTGGCTGGCGCTACCTGCCTGCGGCTCGGCGCTGCTGCTCTCCATCACCAATCATGTCTCGCAAGACCTGGCGGCGATTCCGCTCCTCTGGGTAATCCCACTCAGCCTCTATCTGCTGAGCTTTATCCTCTGTTTTGAGGGCCGGGGTTGGTATCACCGCAGTCTGTTTCTGCGCCTGCTGGCGGTGGCGCTGGGAGCGATGGCTTACGCGCTGCAGCCGGAGTTCGCGAGCGCCAGCCTGATCCTGCTGGTGCCGCTCTACTGCGTGGGGCTGTTCGTCTGCTGCATGGTCTGCCACGGCGAATTGGCGAGATTGAAGCCGCCTACACAGCACCTCACAGAGTTCTACGCGATGGTTTCCCTGGGCGGGGCAGTGGGCGGGCTGTTCGTCGCGCTACTTGCGCCGGTGGTGTTCAAGGGTTATTTCGAGCTGCCGGTCGCGCTCGGTGGATGCGCGCTGCTGGTGCTGGCAGTTCTGCATCGCGACCCGCAGAGTCCGTTCTATAGAGCCCGCTGGCAACCCGCCTGGCTGGTCGTGGTGCTCATCGCCCTGGGCATCAACGCCAGCTTGTTGGCGGCGGTCATCAAGCAAAGTACGCAGTCGCGCGTCATGGTGCGGAACTTCTTCGGCACGCTGCGTGAGGCCGACGTTGACTTTGCGCCCTCGGACTCCAGCCGCCCGTCATCGCCTGCGCCGCTCCAGGCGATGGCGCGGCGTCAACTCATCAACGGTCCCATCCAGCACGGCGTGCAGTTTCTCGCCGCCGAGCGCCGCCGCGAGCCCACGGCATACTACAGCCGGCAATCCGGCGCGGGGCTGGCGATCCAGGCGGCGAGCCAGCGCGGCGCGCTGCGTGTGGGCGTTGTCGGGCTGGGAGTGGGAACCCTCGCCGCGTACGGCCGCGCGGGCGACCGTTACACGTTCTACGAGATCAATCCTCAGGTGATCGAACTCGCCGGCAGGGACTTCACGTTCCTGCGCGATTCGGCGGCGAAGGTCGTGATCGTCTCCGGTGACGCGCGCCTGGCGCTCGAAGCCCAACCCCCACAGGGCTTCGACATGCTGGCCGTGGATGCCTTCTCGGGCGACGCCATCCCGGTGCACTTGCTCACGCGCGAGGCGTTCGAGCTCTACTTCCGCCACCTCAAAGCCGACGGCGTGCTCGCCGTGCACATCTCGAACAGCTACCTCAACCTTCAACCAGTGGTCGAGCGCGCGGCGGCATACTTCGGGAAGCCCGCCGTCAGTGTCGTCAACCAGGACGACCCGGCCAACGGCGTCTTCCGCTCGACGTGGATTCTGATCGCTGCCCAGCCGGAATCCCTCGCTTCACCAGAGATTCGGCCAGTGGGGGTGCCGCTGCCGCGAACGTCCAACTTCCGGCTTTGGACGGACGATTACAGCAACCTGCTGGGAATCCTGAAGTGGGTCCTGGGTTAGCTTGGGCTCAGGATCTCGCCCAGATGCTTCTTGAACTGCTCGTAGGCGGCGAGCAGCTCGGGCGTAGCGGGAACAGACTGCTCGTGAAAGACGAACGCCTTCCCTCCCGGCTTTTCGACGAGCATCCCAATGCTTTCACCTATCAAGTAGCCCGCCTGGCTGAAGAGCGTCAGATTGCCACCCGTGGGATTGAGCAGCGCCACGAACCCGTCGCGCTCGACGGCAAAGTAGGCTCCGTAGCGTTCCAAAGTCAGGAAGCGAAAGCCGGCGCGCAGCAACCTTTCCAGAATCTCGACCTGCGCGGGCGTGAGGCTGAGCTCATCCATCAGGAAATGGCGAATAGTGAATGGCCTCGCTTCAGAGTTTCTGCCAAGCCATCCAGGGTCAACAGACCCGAAGAACCGGCGCACGGGGTTCTTACTGCCGACTGCTGACGGTCAACTGCTGACTATTGTACTGCCTGTTCAAGGATGGCGAAGTCGCCCGGGTCCCAGGCCTGCACGATGATGTAGTACTTGTCTCCAAGCTTCTTGAGCACGGCGTTGTGGTTGTGCTTGAAGTTGCGCAGGCCCAGATCCTCCTTGGGCATGATGGTCGAAATAAGCCGGTCGTTCTCGAGAATGTAGATGGGCGCGCCCTTGCTCGTGTCGGGTCCGTCGAGCGCCGCCACCACGGCATATTGATCGAGGTAGTAGACATCACAGGGCAGCGAGCCTGCCGGGAGTTTTACCGTCGAAAGATATTGGCCGTAGCGGGTGAAGCGTTCGATGCGGGAGTTGGGCCGGTCGGCAATATCCAGGCGCTTCGTTCCCGGAGCCACGGTGATGCCGTGGCCGGTCTGGAATTGGCCGTGTCCATTTCCCTTCCCGCCCCACGTCAGGTCATTCCAGATGGCGTCAAAGGGGCTTGTGGCCAGGATGCGCGCGGTCAACACGTAATCCAGGTTGGAGCAGCCCGTCGTCACGTAATAGAGCCCATCCAGTTCTTCGACGTCGGTGGGAGCGAAGTTTCCGCCGCCGCGGAAGTAGTCGCCCACCTCAGGCACGGCGAAGCCCTCGTTCCCGGTCGGCGCGTTGAGCGTGTGGACGAGCTTGCCGTCGAGCGTGGTCGTGAAAACCTTGCCGGCATCGTTGGCCGGAAACACCAGGTAGGGAGTCCCGTCCGGCGCGTACCAGAGGGTGGTGTTATGGAGGTTGACCTTCTTCATGCTCTCCGGCGTATCCAGCAGGCGGATGGTTTTCAGGTCGTCACTGATACGGAGGATTCCCACCCCCGAAAGCGAGAAGTAAACCTCGCCCTTGCCGGCGCGGCGGTCAATCCCGAAGCCGCCGTGCGCCGAAACCACCACCTTGCGAGCTTCCTCGGGGAGCTGCTCGGAGGTGGCCAGGACGCGGAAGCGCATCTTGCCCTGGCCGCTGATTCCCGCGGCCGCCGGATCGAGGGGCTTCGAGGCCGCCGGCGCTTGTGTCTCCCCGCCCGCCGCGGGATGCCCCGGCGAGTGGTGGGCAAGCACGGGCAAGACACCCACGCTCAACACGCACAAGATGAAACGCAAACTCCGCCACAGCCCATGACGCATGGTTTCCATATCGCTCCTTAGATTGGGGGACGCGCGGCACTGGCGACAGGCCCACCGGATTTCCGCGAACCCGCACGCCGCATTTCCAAAGCCCCTGAGGTGGCGAAAGCATACTACAGACGCGGGAATGAAATCGTGGGAAAAGTGGCAGTCGGCAACCCAGGCCAGTCACCGCCAGAGCCCCCTTGCATTCCGGGAACCCGGGCGACGAACAGCGGCTAGGCTTCTTTTTCGAGGCTCTCGATGATCCGCCGCAGCGCCTGGATGATCTCGCCTCGGCTGACACTGTTCCTGCGGAACTGCATCGTCAGCTTGAATTCCTTGGCGGGCGAAGCAAAGCGGAAGATGGCGGGCTTGGGTTTCTTGTCGGGTTGGCGCTCCTCGCGCGCCTGCTCGCGGTTCATCATGCCCAGAGCAAAAAGGCGGACGAGGTTGCGCATCTTCGCTTCGTTAGGCTGGCGCGCCACCTGGAGGAGTTGCGACTTGGAGAGGATTCCCTTCTCGATGCAGAGGGCCTTGACCTCATCGGGGATGGCGCGCAGCGTGAAGAGTTCGGTAACCGTAGAGCGTGACTTTCCGATGCGCCGGGCGA
>JBEKUI010000238.1:0-7203 GCA_049515175.1 Terriglobia bacterium
ATCCTTCCCTGTCCCGTCTGACTATAACCGGCCAAGGCTCCTAGGCAGAGGGTTGCCAACAGGACCAGAATCCGGGTAATCCACGGTGTACCAAGATACACATAACTTCGCCTGACGCACATTGCCTTACCTCCTTAGGAAATTGACCCTGAATATCCCGACGCGCTTACAAGACTTCAATTTTGGGCCGTAGGCCCGCCTGCGAGGCCGACTCGATCCGTGTCTGTAAAGGACCAAGAACCTCGCCGCCGAAGAATATCTTTGCTCAGAGACTTGCCACTCCCCTTGCGACGGATTCTCGCGTAATACCTAACACTCTCGTCATGCAGCGTAAGCTGGCTTTGCTTTCTGGCGCCTTCTCGCCTTCGCCAGATGGCGGGCCATAGTCTCTAGGTGACGAGCCATCGCATCGCGGGCTTCACGAGGCTTGTGGTTCCGAACCGCCTCAAGAATCGATCCGTGCTGATTAAGGGCTTCCTCTGCCACCCCGGGCTCCTTTGAAGTCACGGAAATCCATTGGGCCATCAAATTGCGAATTAGAGTCATGAATTGACTCAGGAGAGGATTTCCGGCTGCATCCGCCACGGCAAAATGGAAACCTAGGTCAGCCTTGAGGAACTCCTCAAATGCACCTAGAGCGGCGTGCTTTTGCATGCCTTCAAGATGCCCTTGCATCACACGGATAGCTTTCGCGTCAGCGTGCTTTGCAGCTAATCCCGCGAGTTCTACTTCTATCAACTTACGGGCATCAACAAGTGAGGAGAATTGAACCCCGAGATTGAAACCTAGTGATATGGGACCCACGAGGAAATCCGACCTCTCAGCTACAAAGGTCCCTTTTCCGCGCTCGACCCGAACGAGACCAACAACGGACAACGCTTTCAGGGCCTCGCGGATGGCTCCCCTTCCGACGTTGAACTGCCTTGCCAATTCCAGCTCTGCAGGCAGCCGATCGCCGGCTTTATAGTGATCTTCCATGACAAGCCCTATCATTCTGCGGGCAATGGTCTCAAGCAGGGTTTCGCGTCCGCCAATGGGAGAGCCGATTTGATTCGATTCTGGTGTCATGGTGTAGTGGTCCGATGTCGGACATCGCACAATAAGCACGCGAGTGCTTGGATGTCAAGAGAAATCGTTGAGGGCTTTCCCCGTATTTTCGCTTGAGTTCGCCTAACTGGCAGATTTGGGGGGAGGGGTTTCTCTGGAAAACAAGACCGATGATCCCCTCGCGCTGATCGGATCGCAGGATCGGCCATCGCCCAAGCTGACGGCTGCGGAGTTGAAGCTTCTTTCCTGGAGAAGTTCGCGAGGCTGGACTCAGGGCCGGCGAAATGGCTCGGCTTTTACGAGCCCCTTCCCTTCCTCGATTACGAGCAGGTGGTCCACGGGGGGACCCTGGATCGTGTCAGTCTGGCCGCTGGGCCAGTGCAATTCCAGCCGGTCGATCTCGGTGGCTGAGCCTAATCCAAAATGCAAGCGGAGATCACTGGAGGAGAGATAACTGCCACCGCTGCGAACCGTATCGTATTGCGTCAGGCCTCTGGCTACGACTTTGACCTCGGACCCGATCCCATCCCGGTTGCTCCTTGTGCCAATAGTCTTTACGAGAAGCGAGTGATTCCGGTTCTTGCGCGCATGATGCAAAAGGTCCGGCGCGTCGTTCATGTTGGTAACCAGTATTTCCAGATCTCCATCGTTATCGTAGTCCGCAGTGGCCACGCCTCGACTCGCTCTCCGGATGGACAAGCCCGGTCCTGACTGCAATCCGACCTCATCAAACATGCCGTCGCCGCGATTATGGAACAGTAGATTGCGCTCAGCGTAAGTGATCCCCATGGGGTACTTATCGATGTCGGGGAAGACTTGCCCATTCGCCAGGAAAATGTCCTTCCACCCATCGTTGTCGTAGTCGAGAAATTTTGTTCCGAAGGTGGTAAAGAGCCAACCGACATCGGCTAGCCCGGCCGCATACGTCACGTCGCCGAACGTCCCATCCCGGTTATTGTGATAGAGGTTTTTTGTATCGTTTGAGAAGTTGCCCTTCACCAGATCGCCCCAACCATCATTGTCGTAGTCTGCGAAATCAGTGCCCATACCGGCCTGCTCCGCTCCCTCAAGGCTATAAGCGACACCCGCCTGCACGCCCACATCAGTGAACGTCCCATCACCATTATTGTGGTAGAGCGAACTGGGGGTTGAATCATTCGCGACGTAGATATCTAAATGTCCATCCCGATCATAATCTCCCCAGACAACGCCGAGGCCGTAATACTGATTCGCGTCGATGCCCGCCTGCTTCGTGACATCGGTGAACGTTCCATTGCCGTTATTATGGAAAAGGAAGTCGCGCCCGCCCGGTAGGCCCCGTGGTCCGCAGAAGACGGGGATGGCACGATAGGTACAATTGGGTGCGCTGCCGGGTTCACCCAAGTGCCCGAGTTCGATATCCACGTAATCGGTCACGTAGAGATCCAGGCGTCCATCGTTATCATAGTCACCGAAAGCACAGCTCATGCCCCAGCCGCGCCCGCGCACGCCGGATTTCTCAGTCACATCCGTGAAGGTCCCGTTGCCGTTGTTGTGATAAAGAACGTTCCCTCCGTAGTAGGTCACGTAGAGGTCGTCGTGCCCGTCATTGTCGTAGTCCCCGACGCAAACGCCCATGCCCCACCCGGCGTGATCGAGGCCGGAGCGTTCCGTCACGTCAGTAAAAGTGCCATTGCGATTGTTGCGGTAAAGGCGAGAACGCGGGCTGTCGCCGCGTTTCCAGTGCTCGAACGTCGAGCCGTTAACCAGTAAGAGGTCCGGGAAGCCGTCGTTGTCGTAATCGATCCAGGCGATGCCCCCACCGCCCTTAGCTTCAATGATGTAACGCTTCTCGGGTCCACAGTTGGTCGGGACAAAGGAGATGCCGACCTTCGAGGCAACGTCCACAAAATCATTTGGGGTCGCGGAGTTTGCCGCAAGGGGTCCGCTTGATCTAGGTTGGGAGTTTTGTATGATGTCTCCATGCAGGCGGCCACTGTTCGGAGTGTACGCCAACGTGCCCAACGCGACAGCCGCTAGGGCGACGGGAGGCATTAGTCTGCGGGTAAGAGTTATCAAGTTTTTCCCCCGGGCCACGCGAGGTGGGGCGCTGTAGGGTCAGGCGGCGTCGAGGCACAACCAAGAATGGGCGGTCTACTCTCGCCTGTCCGCAATTCCCGAAAGTTGGTGTTGAATGCGTGCATGAAGATCGGCGACCACCCGGAATTCTCGCTCCGCGTCTTCTTTTCTCCCCATCTGTTGATAAAGGCGCGCCAGAGCGTAGTGACACCGCGCACTACCTGGATTCGCCGCCAGCGCCCGCTTGAACTCGGCTTCCGCCTCTGGCCACTGCCTCCTACTAACGAGGACGCGTCCGAGGCCGTAGTGAGGCTCGAACGCTTCGGGTTTTAGCTCTGCGCTTCTCCGAAGCAGAGGTTCTGCCACATCGACGTTGTCACGGTCGAGTTCAATATTACCAGCAAGCCAGTATGCCCCATAGAAATCCGCGTTGAGGTCGATCTCTTTGCGGAACTCTTCGAGGGCTTCCTTTAGATATCCCAAACTCAGCAGCCCATAACCCAGGTGATAATGAGCTAAGGGAAGATTCGGCCAGATCGATAGGGCAGTCCTAAACTCCTGAATGCCAGCAAGTGGTCGGTTCAAATTATGGTAGACACGCCCGAGGAGCACGTGGGCTGGTGCATCTCGTGGGTTGTCGCGCAGAAGGGTCTCTAGCGATGCGGCAGCTTCAGAATATTCATTTAAGCTCAAATCAACCAGCGCGAGATTGTAGAAATTCAGACGATTACTCGAATCGAGCTCAATAGCACGGCGGAACGCTGCGCGTGCCTCATCATTCAGCTCCTTTTTGAATAGCGAAATGCCGAGCAACTGGTACATTTGCGAGGAAAGCGGATACCGGCTAACGCCTAAGCGCGCGTCTTGGAGCGCCCTATCAAACTGGCCGATTTGTATGTAATGCGCAATCTGAGACTCGAGCGTACCTTCAGAACTCTGCGCCAAAATCGAAGTGATCAGATACGGAGGGGGCGAGTAAGACAGCAGCGCAAAAAGAACAATCACGCGCATTCCGATCACGTTCACGCATTAATGCTACTCATCGTCCTGTAGGCGTGTCAAGGAACGTGGAATGCTGTTCTCCAGGGGCTCATGCGCCAATAAGCTGGACCAGGCTCAAACCGTACTCTGCATGTGCGCGGGCGAAAGAAGGTTCGACACCTTTTGGACAGACTTTTCGGTCAAGCCATTTATGACCGGATTTCCGATATGGGTCTCGGCTACTGAATCTTTGCTAATCTCCGACGACTTTATTCATGTGGGTTTCAACGTGCTGAAGATGTTTCGGAGGTCAGCACCCCATGGGTGAAAAACCAAATCAGGCCTTTCAGCTCTCGTTCAATGCTTCCTTGAGGGTCGATTTCCAGGGATTACGAGTCACTTCCGATGGTGGCTTGATTCTAGTGCGCGAGTTGGACGAACGTTTGGGATTGGGCGAACTCATTGACCAACACCTGACCGATTCTCGGGGGAAGAACACACAGTTGCCCCTCGCTGACCTGCTGCGGCAATCGGTCTACAGCCGCCTGGCGGGCTACGAAGACGTGAACGACGCCGAGCGACTCTCCCAAGATCTAACCTTCCGACTGATCGGCTCCGAGAAGATCTGGGAGCGGGGCGCGGCCTTGACTTCGAGGTTGCAGTCGTTCGAGAAGGAATTGCTGACGCAGGAGGAGAATCTTGCCGGGCTGGCGGCGATCAATCGCGACTTGATCGCCAAGGCGGAGGTTGTCGAGTCTCCGCAGCGCGTCGTGCTGGACATGGACTCGACCGAGATCCCCGTGTACGGCCAGCAGGAGAACAGCGCCTACAATGGCCATTTCGAGTCCACCTGCTATCACCCGCTGCTGCTGTTCAATCGCGAGGGGGATTGTCTGGCGGCCAAGCTGCGGCCCGGCAACGTGCACAGCGCCGAGGGCTGGGAAGAACTCTTGCTACCCGAGATCAGACGGCAGCAGAAGCTGGACAAGGAGGTGGTGTTTCGCGCCCATGCCGCCTTTGCCAAGCCGGAGATCTACGAGGCCCTGGAGGAGCGGGGCGTGAAGTATGCCATCCGCATACCGGCCAACGACAGCCTAGAGCGGGACATCGAGGAGTTGCTGACACGCCCGGTGGGGCGGCCGAGTCATAAACCAGTGGTCTGGTACAAGGGCTTCCTCTACCAAGCAGCCAGTTGGAAGACGGCGCGGCGGGTGGTGGCGAAGGTGGAGTTCCACTTCGGGGAGCTGTTCCCTCGAGTCGGATTCATCGTGACCAACCTGGAGACGGACAGCCGGGCCGTGGTCCGTTTCTACAACAAGCGGGGCACGGCTGAGCAGTGGATCAAAGAAGGCAAGCAGACGGTGAAGATGACCCGGCTGAGCTGCCATCGGTTCCGGTCCAACGAGGTGCGGGCTCTGGCTGAGCGTGATCGCGTACAACCTGGGGAATCTGTGGCGGCGGCTGGTGCTGCCCAAGAGGATCGACCACTGGTCCCTGACGAGCCTGCAGCAGCGGTTGGTGAAGACCGGTGGACGTTTGATCAAGCACGCCCGGTACTACTGGCTGCTGTTGGCGGAGAGCCATATGACGCGGCGCCTGTTTGGAGCCATGCTGTGCAGGATTGCGGCCCTATCCTCTCCGGCGGGGTAGGTGAGCCGCCGACCGAAGCCGATTTCAGCGACGAAAGATGCAGGGGAAGGAAAAGTGCCGGCGGCATTGGGCAAAAGAGAGGCCGTTTCGGGCTTTGGCATTCTCAGAAGTGGCAAAACAGGCCCCTTCCGTGGGCGCTGGAGGCTCCGAACGCTGAAAACTCGACCGGCCATTGCATTGAGAAGCAGTTATATGTTACCAGTCGATCGCGAAGTCAAAATGGAAATTCCGGTTAACACAACCCATTCGCACAGGGGGGACGGCGGGTGCCGTTCCCTTTTTTTCGGAACGCGCGGCTTGCTGACGCCTTCGATGATATAGGATAGTCTTCGACCTCTTATGGCGGGAAGTGCGCGATACCGGAAGCCGGGGCGGCCTTTCACAAGGCGGGAGTTGTTGGCCCTTCTGGGGACCTCACTCTGGCGGCCTGACTTCGGCCGCTCTCCGCTGTTCGGCCAGAACAAGGCTTCTTCTCAGATTCGATTTTCGCTGCAATCCCTGCCCTTCCGCGTGGAGACGGACGAAACTCTGAAAGCCCCGCATGTTCCGGCGACGATGGCCGGCGGAGTTGCGGTTTTTGACTACAACAGGGACGGTCGATCCGATATTTTCTTCACGAATGGGGCGAATATTGCGACCCTAAAGAAAGACTCGCCGAAGTTCTCGAACCGGCTCTTCCGCAATGACGGCCATGGGGTATTCACCGATGTTACCAACGAGGCCGGCTTGGCTGGCATTGGCTACGACAATGGGGTGGCCGTCGGTGACTACGACAACGACGGGTATCCCGACCTCTTCGTGGCCGGGGTCCACCGCAACACTCTCTATCACAACAACGGCGACGGGACTTTCACCGATGTCACGGCCAAGGCGGGTCTGGACCGCTGGAACGACCCCGAGTACGGCCCTCTCTGGACCATCACGGCCGCCTGGGTGGACGTCAATAATGACGGACTGCTCGACCTGTTCGTGCTCAACTACCTGCAATGGGATCACGAGAAGGAACCGCTCTGCGGCTCCGCCGACACCTACGATTATTGCAGCCCAACCTTGTATAAGGGCCAACCCAATCAGTTGTTCTTGAATCGCGGCGACGGAACCTTTCAGGATGTGTCGGTAGAATGGGGCATTCGCGCTCATGTGGGTAAGGGTATGGGCGTGGGCATGGCCGACTACGACCTCGATGGGCGGCCCGACCTATTTATCACCAACGACGGGTACTACAATTTCCTTTTTCACAATACCGGGCAGAAATTCGAAGAGGCGGCCCTTCAGGAAGGCGTGGCCCTGGTCGAAGACGGGGTATTTATTTCGGGGATGGGTGTCGATTTTCGCGATTTCGATAATGACGGGTACCCGGATACTGTGACCGTGGCCTTGAATAATGAGACGTTCCCGATTTTCCGGAACATGGGCGGAAGTGGGTTTGAGGAAATCACCTATCCGAGTGGGATGCGCGAGCTAAGC
>JBEKUI010000239.1:0-7134 GCA_049515175.1 Terriglobia bacterium
GGAAGCAGAACGTTTGCTTGAGTCCTGGGCAACCGCATGGACTTCAAGATAATTTGGTCAGACGCGGCGATTGCGGATCTCCAGGACATCTGCGCTTACGTCGCCCAGCATGACCCGCAGGCAGCCGACCGGATCGGACGGGGCATACTCGACCACGTTCGCATTCTGGCGTCTTTTCCCTTCATCGGCCCCACCTATCCGCGCGGCGCGAGAGGAACTTTGCGTGAGATCGTCTTCCGTTCTTACCGCATCTTCTACGACGTCAGCGAGGGGCCCGGAGATTCTCCACGTCTGGCACGGCGCGTGGGACGAACCGGCGTTTTGAATGGCAGGCTGGCGCATCAGTGTTGATCTCTCTGCCCCGTACAGCCCAACGTTGGATAAAACGCGGGGGATGAACGCGCCTCCCGGCGATAGGGCCAGCGGGGAGCCACGGTCAGCGCCTTCCTGACCGTGGGTTCGTGGTCATGGGGAAAGGCCCACGGTCAATCAGAGTACGATTGACCGTGGCTACCGCCTTTCTCGCCATTGAGGCGAAAGCTTTGCCCGGTCATCTCTTCGGGAGGCTCACCGCTCGCCATGGCCTGCGCCAGAATGAGTTCACGCGCTTTAGGACGAAGCGAACGCCAGGCCCAGCCGAAGATCGCTCCGCCCACCAAGCAAACCACCCCACCCATGGCCACAGTCCGGGGAGCACCCAGGTGCTGCGCGACTGTCCCCGCGAAGAGCGCCCCGAAGGGTGCCATCCCCATGAACATCATCGAATAGACTGCCATCGCGCGTCCCCGCAGCTCGTCGGGAACCATGGTCTGAATGAGCGTGTTCGATGAGGCCATCTCGATCATCATGCAAAAGCCCGCAGGAAACAGAAACACCAGCGAGAGCAAGAACGACCGGGACAATGAGAAGAGAATCAGAGTCATTCCGAAGCCCGACGCGGCAAAGGTGATCCATCTGCCCAGGCCGCGAACGCCGCGCTTTGAGGCCAGTACCAGGGTGCCGCTGAGGGCGCCCAGACCCGAAGCCGCCATCAGCATGCCGAGGCCTCGGGCGCCACTGTGAAGAATACGATCCGCAAAAATAGGCATCAGCACCATGTAAGGCATGCCCGTCAGGCTGACGACGCCGAGCAGCAGCAGGAGGGCGCGGATCGGGCCGGTGTGCGCCACCCAGCGGAAGCCTTCCACAACGCTCTTCACTCCCGAATGGCCGGACTTTCGCGGCCGCGGAGTAATCTTCATCATGAGCAGGCCGATGATCACCGCAATGTAGCTTACGCCATTGGCAAAGAAGCACCACCCCTCGCCGACGGCTGCCACGGTGAGCCCCGCAACGGCCGGGCCGATCATGCGGGCACTATTCACCATGGAAGAGTTGAGCGCGATGGCGTTGATGAGGTCCTTCGGATGGATCATGTCCACCACGAAGGCCTGGCGCGCGGGGATGTCAAAGGCGTTCACCACACCCAGCAGCGTGGCCAGCACCAGGATTTCCCACACCTTGATGTGACCGAGCAGTGTAAGCGCCGCGAGAATCACTGCCAGGGTCATGGCGGAGCTTTGAGTTGCGATCACGATGCGGTGGCGGCTGCGCCGGTCAGCAAGCATTCCACCCAGGGGAGCCATCAGGAACACGGGGATATGACCGCAGAACCCCACCAGGCCCAGAAGGAACGACGAACCCGTCAGACGGTAAACGAGCCAGGCCTGGGCGACGGATTGCATCCAGGTCCCCACCAGCGAAATAATCTGCCCCATGAAGAAGAGCCGGTAGTTCCGGTACTGGAGGGCGCGGAACATGACCGGCAGGCGGGGTTTTCCGCCGTTCGGAGCACTACTGAAGTTTTGTGCCGGAGGAGCGGCCTGGACGGGATCCTGCTGGGGAGTTTCCGATCGCATTACGAATCAACGTGTTCACTGCGTTAGCGGCATGAAGCGCCTTGGCACGGCATCCAAGGCGGATCAACTCTTGATCGTCTTCTTCAGGACGTAATCGAAGAACCTTTCGGTGGTGTCGCCGTCGGAAGTCCATTCCGCGCGGAGCGTCGTCCTCTTCTCCACCTTTCTCAGAGCCGAAAGGAGTCTGCGATTCAGCTCCCGCGCACTGGCTCCTTCCATCTCGGCTTCGACAAGGAATTCGTCGCCGGCTTTACTGACAGAGCCCTTCGCAGCCAGTTGATCAAGAGCCTGCCGGATGGTCCGAGCGCTTGAGCGGTTGACCCGTGCCTTGAGCTTGAAATTCATCGGGGTTGCCACTTCATCTCCGCCATATCTGGGATTGTGCTCGCCCGACGGATGGCGATGACACCCGAAACGATAATAGCCGGAGTTTCCTTTTTGACTTCGAAACGAAAAGCATTGTACACCCGCCTCGCCTGCTTCCGACATCGTTCACTGGAAATCGACCTTCAACGAACTGTTGAACGATAACTGAAATGGCGGGTTTTGTTTTTCACGCCTTGGGTGTGGGCCTTCGTAGCGTCTTCGTCGCATTCAAACCCCTATGAATATTGAAGACGAGCCGAAAATTCGGAGGTAAAGCTCAAAATGGGAAAGTGGTGTGGATGTCGTGCTCATCCTGGGACCTGCCATGGCCCACGAGATTGGGCATCTGCTCATGCCATCGAGACAGCACGCGCGGGCGGGCCTCCTGACCGGAGAATGGCGGAAAGAGCAGGTGAGGTTGGCCGTGGGGGGACAAAAAGTGCTCAGCGCAGGAGTGTGACATTGTCCGCGCGGACGTCGCGTTCGGGCACGCGAGGCGCAATCACAGTTTGACAGCCGGCCCTCACTCACGCGGACGATGCGGCGCGGGCGCGAGAGTCGGACACAATGCCCATTCCGACACCTTCGGCCGGCACCGGAGTAGTGCTGCCCGGGGAGTTGGTCCTACCGACCGGCCGGTAGGCGACCCTTGGCTTACCCTCCCCCCCCCCGGCAAATTACATACTTCTACTAGAACGAGCTATCACGAGATTGCGGAAAGCTGAGCTGTCCTCTTCGCCACTCGCACCTCGGCGAGTCGCGAGTGAGGGCCGCAGACTTATACGTGCGGCGGATGATCTCGATGCAGCGGCGTATCGCCCTACTTGACGGCGATCGGATTGCCCGGCGAGCCTGTCGCTCCCTTCAGCTTCAGCGGCAGAAAGACAAATGCGAACTCGTAGGCCTTGTCGCGCGCCAGCTCGGACGTATCCAGGTTCTCCAGGAAATGAATTCCATTCCGTGTGATCATGAGTTGATGGACGATGGCCTCGGCCTGCGGGTGCTGCGGGTTCGGCGCCACCTCCACGCCGCCCGTGTCGGCGCCGACGAGTACGACCTTCTGAGCGGCCAGCCACTCGCCCGCGGCTAATCCAATGCCCGGCGCGCCACTGCCGTAGGTGGCGTTGTCCTTCATCCAGAGGCTCCCCCAGCCGGTGTTGAGGATGACCGCGTCGCCCTCGTGGATGGAGACCCCTTCTTTGGCCAGCGCGCCCTTCAGATCGTCGACGGAAATTTCGAAGCCTTTCTCCAGCCGCGTCACACCGTTGAAACCTGCCACGTCAATGAGCACGCCGCGAGTGAAGAAAGCCCCGGCGTTCTCCACGCCCAGCTTGGTCAGGCCCTCGGCGCGCACGAAATCCTTCGCCTCGTTGCAGTTGAAGAATCGGCCGTTGATGCCGATATGGCCCAGGCCGTCAAACTGCGTTCCCACTTGGCCGATTTGCGCGGCGACGAATTCCTCGTTCCAGGTCAGCTGATTGGGGCCAAGCGGGCCGCGCATTTCGGGGATCGTCAGATTGTAACTGCGCGAGCCGTAGAGCGGCATTCCAGCTTCGTAGGGTCGCCCCAGTTGATAGACTTTGCCCTGCTTGATCAGCGACGCAGCCTCAATCGTCTTCGCGGGAGTTAGACGATTTGTCGCCCCCCGCTGATCGTCGGGTCCCCACGGGGACCGGCAATTATCCGGAGCGGAAGGAGTCTGTGCTTGGCAGAACCCGACTATCAGACCGAACAGAAGTACCGCGAGGCAAGAACGCAAGAGCGAATTCAATACACGACTTTGTGTCATAGCCTTACCCTCATCTTTTCTGCAGAATGCAGCGGATTCTAGCCCTGCAATAACAACAAATCAAGTTTCGGACATTTGGCGGGAGAAATCTAACGCCCTATGCCGATTCATATCCACCTTGCCTTACCTTCCAATCTTTCGAGCGTCCAACAACTCAGATATCGCGACTTCGTTCGCCGCTAAGGCCAGAGGCAGGAGGGGAAGTTCCGAGTTTCGGGAACATTTGGCCTCTCGCAAGCGTATCTGAATCAAGAGAAGTGCTGCAAGCGGGAGAACTGTTGATGACGAACAATCACAAGAATGGGAAGAAACGTCGAAAGTGGATCATTCTGGGAATTGTGGGAGTGGTTTTGATTGCCGGCATCGTCGGGACCGCGATGGCTCTGCGTTCCAATACCCAGATCGATCCCTCCAAGCTGGCTAAGGTTGAGAAAGGCGACTTGGCGCGTTCGGTCGTGGCGACGGGAAAGATCGAGCCGCTCTCCAAGGTGGAGATCAAGTCCAAGGCCAGCGGCATCGTCGAGCAGATCTTTGCCGATTACGGGGACCGGGTGAAGACGGGCCAAGTCCTGATCGAACTGGACAAGGAAGAACTGCAGGCGCGCATGCGCGAAGCGCGCGCCACGCTACTGGCGGCGCAGGCGGCCCAGGAAGCGTCTCAGGCTACTTACGAGCGCAACAAAGTGGAAGCCGAAGGCCCTGACATTCCCTACCTGAAGGCGGACATGGAACGCGCGCGGCAACTTTACGGAGAAGGTCTGGTCGCGCGGCCCATCATCGACAATTCGGAAAAGGTGTATCAGCTTGGGCTGAACAAGCAGATGGCGGCGCAGCGCACGGTCTCGGTCTCGCGCGCGGAAATCTCCCGCTCCAAGGCGCAAGTAGCTCAGGCACAAGCGGCGCTCGAGCGCGCCGAGGAGGACCTGCGCAATTCCACGATCATCAGTCCAATGGATGGATTGGTGCTTTCCCGCAACGTGGAAATTGGAGACGCAGTCAGTTCCATCCTCGTGCTGGGCTCGCAGGCCACCCTCGTCATGACCTTGGGTGATGTAAGCGAAGTCTACGTGAAAGGCAAGGTCGATGAAGCCGACATCAGCAAGGTTTACTTCGGCCAGCCGGCGCGCATCGTCGTTGAATCCTTGAAGGACAAGAAATTCGAGGGCAAGGTCACCAAGATCTCTCCCCTCGGTGTGGAGAAGGACAACGTTACGACCTTTGAAGTCAAAGTCTCCATTCGCAATCCCAGCGGTGAACTTAAGGCCAACATGAGCGCCAACGCGGAGATCATCCTGGAAGAAAAACACAACGTCCTGATGATCCCCGAAGCGGCGGTCATCTACGACAAGGACCGCAAGGCCTCGCTGGAAACTCCTGATCCCAAGGGCGAGAAGGGCCGCCGGAAAGTCGCCGTAAAGCTGGGAATCTCCAACGGCGTGAAGACCGAATTGCTTGGGGGATTGAAGGAAGGGGAGCAGGTCATACTGCAGTGACGAGTGAAGAGTGACGGGTGACAGGCCGTGGCAGCTTGTCAATCGTCACGGGCGAACGGATTCGGCCATGGTTTTCAAAGATCTGCTGCTCGACACAATACGCACCCTGTGGTCGCACAAGCTGCGCACCTTTCTGACGATGTTCGGAATCGCCTGGGGAATTATTTCGATCACCCTCATGGTGGCAGCGGGGGAAGGCTTCAACGTCGGCTGGAGGAAGCAGCAGGAGACCTTCGGCAAGGATGTGATGATCGTCTTCAGCGGCCGGACCAGTATGCAGGCGGGCGGGTTGCGAGCGGGTCGCGAGATCCGCTGGCAGGATACGGATTACGTTCCCGTGCAGCAAGAAGCGCCAGCCTGCCAGTATGTCATGCCGGAACTCGGCCGAGGTGAGCTGAAGGTCCGAAGCCTTTACAACAACGGTTCTCCGCAAGTGGTCGCGTCGCTGCCGCCTTTCGCAGAGATTCGCTCCGTGCGCGTCGGCGAGGGCCGGTTCTACAACTGGGATGACCAGACCCAAGGGCGGCGCGTAGCCTTCCTGGGCACGAATATCAAGAAACAACTCTTTTCCACTCGACCCGCCGTGGGCGAGACGATTCACATCAACGACATCCCTTATACCGTGATCGGAGTGATGGAAAGCAAGGACCAGAACTCCTGCTACGACGGGTGGGACGTCGACAAGGTGTTTATACCTTTCAGCGCGATCATGCGCGATTTTCCTGAGAAGTCGCCCGGGACCCCGCGGACCATTGACCGTTTGCTCGTGGCGCCCAAGTCGTTCGATCTGCATGAAGACTGCAAGCTCCAGGTGCGGCGGGCGCTGGGGCGCATTCACCGCTTCGACCCGCGCGACAAGGAGGCGGCGCCCATCTGGGACACCGTTGAGAACGTGAAGTCGTTCAAACTCATGATCGACGGCCTGAAATACTTCCTGGGAGCCGTGGGCTTGACCACTCTGGTGTTGGGTGGCATTGGAGTGATGAACGTCATGCTGGTCGCGGTCCGCGAACGGACGCGCGAAATCGGCGTGCGCAAGGCGGTGGGAGCCAGTTCGCGCGCCATCCTCAGCCAGTTCTTCGTGGAGAGCCTCATTGTTGTCTTCTTGAGTGGCGGGATAGGGCTGGGGATTGCCTACGGACTCTGTGCTTTGGTGAACTTGGCTCCCATGCCCGCGTTTTTTGCGGGATTGCTTCCGACTTGGCAGGTTGCGGCTCTTTCGTTCGTGCTGCTAGGAACCATCGCCATTCTCTCGGCGCTCTACCCGGCGCGCCGCGCGGCCTCGGTGGACCCGATTGAGGCGTTGCGTTTCGAGGCTGGAGGATGAACAGAGTTCTCAGTCATCAGTTGTCAGTTTTCAGTCAAGCCCCGAACAGGAGGATGCGTTGCAGAATTTCAGGAAACTCAAGGTCTGGGAAAAAGGGCATGCGCTGACGCTGGCGGTTTACAGAGCGACGGTCAAGTTTCCTAGCAGTTTGTTGAAAAATGCTCTTGGTTTGCATCTTGGAATCGTTTTCTCGCATCTGTTGTTTTGAATCTGGAAACGAAGGAGGCAGGATGCGCGGAGCTGATGAGAAACAGGAAGCGA
>JBEKUI010000240.1:0-7120 GCA_049515175.1 Terriglobia bacterium
TGCCGAACACCCGCCGGCCTTCCAGCACACCCTGCTCCAGTACCAGCAGGCTGTTTTCCAGCAGGATGATATCGGATGACTCCTTGGCGATGTCCACCGCGCTGTCCACCGAGATGCCCACATCGGCGGCCTTCAAGGCCGGGGCGTCGTTGATGCCGTCGCCCATGAACCCCAACACGTGGCCCTTACTCTGGAGCGCACGGATGATGTGTTCCTTGTGAGCCGGGGCCAGCCTGGCAAAGACGCTGGTGGCGCTGGCGGCTTCGGCCAGTTCCGTCTCGCTCATCGTCTCGATTTGAGAGCCGAGCAAGAGATGCTCCACCGGCATGCCTACTTCCTTGCAGATGTAGGCGGTGATGATCTCATTATCGCCCGTCAGAACCTTGACGTTCACGCTTAGGTCGTGAAGCCGCTTCAAAGCCTCTGTGGCGGTGTCCTTGGGCGGGTCGAGGAAGGCCAGGAAACCCAGCAGGATCAGGTCCGACTCATCCTTGACCGAGTAAACCGGCTCATCTGAGGAGCCCGGCATTTGCTTGTAAGCCAGCGCGATCACCCGGAAGCCCTGACCATTCAGGTCGTCCGCTATCTGCCGGCGTTTCGCGTCGTGTTCAGGCTGAACCGCAACCACCTCCCCTTGGAGTTCCACCCGGGTGCACAGGCTCATCACTTCATCCACCGCGCCTTTACAGATCAGCGTGTTCAACCCGGTTTCATCTTCCACGACCACCGACATCCGGCGCCGCACGAAGTCGAAAGGAATCTCGTCGATTTTGCGGTACTTCTCTTTCGCTTTCAGGCGTTCTTCCAGTTCCTCATGGTCGAGGATCGCTTCGTCGAGCAGGTTCTTCAACCCTGTATGGTGGTAGCTGTTCAGGTAGCCGTAATGCAGTACCTTCTCGCTGGGATCGCCGTGCGCGTCCAGATGCTTTTCGAGCACGATCTTGCCCTGGGTAAGGGTGCCGGTCTTGTCGGTGCATAGCACGTCCATCGCCCCGAAGTTCTGGATGGCGTTCAGGCGCTTGACGATTACTTTCTTGCGGGCCATTGCCAGGGCGCCTTTGGACAGGTTAACGGTCACGATCATGGGCAGCATCTCGGGGGTCAGCCCGACTGCCACGGCCATGGCAAACAGGAAAGCTTCCAGCCAGTTGTGCTTGCTCAGTCCGTTGATGAGGAACACAGCCGGAACCATCACGGCGATGAAGCGGATCATCAGCCAGGTGAACTTGTTGACGCCCTTGTCGAAGCTGGTCAACTGGCGCTGCCCGACGATACTGGCGGCCAGCGACCCAAAGTAGGTTCGGTCCCCGGTACGGATGACCACTGCCGTCGCGGACCCGCTCTCCACGTTGGAGCCCAGGAAGCAGATGTTGGGAAGTTCCAGCGGATTCTGAACGTTTGCCGAA
Source organism: Terriglobia bacterium (assembly GCA_049515175.1). Classification (GTDB taxonomy): domain Bacteria; phylum Acidobacteriota; class Terriglobia; order UBA7540; family UBA7540; genus JACQNR01. The sequence goes on from JBEKUI010000240.1 coordinate 1,407, forward strand.
GCCGGGGCGGCCTTCTTCTCCACAGGCAGGGCTTCGCCGGTGAGGGCCGCTTGATTTAAGAACAGGTCTTTGGCGAGAAGCACCCGTACATCAGCCGGCACCATATCGCCGGCTGCCAGCCGGATGATATCGCCAGGCACCAACATCTTGAGCGATACTTCTTCCTCTTTGCCGCCTCGCACCAACGTCGCCGTGTTGCTGACCATCGCTTGGAGCTTCGCGGCCGCGTTATCGGCGCGCATCTCCTGGAAGAAACGCAACACCACGCCCAGAACCACCATCACGAAAATGACCACCGTCGCCCGCAGGTCACCGGTTAGAAAGGAAAGCACGCCCAGCGCCAGGAGCAGGAGGACCAATGGATTCTTGATGTTACCCAAGAGGCGCATCAGGGCCGATTGACGCTTCTCTCGGGCAATCTCGTTCGTCCCGACCTGCTTCAAGCGAGAACCGGCTTCCGCCTCGCTCAGGCCGCCCAGTTGCGATCCAAGCTCCTTCAGGACGGTATCGGTATCGGCGCGCGCCTTTTCCAATAGTTGAACGGAATAATGCGCGCCGTCCCCGCCAGGGAGGTTACCTGGGCGCGGAGATGCGCTCAGAGTCTTCTTTGAAATTTCCATCCATACCTCTTCTGTGTGTTCGCCTTCTTAGTGGTTCCGCAAAAAGCGCAATTCGGCGCGCAGGTGCTCTACCTCATCGAGCAGATCGAACATGGTCTTGAGCCAGGCCAAATCGAGGCCGTGAACGGTGCGCAAGTGCTCGATCCGCCGCACGGTGTAAATCGCCTCTTCCGTGAATTCCATCACCCCATACGGTGGCTGAAAGACCGGTCGTACAAGGCCGGAACGACAATAGATCAGAATGGACCGGCGAGGGACACCCGCGAGATGAGCGGCCGCATCGAGGCTGTACAGGGCGTTTGGCTTCGGCTGAAACAACTCCAAAGCAAGAGTCGAAGGGATGTCCGGATCAAATCGTTTGTTCATGAGGTTTTCTTCGGGTTGAACGTCGATTTTGCGGCCAACTGCTCCCACAGGACTTTTTCATCCGGTGTAACATGCGACGGGACCTGGATGGACACAATGGCATACAGGTCGCCCCGCGTTCCGTCCCCCGTGGGCAAGCCCTTCCCACGCAAACGAAATTGCCGTTCCGCCGCTGTGCCCGCCGGAATTTTCACGGATACCCTTCCATCAAGAGTTGGGATGTGGGCGGTGGCACCCAGCACCGCTTCCCACGGGGACAGCTCCAAATCGTAATACAGGTCAGCACCCCGCACGCGGAAGTCGGGGTGCTGGGCGAACTTCACACGCAAGTAGAGATTGCCCGAATCGCCCCCACCGATGCCTTCCTGGCCTTTGCCCGCGAGACGGATGAGCTGCGCTTCCCGTACGCCGGGTGGGATTTTCACCCGCAAGGTCTGCATTGTCGATTGCCCGGTGCGCGGATCGGTACGCTGTAGGCGGATCGTCCGCGTCGAACCGTGCAAGATTTCGCCAAGCGTCACCAAGATGTCGCCCTCGATGTCCTGGCCGCGTTGGGCGAATGGCGCGACGCCCGTGCCATTCTCCCCCGTTCGGCCGAAACCACCAAATGGGCGACCGCGACTTCCAAAGAACTGCTCGAAGAAATCGCTGAAGCCCGTGCCATCGAAATGGAATTCAGAACCCTCTTCGGGACCTCCGCCGAATCCGCCCTGCGGCTGCGTCGACTGCCGTTCCGGACGGTTCCAGTTCGCTCCCAGTTCGTCGTACTTTCGTCGTTTCTCCGGGTCGCTGAGGACTTCGTTGGCCTCGTTGATTTCCTTGAATTTCTCCTCAGCAATTGTTTTGTTTCTGGCGACGTCGGGGTGATACTGGCGGGCAAGCTTGCGGAATGCCTTCTTGATTTCCGCCTCGCTCGCGTCTCGGGCCACGCCGAGAACGTCGTAGTAGTCCTTGAATTCAACGGGCACGGCTGGCTCCGGGGGAAGGGCCCAGATCATTCACAATGACCTTGGCCGGACGAAACACTTCGTCGCCGCGGCAGTAGCCACGCTGGATGACTTCGAGGACGATATGATCGGGCTGGCTGCGGTCGTGCCGCAAAGAAACGGCTTCGTGCCGGTGAGGATCGAAGGGCCGACCAACGTCCTCGACGGCCCCAATGCCGTGGCGCTGGAGTAACTGGCCCAACTGTTGCGATGTCATTTCCACACCTTGATGTAATTGCTCGGGGGAAATGGACTGCTCGGAGGCCAGGGCGCGTTCGAGATTGTCGAGAACGCGCAGCAGGTCGAGGATGAAAGATTCCTTCTCTGCAGATGCTTGTCGCTCGGAATCGCGCCGGGTGCGCTTTTTAAAGTTGTCGAAGTCGGCGGCGAGGCGCAGGTAATCGTCCTTCTGTGCGGCCAACTCTTTCTGGAGTATGGCTGGGTCAGCCGACGCAGAATCAGCGACTGGCGCGGGCGCATTCTGCGAATCGGTCGCCGGCCTTGGATGATTGAGGTCCATGGTTTGCCCGTCGCAACTCTCTGATCGAACGCCGCTTTTTTTCTTAGAGTTCATGCGATTGCCCGCGCAATGAGGAATGCGGCTGTCGCCGCCAATCCCCCGACCACGAGGGTCTGGAGCGCGCTGCGCAGCGGTGCGGCGCCTGTGAAGCGGGCTTTGACAAATCCAAAGATGATTAAGGCCAGCAGCGTAACCACAACCGAGACTCGTAATGCGACAGCGAGTTTCCCCAGCAGCATGTAGGGCAGCAATGGAATCAACCCCCCGGCAATGTAGGCGCCACCAATCGTCACCGCGCTTTTCATCGCCCGCTTGGGGTCCGGCATTTCGAGGCCCAGCTCGAAGCGCATCATGAAATTGACCCAGGCCTGTCGATTGCGGCGTAACGCCGCGACCACGGGAGCGCTTTCTTCAGGAGCGATCTCGTAGGCTTCAAAAAGTCCGGTAATCTCTTGCGCCTCCACCTCCGGGACGGACCGGGTTTCTTGCTCCTCACGCCGCCGCTCGCTGGCATAATGTTCGGCATCGCTCCGAGCGGCCAGATATCCTCCCAAGCCCATGGCGATTGCGCCCGCGGAGATTTCCGCAATCCCCGCCGTGACGACCACGCGGGTGGCAACCGCCGCACCTGACAGTCCGGCGGCCAGAGCGAAAGGGACCGTCAGTCCATCCGCCATACCGATCACGACATCCCGCACCGTCTCGCTGGCCGTGAAATGGCGCTCAATGTGTGGGGTTTGTGGCATACGTTTCCCTCGTGTGAAACCACTCGCCGCATTCTCCCGTGCGGCGCGCAGCGCAGCGAAACAGTCAGCTTTACGAAGGCTGGAACTAGCCCGCCCATTGGCGCCTGGCTTGTCTGTTTTCGCCGTTGCCCCTTCTATTTTTCTTACTGTCATCCTCAGCGAAGGAGGAATGCTTCTACAGGATCTGCACAAGCCATTCGCGGTGAATGAGACACTGCGCCTCTGCCTCACGTTGTCGATTTCCGAACGGCCCCAAAAGCTGGGAATCCGGGTCGTGCGTATTCATCAGATCACGCTCAGCAAAGCGAGATCTGATGCCGCCGTGCGGCTCTTTCGGCTGAGTTGTTGGAGACTCAGCGCTGTTCTTCTATGCAAGAGCCGAATTGACCTAACGGTGTGTCCCCCGGCGTGAAAGCTGGCGGCCTGGCGCTGCCGTCATCGAACCACCGCGTCGGCCGAGTCAGGCTGCCAAACAGTGATTGGATGGATTTCGCCAAACTTCGCATGGGGCATCTTGGTCGTGACGATACTCTTCAGTTTCGTGCGGTCGTTCACCATCACCCGACGAAACTGTGTATCACGCTGTACGTTCGCGAGGTCGGCCCTTCAGTGCTCTGGACCTTCGCACCAAGCCCTTCGCGTCCCTGCTTGCGGAGAGCTGCCTTGTTTTCGACACCAGCTTCTGAGACTGCCGAACGGTTTCCGCTTCCTTCGCATTCACGCGTGCAGTGATCTCTCGTCTTTCACCTGTGTTTGGCATATCTTTATGGTCTCTCATTTCTGCCATGCAAGACGTTCAGTTTTGCACAGATCCGCCACCATCACCTGTCCAGGTCATATTGCGCCGCCGAACCTTGCAACTCATGATGGAATGGAGAATCAACGGTCCCCTCGGATTCGTGGCTATTCCCACTGTTCCAAAATCTCGATCTGCTTTCTGATGGACGCCACCCTGTCGTCCAATGCCTCGGCCTCCGCTTCGAGGTTGGGAGAGGTTTTTCTCAGCTTCCGGGCGTGGTGTTCCAGTTGATTGCCATCATGTTTGAGTGCTTCGATAATAGGCTTTAATGCTACTTTCATGATTGCTTTACTCCCAGTAATCTGGTTGCTCCATGGGATGTAGCCCAAGAAGAGAGGCCACGAGGAGCACAACAAACAGGATGAGAGACATAACCACTTTCTTCTTTTGCCATCCGCCCCCCACTAGATCTTGGCTGACAGCTCGCCGTTCACTTCTTATACCCTTGGGCAATTTGCGTGTCAGTTCAGCATTGCTCGCACATCAGGTCTGAATTGCTCATCCCAGTTATTGAGCGGGAGCAACAATGTGGTACCGGTGGCCGCGGTGGCCGGCGTTATTTGCGGCACGCCTTTACGGAACGGGGCGTCGCGATGCTATCCGGCGTATTGGGGAGGAACCGTACCATCCAGGTCAACACCGTCATCATGCGGGCCTTCGTCAAGTTACGGGAGATACTCTCTGCTCACAAGGACCAAACTGCAAGACCAGCGGCTGGCCTTTTCTGTCAGTGAGCCGTAGTAGCCCTTTTAGGAAGGCTGACCTCGCCACGCACTGCAGCGGCTGCGCCCGCTTGATACTCGGGTCAAGGCGCCGAGGGTTGGGTGGGACCGAGGGGGCGAGGACCGCGGCTCGAGCCGCTGGAGACCGAGGCTCCAGTGTTGATGTAAAGCTTGTGTCCCTGCGCGTCGGAAATCAGGACAATGGCGTCCGCCCTCAGGAGTGATCCCTTCCCCCCAAACGCAGTCTCGTCTTGGCCCTGCATCCCCAAAGCTACTTCCGTCGGCTCTTCCTGAATTGGCGGGAATGGTTCCGTACCCTCAATGAACACCTCGCTGTGAGTCATGGTCGGACCGGCGAGCGCCACAAGGTTTGTCAGATCATCAACCGCGGCCGTGACAATCCCCGGCGGCTGGCTAAACGGCTGAAGGTTTTTGTAAGCGGGTAAAGCAGTCGTCTGCTTCATGAATTCGGTCCAGAGAGGCAGAGCCGAATGTGCCCCAGGGATGTCCAGTTCACGGTCGTCGTCGCAACCGACCCAAACCACCGCGAGCAGGTGAGGGGTGAATCCGGCAAACCAGCCGTCATGTGAGGTGCCCGTCTTTCCAGCGGCCGGGAGCTTGAAGCCACGGGCCCTCACCCCCGCCCCAGTGCCGCTGTTGATCACGCTTTGCAGGAGGCTCACCATCAAATAACTGACGCGCGCATCCAGCGCTCGGCGTGGGGGGACAGGATTATTCCAGACGGTGCGGCCCAAGGCATCGGTGACGGCCACAATACACCTTGGTCCAACGTACTCGCCGCCGTTTGCGAAAGTCGTATAGGCCCCCGCGATTTCCAGTGGCGTGGCGACGTAAGCACCTAGCGCGATGGCCGGCGTCGGGTTGAGCTGGTTGTTGAAACCAGCCGCCACGGAAAAGTCCCGCACCTTACCGTAACCCACCATCTGGGCCAGCC
>JBEKUI010000241.1:0-7044 GCA_049515175.1 Terriglobia bacterium
CCGTCGTGATCATCGATGAGCTCCCGGACAACTTGGAAAATGTGCTGGCGCGAAAATTCAAATTCGGTGTCGAGGTGTTGGAACTGGCGCGTTACGAAAATGAGCATGGAGAACGCTTCTACCATTTTGAGCCCTTCCTGGCCGATCTCAGTGAAGGTGTTAGCGCTCCCATCGAAGGCGGGGAGTCGGTCCCAGAGCCCGTGGACGCGAGCGAACTCGACACCGTTGTGGTGCCGGCGCGCGAAGATGGGTTTCAGGAGACTTTCCTCGGCGAGAACCGCTGGTACGCGATAAGGATCCACGGCACGATGCGACCCCAGATCAAGTACATTGCCGCATACCGGGTTTTGCCAACGTCAGCGATTACTCACATCGCTCCAGTGAGTTCGGTAGAACCCTGGAAAGACACTGCGAAATTCGTTGTGAATTTTTCTGAGCCAGCTAAGCAAATCGGGCCAATTCCACTGGTGAAAGGGGGCCGGGTTAAGGCTCCCCAAAACCTACGTTATACGACACGCGAGAAGCTCATGGCCGCGAGGTCACTTGAAGACCTCTGGTGACGAGTGGGATTCATTTGTCTTTGAGGTTCCTCTAGGCGACCGCTAAAACATCTGTTCCTGGCTGGCCTTCGTCTTCCGCTCGGCTTTGGCGAAGGTTTCAACGCGGTGGGCGGGGTATTCGAGCTTCTTGCCCGCCAGCAGTTCCGCGATGGTGAGGATTTGAAGGCGGGGCTAGCGGCCCGGAAAATCCTTCGGCTCATAGAAACCCGCTGCGGCCGCTTCCGTGAGCATGGGCTTGGGGGGCTCGCGCAGGGTGATGAGCGCGCCGAGGGCGGCCTTCTCGCGCTCGATCACGCCTTTCAGGTCGCGCACGTGGTTCACGCCGACGTAGCCGCTCTTCACCTGCACGATCACCTGCTTGGCCTGGCCGCTCTTGTCGTCGAAAAAGTTGATGTAGCCGTCGATGCCCGTATCCGCGCCCTTCTTGTAGTCCTTGGCGGGCCGCGCGTTCACCAGGTCCACCGCCCACGACTCGAACTGGTGCGGGCTGATTTCCTTCAGCGCGTCGGCTGCTCGCGGGTTCATCGGCATGCTTATGATTCTGTACGTTGGCACAGCCGCCAAGCGTGGCCGTCTCCGGTCTGCGTGCTATACGAGGTCCCCGTTTTCGATGTCCCGGCCGACCGCTCGCAGAGCTATCCGATCCCTGTCCTCGGGCGGTATGTTCTGCAGGATTGCACTCAATGTCGTGACAGCTCTCTGACGAGCGTAGAACTTCACGAGGTGATCAACCACGAAGCACGCGGCCAGCAGGGTCGCGGCCCAGAAAAGGGAAGCCAAAAAATAAATCGCAATCGCCCCACCGGTCAGGAATGCAATGGTTATGCGCCCGAGAAAGCGCTTTGCCACGGGATATTCCAGTGGCTGGTACAGTCTTGTCTTGTAGCGGAATTTCCCTAGATAGAGGATTCTTACCAGAAACGGCAGCACGCTTACAATCGCAATAATCTCAGGACTGGTCAATGTCCCTTAACCCCCCACCCCCGTAGCTACGAGAGTCAATTTTCGGCTAGCGGACGGGCAGCAGATCCGTTACGGCGAAATGCGACGGAACCCTTTCTAGGCGCTGGGCATGGTCCGAAGGGCAACTTCCCTGATGTCCGAGGCAAGCTTTGCGAAACGCTGCGTGAATTGAGTGATGTCATGTTGATTGTCAAAGTCACGCGTCGCTTCTACCCAGCGGTTGAGGGCGTTGAGTTCCTCCAGCTCCCTCGCGATGAACAGTCGATCTCTGAGGATTCCGGAGGAGACCCTCTCCGCCCTGTCGCGGGCCCGCTGTTCGTCCGGACCTGTGGCGATTCCTGCGCTTCCGTACCGGACTATGGTTGAGAAGGCTTCAGTGATTGCACCCAAAACCTCCCGGTATTCTTGCTTCTTATTCTCGACGACCCAACGCTCCGTCTGGAGGCGTTTCGATAACGCATGGCCATAGCGCACACCTACGAGCGGCCCAAGAGCCGCCCAGATTCCCAAGATAATGGTGGTTGGCACGAGAAAGTCCATTTGTGCACCCCATGTACGTTCAGCAATGCCGAAATAATTGTAGGGTTGAGAAATACCCCGCACCAATAATCCACGACGACCAGCGTCAGACGCTTTAGTGCCACAAGGCAACTCGCCATCGTGGTCAGAAAGGCCATCATGTCGTTGCGGGCCAGGAAGGCGAGCAGCGCCTGCATCAGGTCGGCGAGCTTGCGCGGGCCGCTCTCGACGATCTCCCTGTACACAGCCTCCGCCTCCTGGCTCCACTGCCAGGTGTCCTCGAAGGCCGTGATCTGCGCGGCGGATTCTTCGCCGCTCTTTTCCTTGAAGAGCACGTTATACGTGGCGCTGGAGTTGAACGGCGGGTCGAGGTAGATCAGATCAACGCTGGCGTCGGGGACATACTCGCGGAGGATTTTCAGATTGTCGCCGAAGTAGAGTTTGTTTTTCTCGTCCATGTTGCTGCCGTAGCGCCGCCATCTTGGCGGCAAATACAAGCCGGCTGGAAGCCGGCGCTACGATGTTGGCGAGAGCATAACATAAGCAGGTGCACGTCGCGCATCCATCGGCGCTTCCTCCGATGAATCTGGGGAATGGATAAAGGGCGCACCAACTGCCCGGCAGCCAGGTCTTACGCGAAGCAGGAATCTTCCACGAGGATGGCGTGGACTTCTTTGGGGCCGTGGACGCCGCGGATGAGGATTTGTTCGATGTCGGCGGTGCGGCTCGGGCCAGTGATGAAGACCACAGAACGGCCGGGGAGGGGCGCCTCGGGGTCGCGCGGGACAGGCAGCCGCTCAAGAACTTCCTCCAGCGTCGCCAGCACCTGGGAGCGGCGATACAACGCGATGTGCACAGGCGGGGCGAGCGAGGCCAGTTGCGCGCCTTCCGTCAGGCTGGTCAGAACCAGGCTCCCGGATTCCGCCAGCACAAACTCCACCCCGGTGATTCCCACCTCTGCCACGAAGGCGCGCTCGCGGAAAGTCCTTTTCTCGTCCGCTTCGGCCGCTTCGACGCTGGGCTCGGAGCAACTCGCTACTGCAAGACCCCAAGATTCGATCTTCCTCGCCAGCCCGAGGTCTCTCAGAAGGGGATTGCAGGATAAAACTACGGAACTTGTATGGCGATCCCCTAGGATCTTATGAAGGGTATTCTCAAGCTGGGGCCCATCGGTAGCGCGAGAGGCACATCCGGCCACCTTCTCGAGTTCCTGCTCGAACCTGGTCACAACCTGGTCGGGCGGAATCGGCGCCAGGACCGGTCCCAAGGGAGGGAAAAGGCCCTCCGGCGCGCGAGCAGGGGCGGACTGGTCCGGGGTTCGGCCCAGTGCGGCTCGAATCCTCCCTAGCATGTCCTCACGGGTAGCCATAATCTCGAAGGCGAATTCTCTATCACATATTGCCCTCGTTTCCAAGAGTAATAACCACAACGAATTGATAATAAAGGAAATATGGGCCTAACGGAAAATGCCAAAACGCCGCTATAATTGTGCAACCTTCCTTCCCATTGGATCATCCGATGAGGCAGGTATCAGGGGTTTTGGCTTTGCCCAACTGATGTAAAGGACAATGTATGGCAACTGCGTTGAAAACAAGAAAGTCCTCGTATCGAGCCCTCCTGCTCAAAAAGCGGCAGGAACTCTTGGGTTCCGGTCGAAGGCGTCCAGAGGCTTTGGCAATGAGCCTTCAGACACCGGACGAAGTGGAGTTTGCGATCCGCACCGCCCAGCAGGATCTTACGGCTGCGACGCTGGAACTCCGCTCCCAGATGTTGAAGGAAGTGGAGAACGCCCTGCGACGCGTAGCGGGCGGCACCTACGGCGAATGCGAAGGGTGTGGCGACGAAATCTCCGCCAACCGCCTCAAGGCGATCCCTTGGGCACGGTATTGCTTGACCTGCCAGGAACTTCGGTCTAAGAACTAACCGTCTCCTTCCATTCAATCCGGGAAGTGCTGCGGCGCGAGGGTGGACGTGTGCCCGCCTCGCGATGGTGGTACCGCAGCGGGGACGCACTCGCCAGGCGCCGCCGTGCCGATCGCCACGCGCACGGCGCGGAATCCGCCGTTGGGGCACGGCTTGAAGAATTGCCTCGACTGGTTTTCTCTTCTGCAGGCGCGCGCAAAAACTTTTGGACAATGGCGCGGATTGGGTTAGAATATCTTTTCCCTTCCGCTTCGCGCTGCGATGCCGCCCAGGGAGAAGGGCGGGGAGGGGCGAGACATCTGAGGAGGCTTGCCGCATGGCGTACATAATTGCTGAACCCTGCGTGAACACCAAGGACACGGCCTGCGTGGATGTGTGCCCCGTTGACTGCATCCACCCGCGCAAGGACGAGGCCAACTTCGCCGACCACGCGCAGATTTACATCGACCCCGTCGAGTGCATCGACTGCGGCGCTTGCGTGCCGGTCTGCCCGGTCTCCGCCATCTTCCCGCTCGAGGACCTGCCGGAGAAGTGGAAGGCCTTCACCGAAATCAACGCCGCCTACTATCAGAAGTAATTGCCTGAACTCCGCATGCCGCCGTAGCGCATCCCGTCGCGGCGGCGATGCTCTGCAACTCCTTCCCCATCAATCCCGTGATAGCTCGTTCTTGCTGAACTAGCGTCCTGAAAAGGGCCTGGAAATGAATTGCCTACCTACCGGCCAGTCGGTAGGCGAAGCAGCAACTTCCCGCTACCCGCTTTCCTCCATGGGTCCAATGACCCGATCACCCGAGGGCTCCGCCCCCGACACCTGTTCTTCCTCCCCCTTCGTTCATCGTTCATCATTCAGCCTTCATCCTTGGTTTTTCTTCCTCAATCGCCCAATCACCCGATGGCCCGATCTCTCTAGTGCCTGGCCTCTGGAACCTGGCCGCCGACCTTTTGTCCCTTGCTTTGGCCCGCCCATAGTTGTATATCAGTGTTCTTATCGCGGCGGTCAAATAGGCGCGCGGGGATAGTTGAATGGTAAACGCGGCCCGGCGGCGCGTTCTTCTTGTAGCGCGGAGTTGATCTGGAACTCCGCGGCTTGTTTCTTACCCAGGGAATCTACCCGGTCGCGGGTGGAAAAAGATCCTTGACTACCATTAACCCTTTGGGTTAATATTCTTATTGACGGTGAAATGTGGACATCAAGTTCGAGAACACAAACCTCGCTGATGACTGCAATGATTTCAAACGTCTCGTTCGGAAGCACAATGTGCAACGCGCAAAGCTTGTGCGGCGACGCCTTGACGATCTTCGTGCGGCTCCGAATCTTGATGCAATGCGCAACCTGCCGGGCCGATGTCACGAGTTGAAAGGCGATAGAGACGGGCAGATCTCGCTGGACCTGGACGGGCCATATCGGCTCATATTTTTCCCGGACCACGATCCGCTCCCTGCAAAAGTCGATGGGGGGCTGGAATGGTCTCTAGTCACGGCCATTGTGGTAGTTGAGGTGGTGGATACACATGAGTGAAACGATTCGAAGGGATTATGCTCCTGATTTCGTATCGGCACCAGGAGAGACGCTGGAGGAAGTCCTAGAGATGCACGGCATGTCCCAAGCACAGCTCGCTGAACGAACAGGCAGGCCGAAGAAGACGATCAATGAGATTGTCAAAGGCAAGGCTGGGATTACACCGGAAACGGCTCTGCAGTTTGAACTGGTCCTGGGCACCCCTGCTGCGTTTTGGACAAGCAGGGAGCAGCAGTACCGCGATGCCCTGGCAAGGTCGAAGGAGATCGAGTCGTTGGGAACACAAGCCTCATGGCTGGAACGGATTCCGCACCGTGCGATGGTGAAAATGGGCTGGCTGCGGGAAGAGCATCAAAAGGCTAAACAGCTCGAACAAGTGCTGAGATTTTTTGGCGTCGCGTCACCTGAGCGCTGGAACCAGTTATGGCAGGGCCAGCAAGCTGCATTTCGCCGATCGCCCACGTTCGAGAGTGACCCCGGTGCCGTTGCCGCATGGCTACGGAAAGGCGAAATTGAGGCGCAGAAGATTCAGTGCGCTGAGTATAACTCGGCTCGTTTCAAAGAAGCTCTCCGCTACGTGCGCAAACTTACTCGAGAGTTGCCTCCAGATTTTGCATCCCTTGTAGTTAGAGAGTGTAGCGCCGCTGGCGTGCGGGTGGTATTTGTGCCGGAGCTACCCGGAACGCGAGCCTGGGGTGCCACCCGATGGCTCAGTGCCACGAGCGCCCTAATCCAGTTGAGCCTGCGGTACAAAACCGATGACCATTTGTGGTTCACGTTCTTTCACGAAGCTGGGCACACTCTCCTGCATGGAAAGCGAGAGTACTTTTTGGAGGGCGAAGACCAGGAAAGAAACACGAAGGAGTCAGAGGCAGATTCATTTGCACTTGAATGGCTCATTCCACAAAAGGAATACACGGTTTTTAGACGTCTTGGTGCTCGCAGTTGTGGGGCAATCAGACGGTTCGCATATCAACTAGGGATAGCGCCGGGGATAGTCGTGGGCAGGCTGCAGCACGACGGTGCACTTGCCCGGAACCAATGCAATGACTTGAAGAAAAAAATTGGTTGGACAGACACCATTGAATAGGAGGGAAACGACATGGGGTTCAATCACACGCACTATGTGCCTATCCTGAAAGGACGTGCAGGCGAATACGGGGCACTCCAGGTTATGACAGCCGAAGTCAAAGCAGCGCTGACCCCTTTGATTGAAATCCCCCCCGTTCCTTGGGACTTTGACGATGATCAACCAGCGAAGACCATTGATGAACATCTCCAGAAGGTGAACCGCAAGATCTCCCAGTCATGGGGAGCGGAACGACCGCTGTTTGTAGATCTGTTATGGATTCCATCTGACGAAAGAATGGCTGGTGGAGAGCACCCCCTAACTTATGTTTTAAGAACGGCCCGTCAGAATGATCTGCAACCCATCCCGGTAAGGAGCCTCCGCAAATTAAGTTGAACAAGTTGCGCGAGTACGATATAGTACAGGGATGGCCCCCGCGGAAGGGTTTCAAGATCGGCTGTTGACGCTGCTGCCCCACCTCAACGAACGGC
>JBEKUI010000242.1:0-7008 GCA_049515175.1 Terriglobia bacterium
TTCGTGCACCGGGTCAGAATTCAGGGTACGGTCACTCTGCAACAGCGCGGGAGGCAGCTGTTTCTCCAAGACCAGACGGACAGCATCTACGTGGAGGCCAGCCAACCCGTCAGCCTAAAAGCTGGCGACCGGATCGACGTGGTCGGCTTCCCGCAAGCCTCGGCGTACTCCCCGATGCTGCGCAAGGCGGTGGTCAGGAAGATCGGAACCGGACCGCCTCCCGAGCCCGAATCCTTGACCGTGGCAACCCTGAGGAAGTTCGACAACGACATGGACTTGGTGCGCTTCGAGGCGCGACTGCTGGAGCGCGTCCCCAAAGCAGGCGATCAAACCCTGGTCCTCCAAGATAAAGGGTTCGTCTTCAACGCCGACCTGGAGAGGACCTCCGGGGCGGAACGGCTGGCGTCTTTGAAGCCCGGCAGTCTCCTGCAGATTACCGGCATCTGTACGGTTTCCACCGATGAGAATCACGTTCCGCAAGCGTTTCGAATCATGCTGCGCTCTGCCGAGGATGTCGTGGTGCTGTCCGGACCTTCCTGGTGGACCGCGCCGCGCCTGGTGGGGGCGATGCTCATCCTGTTCTCCATCATTCTGGGGGCGCTGATCTGGATTCGGCTCCTCAAACGAAAGGTGAATGAGCACACGGGAGTCATCCGCCAGTGGCTGACGCGGGAAATCGCGCTGAAAAAGCGTTACCAGGACCTCTTTGAAAATGCCAACGATATCGTCTTCACGCTCGACTTGAGCGGCCGATTCACTTCTCTCAATAAAGCCGGCGAACGGCTGAGCGGCTTCACACGGCAAGAGGCTATGGGGATGACGGCGGCGCAGATGGTGGCCCCGGAGTACGTGAGCCTGGTGCAGAAGCGACTCGCCAGCGTGGCGGCCGGGGAACCGATGGCGGCCACGGAACTGGAATGGGTCACCCGCGACGGGCACCACCTCTGGATCGAGTCCAGCTTGCAGCCCGTCCGGGAGGGAGGGAGAATTGTCGGACTGCAAGCCATCGCCCGCGATGTTACGGACCGCAAGCGCGACCATGAAGCGATCCGGAAGCTGTCCGTGGCGGTCGAGCAAAGCCCCACACACGTCGTCATTACCGACACTCAAGGGAACATCGAATACGTGAACCCCACGTTCGTGGAACAGACGGGTTACACCTTGGAGGAGGTGCGGGGAAAGAATCCGCGCCTCCTGAAGTCCGGCCAGACCCCCGAGGAAACCCACCGGGAACTTTGGCGGACCATTACTTCCGGCCGGGTATGGCGGGGGGAGTTTCTTAACAAGCGGAAGAATGGCGAACTTTACTGGGAATCGGCGTCAATCTCGCCGGTCCGCGACGAGCGAGAGAACATCACCCATTACCTTGCCGTCAAGGAAAACATCACCGAGCGCAAACGGGCGGAGGAGGCGCTGCGGGAGAGCGAAGAGAAGTTCCGTGGTCTCTTTCAAGGTGCGGCGGAGGGGATTCTCGTCTCGAACATCGAGACCCAGAAGTTCGTGTATGCCAACCCCGCCGTGTGCCGAATGTTGGGCTACACGGAAGAAGAACTGGTCCACCTGGGCGTAAGTGATATTCATCCCCCACAGGATTTGGAGAGGGTTGGGGCTGAATTCATGGCCCAGGTACGAGGCGAAAAAACGTTGGCGTCAGCCCTTCCGTGTCTGCGCAAAGACGGGACTACGATCTATGCCGACATCAATGCCAGCCGGCTGGTGGTCGACGGAAAAGATTGCATCGTCGGTTTCTTCACCGACATCACCGAGCGCAAGCGGGCGGAGGAGGCGGCGCGGGAAGCCCACGAGGCTCTGCGCACGCTGGTTCATGCTTCACCCATGGCGATTCTCGCTTTCAATTCTGACGCCACGGTGGCGGAGTGGAACCCCGCCGCGGAACGCCTCTTCGGCTGGACGGCGAGCGAAGTGATGGGTCGTCCCATCCCGATCGTGATCGAGGAGGAACGAGAACACTTCCAGGCAAGGTTCGCGAAGGAGCAGCGCGGAGAGGAAAGTGGGAACATCGAGGTACGCGCGATGCGTAAGGACGGGACAGCGGTGGATATCCTGCTCTCCACGGCTCCCCGCCGCGACGGCAGAGGAGACATTGTCGGGACCATTGCGGTGATCGCCGATATCAGCGACCGGAAGCGGGCGGAAGTCGAACTGCGCAAGGCCAAAGAGGCCGCCGAGGCCGCGACGCGGGCCAAGAGCGAATTCTTGGCCAACATGAGCCACGAGATCCGCACCCCCATGAACGGCATCATCGGCATGACGGAACTGGCGTTGGATACCGAGCTCAGTCCCGAGCAGCGGGAGTATCTCGTCATGGTCAAGGATTCGGCCGACAACCTGTTGACCCTGATCAACGACATCCTGGACTTTTCCAAGATTGAGGCGGGAAAGCTCGGCCTCGATCTCATCGACTTCAACCTGCATGACATGCTCGGCAATACGATGAAGACGCTGGCTCCGCGGGCGAGTGCGAAAGGTCTGGAACTCGTCTATCGAACTCCGCCCAGCGTGCCGCGGGATCTGGTGGGCGATCCCGGCCGCTTGCGGCAAATTCTGGTCAACCTGGCCGGCAACGCCATCAAGTTCACCGAGCGGGGGGAAGTGGTCGTCCGCGTCGAGGCACAGTCCCAGACGGAGGAGGGGGTCGAGTTGCACTTTGCCGTCACCGACACGGGGATCGGTATCTCGCGCGAGAAGCAGCAACTGATCTTCGAGGCCTTTGCGCAGGCTGACGCCTCGACGACGCGAAAGTATGGGGGGACGGGGCTGGGTTTGGCGATCACCTCCCAACTGGTGAAGATGATGCGCGGGCGGTTGTGGGTGGACAGCGAACCCGGCCAGGGGAGCACCTTTCATTTCACGGCCCACTTCGGCCTGGCCCCGGCCCCGACGAAGCCGCACGCGCTGCGGGAAACGGTCATCCTGCGCGACATGCCGGTGCTGGTGGTGGACGACAACGCCACCAACCGACGCATCCTGGAAGCCATGCTCACCCACTGGGTGATGCAGCCCACCTTGGCCGAGGGCGGACGGGAGGCTTTGGGCTACATGGACGCGGCCAGGAACGCCGGAAAACCTTACCCCTTGGTGCTCATCGACGCTCAAATGCCTGACATGGACGGATTCGCCTTGGCCGAGCAGATCAAACAGGATCCAACGCTCGCAGGGGCCACCATTATGATGTTGACCTCGGCCGGGCAGCGGGGCGATGCCGCCCGCTGCCGGGAGTTGGGTATTGCCGTCTACCTGATCAAGCCGATTCGCCAGTCCGAGCTCTTGGAGGCTATCCTTCTAGCGCTCGGGAGGCCCTTCCGGGAGGGAGAGCGGCCCGCCGTCCTCACCCGGCATTCCTTGCGGGAAGCCGGGCGCAAGCTCCGCGTTCTGGTCGCAGAGGATAACGTCGTCAACCAAGCGCTGGTGGTCCGCCTGCTGGAAAAGCAGGGGCACACGGTCGTGGTGGCCCGCAATGGCAAGGAGGCGCTGGCGATCCTGGAGAATTCCGCCTGCGGCGAATTCAACTGCGTGCTGATGGACGTGCAGATGCCGGAGATGGATGGCTTCGAGGCTACCGCGGTCATCCGGCAGAAGGAGGAAGCCAGTGGCCTTCACCTCCCGATTATCGCCATGACGGCGCATGCGATGAAGGGCGATCGGGAGCGTTGTCTGGCGGCGGGCATGGATGCCTATCTCTCGAAACCGATTGATGCCCGCCAGCTTCTGGCCACGATCGAGGGACTCTTATGGAATACGGCAAAGGTCGAGATCCCCGGCGAAGCCAAACCTCTGGCCAAGGGGATTGACGTGGACGGAATCATCCAGCGTTTCGGTGAAGACCTGGAATTGCTGGACGAGGTGGCCGGGCTTTTCATCAAAGGCCTACCGGAGAGTCTGGTCTCCCTGCGCGATGCCATTGCCGGCGGCGATGCTGCCCGCCTGGAGAAATCTGCCCACGCGCTGAAGGGCGCGATGAGCCAATTCACTAGTACGGGGCCCTTCGAGACTGCCAGGAGGCTGGAATGTATGGGCCGCGAGAAGAGGATGGGCGACGCGGCGGGGGCTTTTGCGACGCTTACAGATCAGTGCCAGCAGCTGAGCCAAGCCCTGGCTGGTTTTCGAAAGGTGATTGTTCCATGAGGGTTCTGATCGCTGAAGACGAGATGGTGTCGAGGCGGATGCTCGAAGTCCTGCTGGGGAAATGGGGCCACGAAGTCATCGTGGCCTCGGACGGGATGGAGGCCTGGGAAGCTCTCCGGCAGAAAGACCCGCCGAGGCTCGCCATCCTGGATTGGATGATGCCGGGGATGGATGGCGTCGAGATCTGCCGGGAGATTCGAAAGCCCAGCGAGCGTCCCTATACGTACATCGTCCTCTTGACCGGGAAGGATCGAAAGCAGGACATCGTAGAGGGATTGGAAGCGGGCGCGGACGAATACCTCTGCAAACCTTTTGACCACGACGAGCTGCGCGCCCGTGTGCGGGCCGGCTGCCGTATTGTGGAGCTTCAGGAGTGTGTGGCCATGACGCTGGAAGAGCTGCGAGCTCAAGCCACCCACGACGCCCTGACCAGCCTTTGGAATCGCTCCGCCATTCTCGATATCCTGCAACGCGAACTGGCGCGCAGCGAGCGGGAAAGTTCCACGGTCAGTGTCGTACTGGCCGATGTGGACCACTTCAAGCAAGTCAACGACTCACAGGGCCATCGCGCCGGGGACGCCGTTTTGCGCGAGGTCACCCGGAGGATGCAATCGCTCGTCCGGCCTTACGATGCGTTGGGGCGGTACGGAGGAGAGGAATTCATGGTGGTGGTTCCCGGGACGGACCTTGCCGGGGGACAGGCGCTCGCCGAGCGGCTTCGCGCCGGGGTCGACACGGAGCCCGTGGAGAGTCCCGGAGGACCCCTTCACATCACGGTCAGCTTCGGCGTGGCGGTGAACAAAGGAACCAAGGCCATCGACCCACTCATCCAATCCGCAGACGAAGCTCTCTATCGGGCAAAGAGCCGGGGCCGTAATTGCGTGGAAGCAGCCCTCTCGTGCGTGGCGCATTAGGTCGAAGGAAAGAATGCCACCGGGTTTCCGCTCCGGCACGAAGGGTCTGAGGTCATCGAGCCGCGCTTGCCGCGCCGGACTCCTGCCAGGGATTTCTGCGACAGGGCGCTAGAAGTTGAACGTTACCTGGAAATCGATACGGCGGTTGGCCGCCGATGAGGACCAGGGCCCGCCCGCGATGCCAGTCGATGTGCCGAAGAACGGCGAGTTGAGGTTGCCCACCGGGGGCGCCAGGTTCACGAAGTTGAAGATGTTCCGCGCCGAGGCGGTGAAGGTGATGTTGTAGCGCCGGTTGGTAGTCGCGTCACCCCATCCCCCGAAGCCGCCGCCGCCCGTCAATCCGCCGGGCCCCAGCCCGCCTCCGTGTCGTCCGCGATCACCCCCACCAACCCCGCCCCTGCCCGAACGGCCATCCATCTTCCTCCCGAAGCCAATCGTCTTGCTGAGGCGCACATTCATCGTAAACAGATTGGGGCCGGTGCCATAGTTGATCGGCACGAGGGTCTGGCCGGGCTTCGGCGCGGTGTCGAAGATCCCCCAGATGGTTGGGACAATGCTGGGGAGGGTGAGGTCCGTCGCCAGCGCCGGGCGGTCGTTGAAGATGGAATCGCCATTCAGATCTCGACCCAAGGTGAAGTTAAAGGGCCGACCCGAAGCGGCCACGATGAAAGGGCTAATACGGAAAGCACGCGGCAAGCCAAGGGAGCCGCCCAGGAAGGCCCGGTGCCGGGTGTCGAAGCCCGCCCGGCCGTAATTGGCTCGGAGATCGTACTGGTTCACGGGGAAGCTGGAGGCTCCCGCCGTATTGCTGTTGGCATAGCTGAGCGTGTAGTTGCTGAACAGGGAAAGTTTCGCTCCCATGCGCACGTTCATGTTCGCAATCACTTGATTCTGCTGGAAGACGCCGTCGGATTCGTAGTTGTAGATGTTCCCCACGTTCCCGTACGGCCGGACGCCGCTCGTGGGATCGGCAGGGTCGAAGGTCCCGGGAAGGGGCGCGTTAATGTTGCGAGTCAGGAACTGGTGAAGACCGCGCGAATTGAGATAGGTGACGGAGGCCGTGACGGTCTTCGTCATCTGGCGCTCAATACTGGCGGCACTCTGCATCAAGTAGGGCGCGCGGAGGCTCCGGTCCAGCCGGTAAACCGTCGGTAGCGCTTGATTTCCCAGGAGCGCGTTGGGATCGAGGATGCTGGGAAAGAAGTTGGGATCTGTGACCACGTACTGTTGCTGATTGATCCCATTCAGCTGTTGCGCTTGCAGCATCAGATCCTGTCCGAATCGGTCGTAGAAGATCCCGAAACCCGCGCGCACGACGGTCTTGGGCTGAGTCTTGCCGGCGCGGCCGAGCCCCCAGGCGAGGCCCACACGGGGCGCGAAGTCGGCATGGTCGCTGATTCCGTTCTGGGTCTCGTATCGAACACCCATACTGAGGGAAAGGTTGGGCCGAAGTCGCCAATCATCTTCGGCGTAGATGCCCACATCGACCCGAGTGACCTCGGCGCGGGGATTTCCGGCGATGATGGAGAACTGGTCCGCTCCCCCGCCCGCGGCGCGGATTTGCGCCGGCGTCCATCCCTGCTGGAGTCCCTGCTCAGTGATTTGGTAGGTATCCAGGGAACCGAAGGTGAAAGTGCCATTGAAGTTGGAATTGGAGTTGGTCGACTGGTCGATCACCTGCAAGCGTCCGCCCAGCTTCACGAGGTGTTTGCCGAGGGCAATGGATGTGTAGTTCTGGAGGGTACTGTGACGGTGGAGGTAGTGAGCCGTGCCCACGCTATTTCCGCCCCCGGTGAAGGCGCTCAGCACGTTGACGGTGGGGTCGAAGTTCTGTGCCACCTGGTCCGTGCTTTGGCGTTGGTAGCGGAAGCTCGTCTCGTTCGCCGCCCTTTCACCCAGCATTTGGCTGTCGGTTACCTGGATGGTGTGCTCGGTGGCCTTCTGGCCG
>JBEKUI010000243.1:0-6969 GCA_049515175.1 Terriglobia bacterium
GACGTGCGTGTGGGGGTCAGGGCGGACCGACGCGGGGGTCCACGCACTGGGCCAGGTCGCCAACTTCAAGACCGCCTGCCCCATACCCTGCGAAAACCTCGTCAACGCGTTGAACGATCTCCTGCCCCCCTCCGTGCGCGTCAAAGAAGCCGCGGAGACCAGTGACGACTTTCACGCCCGCCACCACGCCCGGTCGAAAACCTATCGATATCGAATCCTGACGGCGCCGGTCTGTTCCCCGTTCCTTTGGCGGTTCGTGTGCCACCACCCTTTCCCGCTCGATGCCGGGGCGATGGCCGAGGCCGCGCGGCATTTTGAAGGCACGCACGACTTCACCGCATTCGCGGCAGTCGGAGGAGAGAAGGGAGTCAGTGACAGGGACTCAGAAGCTGTCAGTCCGGGAGGGTCGCGCGAAACTGGAAGTGAGATGGTGCGAACAGTCTTCTCCTCGCGCCTGACTCAACGGCCGAAGACTTCGATGTTGATCTACCAGGTTTCAGGCAATGGATTCCTGCACCACATGGTTCGGAACATGGTGGGCACGTTAATGGAGGTGGGGCGGGGAAGGCTCGTGCCCGCGGATATCCCTCGAATCTTGAAAGCGCGTGACCGCACTCTCGCCGGACCGACCGCTCCTGCCGCGGGGCTCTGTTTGATCAAAGTCGATTACTAGCCGCGCGGAGTCGCCGTCGTTTGGACATCGCGCGGGGGTTTGAGTAGAATGAATCGGGGGCAGCCGACACGAGGTCGATGAGAGCTGAAGGTTGACCACAAACAATCGGCCGCCGACCAAGGACGCTTCGAGGTGACGGAATTGAGCGCAGACACCATCAAGTTTCGCGAGAAGAAACCCGGGCAGCGCGCCTGCGACGTAAAGGACGAGAAGGGCAAGCTGTGCGTCGGGCATTTGAAACTCTGGGCCGCGCCCAGCGAAGAAGCCATTCAGGCGGCGGGAAAGGGTGTAGACATCTACCGCTGCGAGCGCTGCCACGCGCTTTACCGCCCTGCGTCGGGCGACGATTCGAGCGCCGGCCTCCGTTACGAGAAGCGGTCGGTGAACGTCCTGGGCGATTTCAGTCGGTGACGCTGGCTCGACCTTGCGTGGACGTTCCGGGTCGCTCCCAACCCTGGGAATGGCCATTAATAACGACCTCATCTACGACTGGAACCGCGTCCCCGGAGCGGAACTGAGTCTTTCGGGGCGGCCGATGCTGGACGATGAGACGTTGCGCGACGGCCTCCAGTCGCCCTCTGTGCTCGATCCGCCCATAGAGAAGAAACTTCAGATTCTCCATCTCATGAATGACCTCGGAATCGACTCGGTCGATCTGGGTCTGCCGGGGGCGGGCTCGCACGTCAAGGCCGACGTCCTGCGACTGGTGCAGGAGATTACCGCGTGCAAGCTCCGCGTCCGGCCCAATTGTGCGGCGCGCACCACCGAGGCGGATATTCGACCCATTGCTGAGATTTCCGAAGCAACGGGCCTCCCGGTTGAGGTCGCGATGTTCCTCGGCTCGAGTCCGATTCGCCAGTATGCGGAAGACTGGACCTTGGATTTCCTTTTACGAACCACCGAGCACGCTGTCAGCTTCGCGTGCCGCCTGGGCCTGCCGGTCATGTATGTGACCGAGGATACGACGCGGGGGCGGCCGGAAGTCATCAAAAAGCTTTACACCACCGCCATCGAATGCGGGGCGAAGGCCATTGTGGTTTGCGACACGGTCGGGCACGCGACGCCCGCTGGCGTAAAAGCGCTGCTCAACTTCGTGCGCGAAGAGGTGATAAAACCGGCGGGCGCAGCGGTCCGCCTCGACTGGCACGGGCACTCGGATCGCGGCTTGGCGGTGGCCAATTCTCTTGCCGCTCTGGAGGCGGGAGCCGAGCAGGTGCACGGCACAGCGCTGGGGATTGGCGAACGCGTGGGCAATACGCCCATGGACCAGTTGCTGGTTAACCTGCGGCTGATGGGAGCGATCGATCGCGACTTACATAAGCTGCGGGAGTATTGCGCGGTGGTCTCGGAAGCAGTGGGCGTGCCCATCCCGCCGAACTATCCGGTCATGGGCGAAGACGCTTTTCGGACCGCCACGGGAGTTCACGCCGCCGCCGTGATCAAGGCATTCCGGAAGAATGACATCGAACTTGCCAACCAGGTCTATTCCGGGGTGCCATCGCACTGGTTCGGGATTGACCAGAAGATCGAAATCGGCCCGATGAGCGGGAAGTCGAATGTCATCTACTGGCTCGAAAAGCACGGGTTCGCGCCCGCGGACGGTCTGGTGGAGCGAATCTTCGCGCGCGCCAAGCAGGCCAACCGTGTGTTGAAGGACGAAGAAATCCTGGCCATCTGCCGCGAAGGCTAATGACAAATTTCGTTGTGTCGATGGCAGGAGAAGCGTACGATGCGCACGAGCAAAAGGTCCCAAAAGGAAATTCTGGCTGATACAGTTGAGGCGTAAGTCCGATGAAGACAATCATCTTGGAACAGCCGGGCCAATTTACATTCACTGAAACCGAGCCGCCGGGCGCGCCGGGACCGGGTGAAGTACTGGTCAGGGTATTGACGGTCGGCATCTGCGGCACCGATCTCCACGCCTTCGAAGGCACGCAGCCGTTTTTCACATATCCGCGCATTCTCGGGCATGAGCTTGCGGTGGAGGTTGTCGAGACCGGCGACGCTGTCGGCAACTTCAAGCCTGGCGACCTCTGTGCGGTGAACCCGTACATGACCTGCGGCGAGTGCGCGGCTTGCTTGAGCGGGCGGACGAACTGCTGCGCGAAGATGCGCGTCATCGGGGTTCACACCGATGGCGGCATGCGTGACCGCATTCTTCTGCCGGCGAAACAGATGTACAAGTGCGAGAAGCTGCCGCCGGAGCAGGTTCCGCTGGTGGAGACGCTTGCCGTCGGCATCCACGCCGTGGGGCGCGCGGCGGCGCAGCCGGGCGAGCGCGGGATCGTCGTGGGCGCCGGTCCCATCGGGCTGTCGGTGATCGAGTTCTTGCGGCTGGCCGGCGCCGATATCGCCGTGGTGGAGAAGATGCCGGAGCGGCTCGCATTCGCGGCCAGGCACTATGGCTTGAGACGCTATTATCCCTCCCACGAGGAAGCGCGGCAGGAAGAGCCGTCGATGCTGGTGTTTGACTGCACCGGCGACCGGGGCTCCATGGAGCAATCCATTCATCTGCTTCAGCAGGGCGGCAAGCTCATTTTCGTCGGGCTGATCAACGACCACGTTTCCTTATTCGACCCGGACATCCACCGCCGCGAGGCCACCATCCTGGCAAGTCGCAACAGCACTTCGGCCGAGCACCATCGGGTGCTCCAGTCGATGGAGAGCGGGCAGATCGATATCGGGGCGTGGCCCACCGAGTTCGCCCGCCGCACCATCATGCACCAGCGATTTCCAGCGTGGCTTCGTCGGGAAGCCGGCGTGGTCAAGGCTGTGGTCGACTGGTCGTGACGGCCTCCGCCCGCTTAACTTCCCCCTAGGGTCCAAAAACTCAACTCAGGGTTACCCGCCTTTTCGAGGTGTTTTGTTAATGCGCGTTCACGCCTCAAGTAGTTCGCGTCTCGGCACAACCCCCAACACAGATTTAAGACATTACCCAGCAGCGGTGGCTCTTGCCAAGAGGCCGCCGCTCACCCGACTATAGAGGGCTTGGTCCAACGATTCAAAGCCGAGTTCCTGCTCGCCCTGACGGCCATGATCTGGGGCTCGACCTTCGTGATCGTCAAGGATGCCCTGACTCACGCAACGCCGCTGGCGTTCTTGGGAGTACGCTTTACGCTGGCCGGAATCCTCCTCTTCATCTTCCTGAATCGCGGGCGCCCGAGCGCGACGGCGCTGGCGCGAGGCTTCTTACTCGGCGTTTTTCTTTTCGGTGGTTACGTCTTCCAAACCAGCGGGCTGCAGTACACAACACCCTCCAAGTCGGCGTTCATTACGGGATTCGCGGTGATTCTCGTGCCGTTCATTCAGGTGACTCAGGGTTTCCGCCTGCGCCTGGCGACGGTGGTGGGCGCTACGCTGGGATTGTTGGGGATTTATCTACTGGTTCTGCCGCGCGGGCTTACCGCAGTGAATCGCGGCGATATGCTGACGCTGATCGGAGCCTGCGCGTTTGCCGTACACATCGTTCTGGTGGCGGTTTATACGCGACGCCATCCCTTCCGCCAGCTCGTCTCGGTGCAGATTCTCACCGTGGGTTTGCTCGCCCTGTCTGCCTGGCCTCTGGGACTGCCTTTCCGCCTTAACTGGACGCTGAGGCTCGTAGCGGCGATCATCGTCACCGCTGTATTCGCCACAGGAGTCGCCTTCTCCATTCAGAACTGGGCCCAGCAGTTTGCCGCTCCTGCCCACACGGCGCTCATTTTCGCATTGGAACCCGTTTTTGCGGCCCTGACCTCGCGCGTGGTGCTGGGAGAAAGACTGGGCGGCAGACTCCTCCTTGGCTCGGTCCTCATTCTAGCCGGCATGGTCATCTCGGAAATTTGGAGCGGCTCGGCCCCCGCGCCCGTCGAAGGCTGACCGGCGACTCAGGAGCTGCAAGTCCGTCATTCCACGTATTCCATCCAAATTCTTGAAGGAGTCTTGGGGCCGCGAGCTAACCCCGTGGCGGCTGACTGCGTCCAAAGCAGTGTATAATGAAAATTGGGCCAGCGACGGCCCTCAACTGCAACCAGGGGAGAAAGCACAGAATGAGCATGAACGGGCGAAGATGGCTGCCAGCGGTGGTGATTGCGGCGACGCTGAGCCTTGGCATTTTGATTGGAACGGTGGTTTCTAACGGCGTTCGTGCCGCACGCGGTGGGGCCGCAGTGGCGCCTGACGCAACGCCGTTGCCGGCACCAGGCCCAGTGGAACTGTCTAATTCCTTTTCCCATGTGGCGGAAATCGTTGAGCCCGCGGTAGTCAACATCAACACCGAATCGGTGGTGCACATCAGCGGCCGCCGTTTCCACACCCCGGAGGACTCCCCGTTTGGGGATTTCTTTGACCGCTTCTTCCAGAACGGCCCGGAGGGGCAGGGCAATCAGGAGTTCCGCCAGCCCAGCCTCGGGTCGGGCGTGCTTCTCGACAAGAACGGCTACATCCTGACCAACTATCACGTCATCATGGCCCCCGGCGAAAACAAGCCGGTGGACAAGATCCGCGTCCGCCTGCACGGTGAGGACGATGCTTTCAAAGGCCATGAGGCCAAGATTATCGGCAAGGACCGGGAGACGGACCTGGCGGTCATCAAGATTGATGCTCAAAAGCCACTGGCTTTCGCCCAGTTCGGCGACTCCGACTCGATGCGCGTCGGAGACTGGGTCCTGGCGGTCGGCAGCCCCTTCGGGTTGGATTCCACGGTCACCGCCGGCATCGTAAGCGCCAAGGGGCGGGATATCGAAGGGGGGCCGGAGGGCCAGTTCAAGCGCTATCTTCAGACGGACGCGGCGATCAATCCCGGCAACAGCGGGGGTCCGCTCGTGAACCTGGCGGGGCAGGTCATCGGAATCAACACGGCGATCGCCACCAACCGCGGCACTTATGACGGTGTCGGCTTTGCCGTTCCCTCCAACACGGCGCGCAAAATCTACAACCAGCTCATCTCGGCGGGGAGCGTTCGCCGCGGCGCAATTGGCATTACCTTCGTCAATCAGAACAATCCTGCGCTGCTGCGCAGTTTCGGCGCCGATCACGGTGTGGTGGTCAACAGCGTGGAATCAGACAGTCCGGCGGAACGCGCCGGCGTGCAACGCGGTGATGTGCTCACCGCAGTCAACGGCAGGGCCATCCACGGCGGCGACGAACTGGTGGCCATCGTGGCGGAGACGGAAGTGGGCAAGAAGCTGAAGGTAGACCTGCTGCGCGACAAGAAACCCACGACGGCGGAGATCGAAGTGGGCGACCGCAGCAAGATTATCGGCCGCCTCCGTTCCAGCGACCAGGATGAAGGAGCCAACGACGAATCCGGCGAAGACACCGCGGGCGGCCTCTTCGGCATCTCCGCGCGCAATCTGACGCGTGAACAAGCGGGCGAGCTTACCGAACAGCTCCACCTGACCGGCGCGCAGGGCGTATTGATTACCGATGTCAAGTCCGGGGCTTTTGCTTCCGAACTCGGCATGCAGCGCGGCGACATCATCCTGAGCATCAATCATCAGCCGGTTCGCGGCGTCGAGGATGTTACGCGCTGGCAGACCAAGCTCAAATCCGGGGATGACGTGCTCTTCCTCATCGCGCGGCGCACGCAGCGGACTTTCACAACCGTCTATTTGGCGGACCGACTGCCGTAAGGACGTTGCGAGGTCATTTGATTTCCGACCTGCGAGGAATCCGCTGGGAATTATGTCTGCTCGTGGTGGGAGCAATCGCCCTGCCTGTGTGTACGCGGGCGGAGAGCGATACCACCCGCCCGGCCGCGACCAAGTCTTCGCGGCCAGCTTCCAAACGTGCCTTGGCCAAGCCCGGCACGCGCAAGACGACCCGCACCACATCCGCACGCGGCCGGCGGCGCCGGAAAGAGACCTTTAGGTATCGCTTGTCGCGCCTCAAACTCCAGCCGGAGCGCATCACCGAAATCCAGCAGGCGCTCACCCGGGCGGGTTATCTGAATCAGGAACCCACGGGCAAGTGGGATGACCCAACCCGAGACGCCATGCGGCGCTACCAGGAAGCCAACGGATTCCCAAACACCGGCCTTCCCGAAGCTAAATCCCTCATGAAACTCGGCCTCGGCCCGCATCCTCTTCCCGACGATTTAGTCTCCACCGCACAAGGCGCCCCCACACGCGCCACGCCCCTCGGCGGAGCAAACACCGGCGGCACGCCAACAGAGGATCCTTCCGCCACGAATCCCCAACAGTAGGTTGGGGGTTCGATTACCTCACGGCTCACCATCCATTTCCCAACCATCGAAAATACAATCATGGTTGACTCATCGGCACGTCCCGGCGACAACAGTCTACGGACTAACGCGG
>JBEKUI010000244.1:0-7809 GCA_049515175.1 Terriglobia bacterium
TGCCAAGTCTGAAGGGAAACGACTGGCAGCCTCTCGATAGTAAGCGATTACGTGTTCTAAATCCCAAGTACCGGGCGGCAAAAGCTCGAACGGGAGCCTTTCAACTTTTGTCTGATTGTCTTCCAATCCTTCCCGTTTGGCAGGCCCTTCGCTGGCAGCGCTTCGATGGCGCAACAGTGCTTCAAGCATCCTTGCAATTTGCACACTGTCCGACCTGTACATCCTGCTAAGGTGGCGTCGCAGGCGGTCTTCCCTTACGAGCACTTTACACTCCGGGCATATCAGGAGAGGGCGATTCGCGAGCGGGGCCTGCGCGGGAACGTTCTTGTGTTTTTCCTGCCTGTGTCTGTGGAGCCTCTCCGCCATTTGGGCATGAGACACTTCAGAGCCCCCCAACTTTGCGTTGCAGTCCGGGCATACCCACGTTATGCGGATCGCTCCGCTTCGGAAACCCTTCGAGAGGCTCGGGTTGATGAGGCGCTCGCGCTTTCCTTCGCTCTTCGGAATTCGTTTACGGGAACCCACTAGGAACCTCCGATACGCGGGCCTGGCGCCAACCTTCAGCGCAGGCCAGATCGTATCCCAGCAATTCCCAGCGAAACCGCTGTCGAGCGTGAGACGCGCCTGCTGACTCCGTAGTGTACTTCAAATCTTGGGCAACACAATTCCCTGCTGGGACTGGTACTTCCCTTTCTTATCCTTATACGAAACCTCGCAAAGCTCATCGGACTCGAAGAAGACGATCTGGCAGAGGCCTTCGTTGGAGTAGACGCGGGCGGGGAGCGGCGTGGTGTTGGAGATTTCGAGGGTCACAAAGCCTTCCCATTCGGGCTCGAGGGGCGTGACGTTGACGATGATGCCGCAGCGCGCGTAGGTGGACTTGCCGACGCAGAGCGTAATGACGCTGCGCGGGATCTTGAAATATTCCACCGAGCGCGCCAGGGCGAAGGAATTGGGCGGGATGATGCAGACGGGGCCCTTGAACTCGACAAACGACCGCTCATCGAAGTTCTTGGGATCGACGAGACGTTGGTGAAGATCTTGAACTCATCGGCGACGCGCAAATCGTAGCCGTAGGCGGAGACGCCGTAAGAGATGACGCCTTCGCGAATCTGGCGGTCGGCGAAGGGATTGATCATGTCGTGCTCGAGCGCCATGCGGCGAATCCAGCGGTCATTCTTTACGGCCATCAGTTCCACCTCGAATGGTATGTAATTGTAATGATTGCTTCTTGATGCGCCAACCAGCGGGCGAGCCCGCGAACCGTGCACCAGAAGGGAAAACAGCCGGGCATAATATTACAGGTGAAAGGGCTTGACAATGGCGAAACGCATTCCTTAGGATTAAGCCTAGTCTTTTCAGGAGGTTCGCGTGATCAAGCTCGATATCATCAATGAGGTCGTTACTCGCACCGGGATCACCAAGACCAAAGCCGAGATGGCCGTGGAGACAGTCTTTGAGTCCATGAAGAAAGCTCTTACCAAAGGCGACCGCATTGAACTGCGCGGCTTCGGTGTCTTCAACGTGAAGCCACGCAAGACCGGCATCGGGCGAAATCCGCGCACCGGCCAGGAAGTCAGCATCCCGCCCGGCAAAGCCGTCCGCTTCAAGCCCGGCAAAGAACTGCAGTCGCTCTAAGGCTCTCGCAACCGGCAACTGCAGGGCGCAAACCAAGACCTATGGGGCGGGAGTTGCCCGTGGAAGATGTCTCTGCTTCAGTCTTCCCTTTCAGGTGCCGCCGTGAAGGCACGTTTGCCCGCACGGGCACGGCGCGCTAGAATCGGGGGGCGGTTGGATGGGATACGATGGCATCCTCCCTCGCCTTCACCGCACCTCGAGGAGATCTCCGCTTGAAGAAGGGCAACGCGCGTTCCATCGAAAAGAATGTCGTGGTAGGGTTCACGACGGCGTTCATACTGCTGCTGATCATCAGCGGGTTATCCTATCGCAACACTCGCAAAGTCATTCAGACCGATAACCTCGTAGTTCGCACTCAAGAGGTGCTGACCGGGCTTGCGTCGTTGCTTGCTGCCTTAACCGATGCGGAGACCAGCCAACGCGGGTACATCATCACCGGCGACGCGCGATCCCTGGCCACCTACCGCAACTCACGGCTCCTGATCGATTTCAACTTTCACGACCTCGAGCGCCTGACGAGCGACAATCCCGCCCAGCAACACCGCCTGGCACTGATGGAACCCCTCATTAAGGACCGCCTGGAAAGGTTGGAGACTGGAATTCGACTGATGCAACAGAGTGGGTTCGAGGCTGCCCAGCAGTTTGTCCGGTCTGGTCGCGGCCAGGACGAGATGGAAATTCAAAAAATCATCAATGAGATGGGCGGCGTGGAGGAGCGCCTGCTGGAAGAGCGGGTTGAAGCATCCGAGACCAGTTCGCGGCACGCCATCCTCGCCACGGCCCTGCTCGCGATCGCGGCCCTGGCAGTGCTGGCCGTGGCTCACACGGTCATCCGCCGCGACATCGACATCCGGCAAAGGGCGGAGAAGGAGCTGGAGGAGAGAGCGCGATTGGCGGCATTGAGCGGCGATGTCGGACTGGCTCTGAGCCAGGGCGAAGACCTGCGCACGATGTTACAGGGTTGCGTGGAGCCTCTCGTCAGCCGTCTGGAGGCGGCCTTTGCCCGCATCTGGACGCTGAATGAGCCGGCGAATGTGCTGGAACTCCAAGCCAGCGCGGGTCTGTACACCCACCTGAACGGCGCTCACAGCCGGGTTCCTATGGGCCAATGCAAGATCGGCCTGATTGCGCAGGAACGGCGACCCCATGTAACCAACTCCGTGCAGGACGATCCACGAGTGAGCGACCGCGAGTGGGCCCGGCGCGAAGGGATGGTCGCCTTCGCAGGCTATCCCCTGATTGTCGAGGACCGGTTGGTGGGTGTCATGGCGATGTTTGCCCGCCAACCACTCCCCGCGACGGTGCTGGCCAGCCTCGCCTCTGTGGCCGATGGGATCGCGGTCGGAATCGAGCGCAAACGGGCGGAACTGCAACTCCGGAAACTCTCGCTGGCCGTCCGGCAGAGTCCGGCGAGCGTGGTGATCACCAATGCCGCCGGCGACATCGAATACGTCAACCCCAAATTCGAGGCAGTGACCGGCTACACCCTGGCGGAAGTTCTGGGCAAGAACCCGCGCATCCTGAAGTCGGGAGGGACTCCGCCAGAGGCCTACGTGGACCTGTGGAAGACCATCATTGCCGGCCAGGAGTGGCGCGGAGAGTTTCTGAACAAGAAGAAGAATGGCGAGTTGTACTGGGAATTCGCCTCCATTTGCCCCATCCACGACGCCCAGGGTGACGTCAGCCACTATGTGGCGGTCAAGGAAGATATCAGCGATCGAAAGATCACCGAGCAGGCCCTGGCGGCGAGCGAAAGGCGATACCGCGAACTCGTCGAGAATAGTCCAGGATTCATCTGCATGCACAATTTGGATGGCATTCTCCTGTCCGTCAATCCCGCCGCGGCGGCAGCGCTCGGCTACGACCGCACCCAGATGATCGGAACCCCGTTGAGCGATTTTCTTGCCGCACCCTCGAAACCGTTCTTGAGCCCCTACCTGGACAAGCTGCGGACGGAATCGTCCGCGGACGGCACCATGCGTGTCCTCACCTCCGGCGGCAGCGAGCGGACCTGGCTCTTTCGGAGCCTGCGCTACGAAGAGCCCGACGCCCCCACTTATGTCATTGGTTACGCCATCGACATTACGGAGCGCGAGCAGGCGGAAGCTGCCTTGCAGCAGGCGCGGCAGGCAGCGGAAGCGGCCACGCGCGCCAAGAGCGATTTCCTGGCCAACATGAGCCACGAAATCCGCACCCCGCTCAACGCCATCATCGGCATGACGGAACTGACGCTCCAATCCCCTTTGACGCCGCAGCAAGAGGAGAATCTCGAAGTCGTCAGGAGCTCGGGGGAAACCCTGCTGACGCTCATCAACGACTTGCTCGATTTCTCCAAAATTGAGGCCGGGAAACTGGAATTGGAGCGCGAGTCTTTCTACTTGCAGGAAGTGATCAACGACACCCTGCGGAGCCTGGCCCTGCGTGCTCGGCAGAAGTCGCTGGAATTAACCCACCGGGTGTCGCCTGGCGTGCCGCCCCACCTCGTCGGAGACGCAGTCCGCCTCCAGCAGATTCTGGTCAATTTGGTCAGCAATGCCATCAAGTTCACTCCGCAGGGCGAAGTAGTCGTCCTCGTCGAGACCGCGGAGCGCGCCCGCGATCATGCTCTCCTGCACTTCTCGGTCAAGGACACGGGAATCGGAATCCCGCCGGAGAAACAGCAGATTATCTTCGCGGCCTTTACCCAAGCCGACGCTTCCACGACCCGCAAGTTCGGCGGCACCGGGCTGGGGCTCGCAATTAGCAGCCAATTGGTGGAAATGATGGGCGGCAAAATCTGGGTGGAGAGCGCACCGGGAAACGGCAGCACATTTCACTTCACCGCCCGGCTCGGGATTGCCCCTCCGGCAAGCCTGGAATCGCCGGCACGCATGACACTTCACCGCCCCGGCAGGAAACCAGAGCCCACCACGCCTCCTCCGGCCGGCGGGCCGGGACTTCGAATCCTGATCGTCGAGGACAACGTCGCCAATCAGATGGTCGCCTCGCGATTCCTCGAAAAGGCGGGGCACACGGTGACGGTGGCGGAAAATGGCAGTGCAGCGCTGGCCCTCGTCGAGAAAACCGGCGTGGACAACTTCGATGCCATCCTGATGGACGTGCAGATGCCCGTGATGGACGGGCTGCAAGCGACGGCGGCGCTTCGGGCCAGGGAAACCCCGGGTGGGCGCAGAATCCCCATCATCGCCATGACCGCGCACGCCGGCGGGGAAGACCGCCAGCGCTGTCTGGCGGTGGGCATGGACGGCTACATCTCCAAACCGATCCGACCCCATGAACTGGCGGCAGAACTCCAACCCATCCAAACGACGCACTCAGTGAACCTCCGCGGAGCCTCTGGACCGGTTTCACTAACTACCCCGCTTGACCGGAACTCCACCCTGGAACTCCTCCAGGGCGATGAGAGGCTGTTGCAGGAGGTTATCAAGATCGCTCTCCAGGATATTCCCCGGTTGTTTGCGGAGGGACGCGCGGCACTGGAGTCCCGCGATCGTGAAAGTCTGGAGCGTAGCGCCCACACCCTGAAGGGATTGTTCCGATACTTTGCCGGTGCAACGGCCGCCGCGGATGCGGCGATGCGGCTGGAAGATATCGCAAGCCGAGGCGAGCTGAACGAAGCACCTCAGGTGCTCACAGCGCTGGAGGCGCAGATCGCTGGTCTGCTGCCGGCCCTGGAAAATCTGCGGAAGATACCTGAAGGTTAGCCCCCGCCGGGGAACGGCCTCGTTGCGGCATTCTCGGAATCTCGAGAGACGCAGGTCCCGCGCGCTCCACGAAAGTCATCCACATTTCATCGGCCTGAGCCGCCTGGACGGATGCGGAATGAAGTTCAACCCCCCGCTGTCGGTTCGCCCAGAAGACGCTTGAGGACTTGAGTGATCCGGGACAAATCCAGGGGCTTGCGGAGGAACTCGTCGGCCCCGAGCTCACGGGCCTCCTGCGGGAGCGTGGGGTCGTCAAGACCCGTGATGATGATCACCGGAATATGGGTCGTCCTCGCGGAGGACTTGAGCTTCTTGAGAACGTCCAGGCCCGTTCCGCCCGGCAGTTTGATATCCAGGAAGATGGCGCTCAGGGGCCCGCGCAGGGAATACATGACGGCCTGCATCGCGTCGGCCGCTGTGGCAACGTTGTAGCCGCGTTCTCGCAGGTGGGCGGAAAGAATCTGCACCATAACGCGGTCATCATCGACAACCAGAATAGTTTCCTTGCTGGACAAGGTTGGTCTCCTCTCGTGAGCGGGAGTATAAACGATTACCCCGCAGTTTAGAAAGCTACCCTCCGTCAGAAGCGAGCGCCGCGCTCACAACCGCGCCAGGCGTTCGATCTCGGAAACAACCAAGCCCAACTCCTCGACAAGCGGGCTGTTCCCGCCCTCGCGAAAGGCTTGGAGCAGCTCGCGGTAGTACCACAGAGTGCCCTCCTTCCCGCCGTGGAACCGCTTCCAGAGCGCCTCGCCCAGCACGCGATAGTCGGCGAGGATGGCGCGCGCGTTGTCGAGTTTGTCAGAGGCCGAAACGAGAAGAACGGAGGGCGAGGCCATGCGCACGTGAGCAATGTACGCCGCCTTGCGGGCTTTCCACGGCGGCTTGGGGACGCTGTCGGAATCCGTGCACCCATCCACAATTTCCACCACGCGGTCGCCGAAGCGGCGGCGGATCTCTTCCCGCGTGGCGGCGCCCCCCTGGTCTTCGATGGCGTCGTGGAGGAGCGCAGCAATGGCTTCGTCTTCGCCGGCGCCGTACTGGAGGGCAATGCTGGCAACACTCAATAGGTGCGTGAAGTAGGGGATCTTCGAGCCCTTGCGGTACTGACCGGCGTGGAGCCGGACGGCATAAACCAGCGCTTCCTCAAACCTCGAAGTCAGTTGCATGCAAGTGTCTTCCCCCTTCAGTAATCTCTACCTTCGCTCGCTACGGGAACAAATCCAGCTTTCCCCGCCTCTTGAACACCCGGCCGCCGAAATGGCTCCCCTCCGCACCAGTACTCATCGAGCTTTTCGAGGATATCGTGCGCCGTGTCCAAAGTGACAGAGCTCTCCAATTCCGGCGCAATCACTCCATGGTACCAGCGGCCGGAACCCGTGAAGGCTTCATTGACGTAGTAGTAGTGCAGCCAGAGCTGCCGGCAGCGCTTGCAGCGCAGGAGCGTAACTTCGCCGAAGTGGCGATCCATGCCCAATTCACTTCTTTCAAAATTGCCGCCGCCAAATCTTCCTTCGCCACAGGCGCAGCTCGAATCTTCGGTCAAGGTTCCTCCGGGATGTCACCGGGCGAAGAGTTCTGCCTGCTTTTCTCACATGATGCTGACCGGGTCCATATCGATCATCACCGCCTGGGCCGGGACGCCGCGCCGGTCGCAATCATCGGCCAGGCGGCGGAGCGCTTCGTTCAGCCGGGCGCGCGACTTGGCCTTGATGAGAAACTGAATGCGGAAGCGCCCTTCGATCTTCGCCAGCGGGGCGGAGTTCGGCCCCAGCACGCGCAGGCCGTAAGCTTCTTCGATGCGGCTCAGGAAGGCGCCCATTTGCCGGGCGATGCCCGCCGCCGCTTCCAGTTGCTTGCCCTGCGCGATCACGTTGGCGAGCGCGCCCGAGGGCGGATAGTGCATCATGCGCCGGAATCGCATCTCCTTGCTGTAGAAGGCCGTGTAATTCTGCTCCGCCGCGAGCTGAATCGCGTAGTGCTCGGGATAAAAGGTCTGCACGAGGACCCGGCCAGGAGCGTCCCGCCGCCCGGCGCGCCCGGCCACCTGCGTGAGCAGCTGAAAGGTGCGTTCCGCGGCGCGGAAGTCCGGAAGCGACAGTCCCTGATCGGCGGAGACCACGCCCACCAGCGTCACGCCGGGAAAATCGTGCCCCTTCGCAATCATCTGGGTTCCAACCAGGAGGTCGATCTTCTCCCGACGAAAATCCGCCAGCACCCGGCTGAAATGGCTATGGCGGCGGGCCACATCCCGGTCCAGCCGTTCCACCCGCGCGCCCGGAAAAAGTTCGGCCAGCTTATCCTCCAGCTTTTCGGTGCCTTCACCCACATAGTGAAGGTACTCGCTCTGGCAGGCCGGGCAGCGTGAAGGAATCTCGCGCGTGTAACCGCAGTAATGACAAATCAGGCGATGCTCGCGCCGATGATACGTAAGTGATATCGAGCAGTTGACGCAGCGCTGGGTCTC
>JBEKUI010000245.1:0-7822 GCA_049515175.1 Terriglobia bacterium
TTGAAGGAGATGTCGCCGCGCTTTGCCCGGCTGTACGCGAAGGTGGGGCGGCCGTCGATCGCGCCCGAGCGGCTGCTGCGCGCCCTGCTGCTGCAGATCTTTTATTCCATTCGCAGCGAGCGGCTGCTGATGGAGCAACTGGACTACAACCTGCTGTTCCGCTGGTTCGTGGGGATGGAGATGGACGAACGGGTTTGGGACCATGCGGTTTTCAGCAAGAACCGCGAGCGACTGCTGAACGAGGAGATCGCCGAGGCGTTCTTCCAGCGGGTGCTCGGGATCGCGCAGCCCTACTTGTCGGATGAACATTTCACCGTGGACGGCACGCTGATCGAGGCCTGGGCCCGGCGGAAACCGGGAAGTGAATTTTCACGGTGAGTCGCGGTCGAATGAGACGCACCAGTCCACGACCGACCCTGAGGCACGGCTGTATAAGAAGTCGAAAGGGAGCGAGGCCAAGCTCAGCTACCTGGGTCACGGGCTGATGGAGAATCGCAACGGGTTGCTGGTGAGGACTTGCGTGACGCGGGCCGACGGCACCGCGGAACGCGACGCGGCGCTCGGGATGGCGAAGAAGATGGCGGGCCGCAAGCGCCTCACCTTGGGAGGAGACAAGAACTACGACACCCGGGACTTGGTGCGCGCCTTGCGGCGCCTGCGGGTGACGCCGCACGTGGCCCAGAACACCACGCATCGGTCGAGCGCCATTGACGCACGCACGACCCGGCACGCGGGCTACGCGCTCAGTCAGCAGAAACGGAAACGAGTGGAACAGAGCTTCGGTTGGATGAAGATGATCGGCATGCTGAGGAAGGTGAAGTTGCGGGGCCGAGAGAAAGTCGGCTGGTTGTTTACCTTCGTCGGGGCGGCCTATAACTTGGTCCGCTTGCAACGACTGCGAACGGCGGAGGCGGTGGCTTGAGCGAGAGGTCGCAGAAGTCCTCCGAGAGGCCACCAGCGGCCTGCCCAAGGGCTTCCAACCCCTTGCCGAACGGCCCTTCACCCTCAACATAACTCGCTCCGAACACGAATTGAAAAAAGAAACCATCGTCAAATCGCGTTTTTCAACAAACTGCTAGTTTATCGAGACATTGTTGAGACGAGCCGTGCGCGATTCCGCTTGGCGCAGGACAAACAGTCGAAAGAGAAGAAGGCAGTCCAGCATGATATAGAGGGTCTGGCTGAGAGTATCGCAGCATCGGTACGGCCGTTACTGGAAGGGCGACAGTTTCCAGAAGCTTTCTGCCCGCCCCACTGTTCCCTAACCCACCACGACTTCGCAGGGCAGCCTGCCCTGAGAGTGCGGATGGACCCGTTTATGAACAATGCTTTCGTCGTGGTCCGAAACGCCCAAACGGACAGTGTATTACTGGAGGAAACGCTCCCGAGGGACGTCGCCCACGTAATCGTGAGGTCGCTTCTGATGGGCCGCAGGCAGTTTGATGCGCCGACGGAGCCTGACGCTGCAGCAGCTACCCTGCAAGCTTACTTCGCCTGGATTCCCTCCATCCTAAACGACCTCGAAGAAGGTTGCCGGACTTCTGCCTTGGGAACACGGTTTGAGGACCAAGTTCGGGAAGCTGCGATGAAGCGATTGCACCTCAATCCGAACATAGACAAGAAAGAATTATTCGGAGAATTTGACCTCAATTGACGCACGCCGGAGCGGCGGTTACTTCCAGCGCGCTCAGAAAGAAGTTGCCTTCTTCGTCCCGGCCGGGGCCCTGGTGCGGCAGGCTCGGGTCGCCCAGAACCTCCATGCGCAGCGCCGTGATGGCCTTGCAGTCGGTGGGCGCCTCAAAAGTGTAGGAATCCGCCTGGGGATTCTTGCCACTGGCCAGCACGGAACCGCCATCAAGAAGCGTGAGTGTGGCGCCGCCGGCGGATTCCACGTGACGCGGGCGTAGCAGCGTCCAGTCCTTTTCGTCCGCGAGCAGCCGAAGCTCCCACGCCGCCTGCTCCAGCTCGGGAGTGGAAGTCTTGAGCACCGTTTCCTGCCGCTCGATCTCCGCCCGGAGACTTTTCGCCTTGGCGTCCTGCTCCGGCGTGGGCAGCTCGATCTCGGGCTCCTCCGCCCAACCTTCGCCTTGGCCGAGGTCGAGCACCTTGTACTGTGCGTTGTCGAAGAACGCCAGCATCCGGTAATAGTCCTTCTGAGTGAATGGATCGAACTTGTGGTTGTGGCACTGCGCGCAGCCGAGGGTCGAGCCGAGCCATACCGCAGCCGTCGTGTTGACGCGGTCCACAAGGGAGTACCAGTGGTACTCCTCCGCATCGACTCCGCCTTCCTGGTTGAGCATCGAGTTGCGAAGGAAACCGGTGGCGATGAGCTGGTCGGTGGTGGGGTTGGGAAGCATGTCGCCGGCCAATTGCTCGATGGTGAAATCGCGAAACGACATATCCTGATTGAGGGAGTTGATGACCCAGTCGCGGTATTTCCAGGCGACGCGCAGGTCGTCTTTCTCGTACCCATGGCTGTCGGCGTAGCGCCCCAGGTCCAGCCAGGGCCCGGCCCAGCGCTCGCCGTAATGCGGTGAGGCGAGCAAACGGTCCACGAGCTTCTCGTACGCGTCGGGGCGTCGGTCGGCGAGAAAAGCATCGACTTCTGCGGGTGTGGGCGGCAGCCCGATCAGGTCGAGGCTGAGGCGGCGAATCAGCGTCTCGCGCGAAGCTTCGTGCGCGGGCTGCAAGCCCTCTTTGTCCAGCTCCACCATTACGAAGTTGTCGATGGGATTGCGGACCCAGGCGGGGTTGCTGACTTTGGGAGGATCGGGGCGCACCGGTTTGATGTAGGCCCAGTGTTTCTTCGGCCCGCCAGTGGATGCGCCCGCGGAGGCGGGCTCGCCCGACGGCATTTGGTCGATCCAGGCGCGGATCAGATCGATCTGGGCAGCACTAAGCGAAGTGCCTCCAAAGGGCATCTGTGGCTTGTCTTCACCGGTAAGACGGCGGACGAGCGCACTCGACTTGCCGTTGCCTGGGATGACCACTTTCCCCGAAACGCTGCCCTTCAGAACCCCCGCCAAGGAATTGAGCTGCAATTTCGCCTGTGGTTGTTCTCCGTGACAGATGACACAGGAAGCCTGAAAGATGGGTGCAATGTCGCGCTCGAAATCCACCTTCGGCGCGCCGGCAGGGTGCGCGGCCACGGGACCGTCTTCTGAGGCGGAGGGCTGGGGGGCAGGAGTCGCGCCGCGGCCGGAGCTCGACGTGGCGAGGACGAGAACACCGAGCGCCAAAATGATTTGTGACTGATGCTGCGCGATTCCGCGACTAATGTTCCGAAACATGGCGTGCTTGTCCAATCCCCTGAGGATCTGACCCCGTTTTCGGCCTGCAGGTCACTCGTTGCCTGTGACCTCAGCCTCGAGTATCGGACATTTTATTACTTTCCAGGTGGAACCGCCACTATGAGTTCGAATCATCGAACTCCGAAAAGCGAGATTTCTCATGCTGTTGCCTGAGGAATGTCAGGATCAACGACAGGCCTCGGGCATTTGGGCGGGGAATTGCTGGAGACTCTGTCCCTGCTGTGTAGTTGCGCAGGGTTTCGGACAGTTTGACATCGGCCGGTGGGCATTTCAGCCCACTCGCCAGGGAACCAAGGAGCGAAATCGAATGGCCTACGTGATCACTGAAAAATGCACAAAGGACGAAAAATGCGTCGAGGTCTGCCCGGTGGACTGCATCCACCCGCGAAAGGATGAGCCCAAGTTTGAGGAGTTCGCTCAACTCTTTGTGAGTCCGGTGGATTGCATTGACTGCGGCGCCTGCGTGCCGGTGTGCGAATTCAACTCCATCTTCGCCCTCGACGACGTGCCGGAAGAATTCAAGGCCGCCATCGAACGCAACACGCAATATTACGCGTAGCCCGGGCGTCTCGCCCTTGGCGCGCAGCCAAGACCCGCCGTTCGACTTCATGTTGAGACGCGCCGGTGGAGCTTCTCCAATTGCACTGCCGCCCACCGGTTCGTCTCTACGCACCATCCCCCATTGTCCCGCCGCCCGATTTAGGCTAGATTCTTTGCTTCGTACTCGCCGCATCCTTATCATGTCACCCTGAGCACAGCGAAGGGTCTCTGCAGTTCAAGATGCTGGGATTCTCCGCTGACGCTCAGAATGACAACGCAAGGCTGGACACCGCGCAATACTTACCAGGAGGCCATTCATGAAAATTACCGCTGTTGAACCGCTGGTACTGGGCACCAGTTGGCGCAATCTCGTTTTCATCAAAGTCAAAACGGACGAAGGTTTATACGGCATCGGCGAGTGCACGATTCAGAATCGTGAAGAGGGCGTGCTGGGCTATTTGCAGGGCGCGGCGCGTCGGCACGTGATCGGCTCCGACCCCTTTAATATCGAAGACCTGTGGGCGCGCATGTACCGCAACGATTTCTGGCGCGGTGGGGTGATCGCCACGACAGTGATGAGCGGCATCGAGATCGCCTGCTGGGACATCATCGGCAAAGCCACGAGCCATCCGGTGTGGAAGCTGCTGGGCGGGCGCTGCCACGACAGGATCAAGGCCTACGCCAACGCCTGGTACACGGTGGAGCGCAAGCCGGAGGAATTCGCCAAGCGCGTCAAGGTGGTCACCGACAAGGGCTACAAGGCGCTCAAGGTCGATCCCTTCGGTCCCGGGACGCTGGAATTGACGCGGGCGGAGAAGAACCGCTCCGTGGAGCTCGTGGCGGCGATTCGCGACGCGGTCGGCCCGGACGTCGAGATATTCGTCGAGATGCATGGGCGCTTCAGCGCCGCGACGGCCATCGAGCTGGCGCGCATGCTCGACCCCTTCATACCCGGCTGGATTGAAGAACCCTGCCCGCCGGAGGATATTCCTTCGCTCAAGAAAGTGGCCGAGCACGTCAGCATTCCCGTCGCCACCGGCGAGCGCTACTTCACGCGCTACGGATTCCGCGAGCCCATCGAGAGCGGCGCCCCGGACATCATTCAGGCCGACATCATCCACGCCGGCGGAATTCTAGAGATGAAGAAGATCGCCGCCATGGCCGACGTGCGCTCGATGGTGATGGCGCCGCACAATTCCAACGGCCCCGTCTGCACGGCGGCGAGTGTGCACTTCGATTTCTGCACCACCAATTTCAAGATTCAGGAATGCTTCGAC
The DNA here is from genome assembly GCA_049515175.1 of Terriglobia bacterium. Classification (GTDB taxonomy): domain Bacteria; phylum Acidobacteriota; class Terriglobia; order UBA7540; family UBA7540; genus JACQNR01. The sequence goes on from JBEKUI010000245.1 coordinate 5,129, forward strand.
GATTTCTCGGAGACCTGGGTGCGCGACGCCGTCCCCGGCTGCCCCGTGCCGCGCGACGGCTATTTCGAGCTGCCCGAGAAGCCCGGCCTCGGCATTGACATCAACGAGGACGTCATCAAGGAGCACCCTTACAAGGAAGGCTTCTTTAATCTCTTTGCCCAGGACTGGCACCTGCGCAGCTTCGGGAAGCAGTAGCGCAAGGCTCGCCGTTCAGCCCGGCGGCGCTTCCGGAGGGGCGAGGCAATTGCCGCGCCGCTTGAAACACGTCCGGACCGAGTCTATACTTAGCCTGATGAGTGTAAAAGAGATTGAAGCAGCCATTGCCGAACTATCGCTGGACGAAGTGGCGCAGCTAGCAAACTGGTTCGCGGAGTTCCAGGCCGGGGTGTGGGATCAGCAGTTGGAAGCCGACATCAAGGCCGGGAAGCTCGACCGATTGGCTCGTGAAGCCAAAGACGGCTTCGCCTCCGGGAAATGTACCCCCCTTTGAAGCACTTCGCTTCTCCTCAATTCTGGATTCACTACCGGCGCCTTCCTCAGACCGTGCGAGATCTCGCCGACAAGAACTTTCAGCTTCTTAAAGCAGACTCCAAGCATCCCTCACTTCATCTTAAGCGAGTCGGCGATTTCTGGTCGGTGCGCGTGGGGCTAGCGTGCCGGGCGCTGGGAACCCCGTGCGAAGGCGGGATTGTCTGGTTCTGGATCGGCTCTCATGCCGACTACGGCAAACTGCTGTCCAACGAATAACCGACCTGACTGAGGGCCAGCTCTCATTCTCGCCCTGCGTGCTTATCCACACGCTGTCATCCCGAGATTCGAGTGCCCGCGCACGGCCAACCTTTCCTCTCACCATTCCTTGGCGACTGGACTATAATCGCGGAATCAAGGTGGGGTGGTTCGTGAAGCGCCGGCGGCAATCGAGTCGGAAGCGAGCGAGAGCGGAAGGCGGGCAGCCTTGAGCGTACGGATTTGCGTGCTCGGGAGCGGTAGTCGAGGCAACTCGACCCTGATTGCGACCGAAAGGGCGCGACTGCTCGTGGACGCGGGATTCAGCAAGCGCGAAACCTTCGCGCGCCTGGCCGCCGTGGGCGAGCGGTGCGACGGCATCGACGCCATTCTGATTTCGCACGAGCACACCGACCACGTGAAGGGCGTGGAATCGTTGGCTCGCAACCTGAAGGCTCCCATTTACATTTCCGCCACCACACGCCAAGCCATTCTATGGACCGCGCGGCCCAAAGTCTTCGAATCCTTCACCGCCGGCGGAAAATTCACGATCGGCGACATTGAGGTCACCCCGTTCTCCATTCCCCACGACGCCGCCGACCCGGTGGCGTTCACTTTCGAGACGCAGGGCATCCGCATCGGCGTGGTCACCGACCTCGGCTATATCCCGGAACTCGTCAAGCGGCACGTGCGCGGCTGCCAGTGCCTGGTCTTCGAGTCGAATCACGACCTCGAGATGCTGAAGGTGGGGCCTTATCCGTGGCACGTCAAGCAGCGCGTGATGGGCCGCCAGGGCCACCTCTCCAATCTCGCCACCGCCCAGTTCTTGCGCGAGGATTTTGACGGTGGCGCCCAGGTGCTGGTGCTCGCCCACCTCAGCGAAAACAACAATCACCCCGCCATCGTCCGCCTCACCGCCGCGGAAGCACTGGAAGGCCGACCTTTTTCCAGTAGCGCGCCTGCCCTCCACCTCGCCAGCCAGACTACACCCACGCCAGTTTTCAAGTTTTGAAGCTGGAAGCCCTTTCACCTTTCTCCTTCCACGGCGTCATCCGAGAAAATAACCCCCTCGCCAGCTACCGCTGGGGATTGGAGCGCAAGAAGGCGTTACTCGAATCAGACCAGGGGAAGGAGGGCACCCTGAGAACCCGACCTTCCGCTCGACGCTGCTGAGTCGGCGGGCTCCATCTGGGCCAAGAAGCAAAACCTGAGTCCGGGCTTACGAGCAGTGCGGCCTTGTGGCCCGACGTGAGAAACGAGGATAGCCGTCTTAGGGGTATGTTTTGTGATTCCTAATCTGTTCTTAGGGCGGGGCAATCACCCAGACTGACCGCTGATAGAAAAACTTGCGATTGCTATCCGTCTTTCGCCCGCATACTTCTGCATGCGCTGGCTCGTCCTCCAAAGGATTGCTGTGGACTGTCTGATTGCGGCTCCTCAGTTCGCCGGCGCACAAACCAGCAAGACCGTAACCAGCATGTCCGACCATCACGCGCTCGATGTTACCGCCCGTAGCATCAATTACTGTCCGGCGGTACATGGACATCGGAGAGTCGTCCTCGTCATCCTCGAACGTGGCTGAGCTTGGCCGAAGTCTTCCCATATTCTGGTCGAAGATGATTTGCTTCGGTGGGACACGCCGAAGCATTTGATCGCCGTCCTGAATATCGGGGTCGTCCGGAAACTCTTGCTGGCAACGTAGAGGGGGAGCCATATAGTCAGTCCGAAATGCGGGCAATCCATGCCCTAAGTAGCTCCTCGTTGCCAATTAGTGGTGCCTCAGCTGTTTCGGCCGAGGTCAGATCTTCGACCTGGAAGCGAATACTCTCAGGCGATTCGACATAGATTTCGAGGTCGATGCCTTTGTGATGCCATTCGAGTTGAAGGCCGCCGTTTACCCTCGGTACGACAGCGGGTTCAGGAGTCGTCGCCTGGAACAATCTCGGGACCCATCGACCGACGTGACGG
>JBEKUI010000246.1:0-6903 GCA_049515175.1 Terriglobia bacterium
ATGTGCTCGTACTCGTGCCCGTCGCCGAAATGCGGGAAGACGATGGTCGCCTGGGGAAACTTCTGGATAATGAATTCCATCTCTTCCAGCTCGGTGTGGACGTCGAGCACCATGTTCATCTTCACCACTTGCCGGACCAGTTGCTCGAATTCCTTGATGGTGTACTCAAAGGGCACCACGTAGTTGCAGAGCTCGCCGACCCAGACGAACCCAAGCTGCTTGCGGCAGTCTTCGATTTCCCGCAACGACTCGTCGATGAACAGCGGGTTGACGACGCAGGCGCCCAGGAAGCGCCCCTTGTACTTCTCCGCGTAGCGCGCCACTTCGCGGTTGCCGGCGATGAACTCGGCGGGGGTCTTCGCCTCCTGGCAGCGCACGGAGTTGATGATGCCGCGCTGGACGCCGGTGCGATCGAGGTAGTGAACAAACTCCTCAAACGTCTTCGTCACCGGATACCATTGCCACACGTTGCCGCTCTCGCTCGGGCAGTGCAAATGGGCATCAAAGACCTGCCGCGGTCTGAGGCGCATTCCCTTTTCGCTCGCACGGCCGGCTGGGGCGGGCTTGCTGGGCGCGCCGGCGGGCGCTTGTTCGGGAGCGTTGGCCGGGGCGTGCTCGTGGGGATGATCGTGCGGGCCGGCGGCGGAAGCGAAGGCAGGCATGCTGAGAAAGGCGAAACTCTTCTTCAGAAATTGCCGCCGCGGCGGGTGGTGGATGTGGCTCATGTCGTTCCTCCTTATCGTAAACTCCCGCGAGGCTACCATGGGCCGGTGACGCGGGCAACGACCCGGAGACGGTTTTGTGACAATCCGCCGATTGACAAACGGCGGCGTGTCCCGGTAGTGTTACTGCCCCAATGAAGATACTCGTGATCGGTTCCGGTGGCCGCGAGCACGCGCTGACGTGGAAGCTGCGCGAGAGCCAGCTCATGGAGGAGATCTATTGCGCACCGGGCAACGCGGGCATGGCGCAGGAGGCAGAGTGCTGCGCGGCGGACGTGTCGAAGCCGCAGGCCCTGCTCGAACTGGCCCAGGATCTCAAGGTAGACCTGACGGTAGTCGGGCCGGAAGCGCCACTCGTCGCGGGTGTAGTGGATCTTTTCGAGAGGGAAGGGCTGTGGGTGCTCGGCCCCACGCAAGCGGCGGCACAACTGGAGGGGAGCAAGATTTTTTCCAAGCAGTTCATGCACCGGCACGCCATTCCCACCGCCCGGTTTGTGGTCGCCGAGCAGTTCGAGCAGGCCGTCAAGGCTCTGGCGGGGTTCGATGTTCCTGTGGTCGTCAAGGCCGATGGTCTGGCGGCGGGCAAGGGCGTGGTCGTCGCCCATAGCACAGAAGAAGCCATCCAGGCCCTCGACGAATTCATGCGCCAGAAGACGCTGGGGAGCGCCGGGGACCGAGTGGTCATCGAAGAGTGCCTGGCAGGCGAGGAACTGTCGTTCATCGTCCTGACCGACGGCAAGGGCGTATTGCCGCTCGTCTCCACGCAGGACCACAAGGCCGTCTTCGACAACGACCAGGGACCGAACACCGGCGGCATGGGCGCTTACAGCGATGACTCCATCCTCAACGAACCGGTTCGCGAGGACATCCTTCGCCGCATCGTGCTGCCCACTCTGGCCGGCATGGCGGCCGAGGGGCATCCCTTCCGGGGCTTCCTCTATTGCGGTCTGATGATGACTTCCAGCGGCCCGATGACGCTCGAGTACAACGTTCGCCTCGGCGACCCCGAGACGCAACCCATCTTAATGAGACTGCGCTCCGACCTGGTTGAGCTGTTCAAGGGCCTGCGGGAGGGCGAACTCGCTGCCCAGGAGGCCCGCTGGAGCCCCAACCCCGCCGTCTGCGTGGTGCTCACGTCCAAAGGATATCCGGGAAAGCCCGAACTGGGAAAAGCCATCACCGGTTTCGAGGCTGCTGAGGCGCAAGGTGGCGTGAAGGTCTTCCACGCCGGCACGGTGTTCCAGGAGGGCAAGCTGCTGACTTCCGGCGGGCGCGTGCTGGGCGTTACCGCCACGGGCGCGGACTTGCCGTCCGCCATCGAACGCGCTTACGCGGCGGTGGGCAAGATCCGGTTTGAAGGTATGCACTTCCGCCACGATATCGGCGCCAAAGGGTTGCGACAAATGGCGAGGGCGCGCGAATCCGCGCCCGCCGCCCGGGGGGCGTCGCCGGGGTCTCTCTAACCGTGGGTGTCACAGGACTCAGGTCCCGAAGGCAATGACAACTCTGGCAGGTGAACTCCCATGAGTGAATCGACCCGTCCGCTGGTGGGCATCGTAATGGGTAGCGACTCCGACCTTCCCATCATGGCCGAAGCCGCGCAGACTCTGAAGAAGTTCGGCGTGCCGTGCGAGATTGAGATTACCTCCGCCCACCGTTCCCCGGCGCGCACCTCGGAATACGCGCGCACGGCCATCAGCCGCGGGTTGAAAGTGCTCATCGTGGCGGCGGGTGGCGCGGCACACCTGGGTGGTGTGATCGCGGCGGAGACGACGCTGCCGGTGATTGGCGTGCCCATCCCCAGCACGACGCTGCAAGGCCTCGACTCGCTGCTCTCCATGGTGCAGATGCCGGCTGGCGTTCCCGTAGCGTGCACCTCCATCGGTAAGCCCGGTGCCATCAATGCCGCGCTCTTCGCGGTCGAAATCCTCGCCACCTCTGATGCCGCTCTCGCTGCCAAACTCGCTGCACACAAAGAGGAACTGGCTCGCAGCGTGGCCGAAAAATCCGCTAAGGTTAAGCGCGAGTTCCAGATCTGACTAACCCTTCTTGAACGCCGGGCGCTTCGAGGCGCCACGTAAACAGGGCAAACGCCGTTCGCCCTTAAGGCACCAGGCGGCGGATGCTGAGGAATTTCAGTTTTTGTTCGGCTTCCGTCGAGGCCAGAGGGGAGTAGTAGTAATAGAAGCTCGCTTCGACTTGGGTCTGGACGCCCTGCGGCACCGCGAAAGTGAAAGTTTCGGTTCGCGTCTCGTTGGGGGCAAGGCGAGTGTCAGCAACGACGCGGGCGGCCTTAATGAAGGCAGCAGGTTCGCGCGTCACGGGCGCGCCACTCCCATCCGCGACGGTGCGGCGGAAGAGCCGCTCCTCGCGGAAGTGCGTGCCGTTATACGTGTCGGCGCGCAACTCGAGGATCAGCTGCCGCATGGGCGAGCCAGTGGGAACGCTGTGCCCAGCGCCACGATTCGCGACCTGCACGGAAACCTTCAACTGCCCGCCTTCGCGCACGGCCGAGAGCTGGGCTTTGATGGCCTTGTTCAATTGCTCGATCGAGCGGCCGCCGGGAATCTGGTGCAGGTTGAGTTTCAACTGGCTGCTGCTCTTGACCCGCGGGTCCACGACGTTCCCCTGCACGCGATACATGTGGCAGGACTGGCAACCCTGCTCCTCCTTGCCGTAGTTGCTTGCCTTCCATTCCGAATAGGTGGTGAGCACGGCCAGGCCTTGCGCGTTCTTGTATTCGTGGCAGATGACGCAGGCGAGCGACGTAGTGTGCACCTCGGAATAGACTGTCTCATGCGCCGTGGAGGCAGCTTCTTTGGAAGGTCCGCTCTTTACCAAGGAGAATTCCACCCGAGCCTTGGGATTCGCCCCCGTGAGGCTGACCTCGCGGATGGAATGGCAGTAGTCGCAGGTGACTCCTTCCCAGCTGACTTTCTTAATCAGCCCGAGATCGCCGATCTGCACGGCGATCGGCGAGTGGCAACTGAGGCAGGTCTTGCGCGCTGTGGGACCGTAATCGGCCTCCGCCATCTTGAGCGCATCCTGGAAAAGCCGGCTTTCCATCGCCGTGGCGTGGGCGGACTTTTTCCAGCCATCGTGTATCTCGCGGTGGCAATCGCCGCAAACTTCGGCGCTTGAGGGAGGTTGAAGATCTGTGGCGAAGGCGAAATTAGGAAATGACAAAACGCAGAAAAAGAGGGCGAACCTCATCACCGACCACCTCCGGGTGGAGAAACCCAGACTCGACGGCTTGCTGGGCGCAGGGCCGACAAGCGCCGGGTTCGGCGAGGGACAAGGGCAGATTGTACACCAATTGGGGACATGATGTGGGAATTCCGTCGATTTGAAAGGAAACCGCCGTCCTCCTCTTGCCGCAGTCATTCTGTCGCAGGACAGTACACGTCTCCTGGGCGGGATTTGCCGCCGCACTTCAGCCTGATGGCAATAGGTCTGTTAGCCGAGAGGCGTTTGTTTCCGATTGACCCTCGACAGGGCCAGCAGGTAAAATGCCCCAGCTTGTGCCCAGACAGCAAAGGGTGCGAGCCGGTCGGTACATTTCAATTGGGCGAGGGGGAACGTTTGGGGAAACGCAGGTTTATCTGCTGCCTGTTCGTCACCACGGCGTTGCTGACCGCCGGGAGCGTGTCGGGCAGGTGTCAAGCCGCCCCCCGGCCACCCGTTCCGCCCGCAGAACTTCCCCTTCCTAAACCCGACGCAGCGGTTCTTCCGTCCCGGCCTACCCCTTCGGATTCGGTGGCCACGTCGGCGGAGGAGAATGGCGACGTCCCGAGCGGCCAGCAATCCGATCCCGCCCCCGTCGAATCGTTCACTGCTCCCACTTCCTCGGTCGACCCCAGGCCCAGTGAGGACGACCGGAAGGAAATCAAGCCCGTCCGGCCGGAGCTGCCCCTCGTCACCAACGACGTGGTGGAAAGCGTCATCGCTTTCCTCCAGAAACGCGGGTCGGGATACGTTAAGACGGCGCTTAAGAGGATTGGCCGATACCAGCCCCTCTTCGAGGAAGAATTGCGGAAGGAAGGCCTGCCACGAGACCTCGTTTATCTGGCGGCCGCCGAGAGTGCTTTCGATCCCTTCGCCCTGTCTCGCGCCGGGGCCAAGGGGATTTGGCAGCTCATGCTGGGCCGCGCCGCCGAATATGGCCTCAAGAAAGACCGTTGGGTGGATGAGCGCGAAGACCCGGCGAAATCCACTCAAGTCGCGGTCCGTCACCTCCGGGACCTCTACCAAACCTTCGGCGATTGGTATCTGGTGATGGCGGCTTATAACTGCGGGCCCGTGGCGGTCCAGAAGGCCATCGAAAAGACCGGTTATGCCGATTTCTGGATCCTCCACCGGCTGCACGCCCTGCCCGTGGACACTGAGAACTTCGTCCCCGCGATCATTGCCACGGCACTGATCGCCAAGTCCCCACGGGCCTACGGGTTCGACATTGATCCGGACCAGCCGGAGGAAGCCGACTCGGCGGTGGTTGGCGTACCCACGGATCTCCGGCTCATTGCCCAGCTGATCGATCGCCCCGTACAGGAGGTTATCCGGCTCAACCCGGGCCTGCTGCGCTGGACGACTCCGGCCAACAATCCGCAGTATGTCCTGAATCTGCCTCGGGGAACCGGCCCGGCTTTCGAGGAGGCTATCGCCGCCATCCCGCCGGACAAACGGATCTGGTGGCGGGCCCATCGGGTGAGGGAAGGTGAAACGTTGGGAAGTGTGTCGCGCGAGTTCCACATCTCAACGGCCGCCGTGGCTTCTGCCAACCAGCTTTCCAAGGGCGCCCCGCTGCCGGAAGGCACCCTGCTCGTGCTCCCCCTGGCGCGGGGAAGTGAAGCGTCGCTGGCGCGGGTGCGCGAGCGCGGCTCGCGTCGTCCCCTCCGCTACAAAGTGAAAGGCGGAGACACTCTTGACCGCATCGCCGATCGCTTCGACGTGACGCCTTCCCAGCTCCGCCGATGGAACAAGCTCTCGAGTTCAGGGCTCGTGGAAGGCCAGAATCTGAAAATCTACGTCGCCGCGGGCGCTGGCCGCCGCACGACGCACAAGCCGCGGGGGCGTCGGTCCGCCGCCGCTGCCGTGCGCGCCCCGGCCTCGCCGAGCCGCGTTGCGCCCTCTGGCAAGACGTCTAGTCAAGCGGCGCAAGTCGTTTCGAGGCCCCCCCAGCAGGCGGGAACCCTCGCCCAGGCTTCCCGCTGACCTCTTCCCTTCCCCCCCATCATTGCTCTTGACATGGGAATTTCCGTGTTATAAACCTTGCCTCGTTCGGGCGGGCCGCTCCGCCGATGGCCGCGGCCGCCGGCGGACCGAAAGAGAGAGCCTGCAGGTTGACCGGATCGACTTGGGGGAGGAATGCATGGCGTTCGACATTAACGACCGAGAGCCGGGTGACGAGCTGGATGATTATGGCGAGGAGCTCTCTTCCGACTACCGCGAAGAAGAAGATGTGACCGGCGAGGAAGAGGAACTGGAAGAAGAGACGTCCTTTGGGGGCGAAGAGGCCGGGGCGGCGGAGCACGCTCCTGAACCTGCCGCACCGCCCAAGCTTCCGGCGGCTCCGAGCGCGGCCCCGGCGAAACCCGCTGCGCCCGCGCGCAAGGCGGCCAAGAAGCCAGTGAAGAAAGTGAAAAAGGCCGCCGCGAAAAAGGCCAAGAAGCCTGCACGGAAGCCGGCCAAGAAAGCCAAGAAGGCTCTGGCGAAAAAGCCGAAGAAAGCTGCGAAGGCCAAGAGAACCGCCAAGAAGAAGGCCCGGCGCCGCTGAGCAGTTCTTGTGCTGGCGAGCGGTCGAGAGCGGCGCGCCCACGACCCTGTGCGCGTGGGATTGCCTGGGGCGGGCGCTTGCCGGCGGAGGTTTCGGCCGCACCGTCCTCTTCGCAACCAGCCGTGGCGGTTCCCAACATCTCATGCGGCAACGACCGGCGAAAGCCAATCCAGGGATTGATGAAGAGCACGCCGCGCCCTCGGTGGTTCGTGCCCCGGAGCTTCTTCCCACCTCTTCGGTGCGGGCGCTGGAATTTATCCGGCGGCTGCGGGGAGCCTCTCAGCCCTGCCTGATTCGCTGTGAGGACGGCGAGAGCTACGTCGTCAAGTTCCGCAACAATCCCCAGCATGTGCGCGTGCTCGCCAACGAAATGCTGGCCGCCCGTCTGGCCCTGCTCCTGGGCCTGCC
>JBEKUI010000247.1:0-6894 GCA_049515175.1 Terriglobia bacterium
TCATGTGGGTGTCGTAGGGGCCGTAAAGTTCGAGATTCCCCACGGGCCAGGCGCCTCGCGAATTATAGCGGCCCGGCTTGATCACGGTAGGGTGATAGAAAAGTTCGCGCTTGGCCAGCTTGTCGTAAGCTGACCAGATACGTCCGCCCAGTTCAGGGAGAAACTCCACTCGTAAGTACTCGTTCTCGAGGACCAGCGATTCATACTCGACGGGGATGGGCTTTTCGGTTCGAGATTCCAAATCCAGGCGCGTGTATGGGTAAAAGCCCATGTCCTCGATCGACTTGAACAAGGGCGCGACAGTCTCTGATCGGCTGAAAGTGTAGGTTGGCCAAACGCGCTTCCCATGCGTAAACTCGACGGCTGGCGACTCTCCCGCCAAACCCTCATGAATCCCAGTTTGAAACAGAACAAGAAGGCACAGGGTAACAAGGCGTCGCAAGCGGAACCGTATGACACCGGCACGCCTGAAAACATAGCAGCAGAGTTTTCGAAAATGAATGGACATCAAGTTCCCCCTCACGGCACCTCAGTTGAACTCGAAGCCTGATATCTCGGCCATTCACTTCACTTCACATTTTCATGCGCATCAATTTTCGCACGGGTGACAGATTCGAGGACGCCTACGATTTCGCCCAGGCTGCTATAAACTGGGGCCAGAACGGAAATCCAGCCGGGTTTCTCAGTAACCGTGACGCGTTGGCCGGTCTTCAACACGCTCTCCATCTGGGGAATCGTGTCCTGGTAGATCGCTCCCCAAGCCCAGAATTGACTCATTTCGTTTTTGTTCCTGACCACCATCTGAATCTTCCCGGGATGCGCTTCGATGGGCATCCAAAGATTGACGTCAGAGGGGAACGTCACCAAATGCGAAAGCCGAATCAGCGTCTTCTTGGTGGCATTAAAGGCTGCATCGTCCACGTCGTAGTTATCTCCCGCGACAAATTGGTCGCGCGGATCAACGGCGAACATCAACTCTTTCGCTCGCCGGGTCACAATCCTCAGGCAGACGTCACCATCCACCATGACGCTGCCCACTCGGGCGACCGCGTCCAGGTCTTGCCGCATCTTCCCCGTGATTTCCGAGTTGACCTGTGCGCTACCCGGCAAAGCCAGCGCGAGAGTGAGGGCCAAAAGGTAGAAAGCTTTCATCTCGCCTCCGATGCAAGCATGAGCACATACTCATGAACGTTGTTCCACGCGGCGGCATTGAGGTGGGAAACAATCTTCTCCGTGGGCTGCACCCCGTCATCAATGCCAGACCCGCGCCACTGGTCGGATGGCAGGTCCGCCATGGCGGGTCGTACATTCCACCAATCGTCCGGGCGGGAATTGTTGTACCGGCGCGCTGCTTCGGCCTTCAGTGTATCGATCGACTGGTGTTGCTTGAAACTGTCGAGCAGCGCGAGATCCTGCAGGCAATTGCGCTGTAGCTTTAGCCGAATGCTGGGAATCGGTTCGTTGATGCCAAAACGTTCACCGGAGTATACCAGCGCGGTACCTCCGCCATCAAAATGAAACCAGGGGTCTTCGCCCGGACTCACTGTGAGCCAGTGGACGAAACCATTCACGCCCCATAGCCAGGCGCGGAACGGGAATTGCGAGATAGCCGAAGAAACTTCCGCCACATGGGGTGGCCCGCCGTAATACCAGACGATATCGCCCCGGTCGCGAAGCGTCCTCGGGGCTTCCTTGTACCAACTCAGAATGGAGCCCGCGCACACCCACATATTCAAGACTCCACCGAGCGCCTTGAACTGCTGCTCCATGTCCCAACTGACGTCGGCCCTGAATACAAAGTGCACGGGACTGTCGGGGGGCAGGGCTTCCTTCAGCAACCGCCCGTAAGTGGAGAAGTACTGGAGGTCCTTCGGGAATCGCACCTCGTCGCCATCCCAAGGAAAACCCTTGTAGCGCTTCTTGTGGTTGAAAAAGACTTCGAAATGCGTCCCCGTCCAGCCCTTCTCGCGGAAATGGCGCTCCATTTCTGACACCACATTCACGAATTCCGTTTCGTAGCCGGGCTCTCCCCAGAATTCATAGGAGGCCGGCCACTCCGGATTAATGGGTAAATAGACAAAAGGAATCGGGCGCGGGCCGCGGCGGGTTCCTGAAAACGCCGTACCATTGAACAAGGGACCGTAATGACGATCGTAAAGGGTCCAGTTCGCGATGTGCTTGTTCCGACCGGAACCTTCCACTACAGGGGCAAATTCCGGACCCACTTTTCCAGAGTGGCCGTATCCGAGTTGGTGGAATATCCCGCGGTGCTCGTAGAAGATTCGATGATAAGCATGGATAAAACCGAAAAATTCGTCGCTCTCAAACCAATTACCAGGGTAGCTCCGGTAGGATGCTCCAAACTGCTCGGCCAGCCAGGAACTTCCGTAGGAATTGTGATCGACAGTAACCACATCTTCATTGGGGATGACCCCCGGAAGAACTCTGAGCTGAATGGAGAGCGAGACGCTGCCCGCGATGGAGCGTAGCCACAATCTACCCGCGAGCGTCTCGGGTTTCGCGTCGGAGGGGATGTAAACATCAACCCAGAACGCTTGCGCAGTCTGCTGCGGAATGCGATTGTCGGGCTCCGGCAGGCGCGAGCTATAGTATAGGCTCTGGCCAATGGGAATCAGGGCATCGGGGTAATAACGCTTGTCGGATTCCGTGAAGTGATACCACTCTCGAAACGCATCGGTTCGAACTTTCTTCGCGGGATCGATGATCACAAGGCCCCACGTGTACGGGCCCGGCTTGGGAATCTCGACGACGACCTGGAAGGAAACATATCCACCCCTCAAACCCGTCAGCAAGACTCTGTGTCCCGAAGCCGACAAGGAGGATCGCAGGTTGGCGGCGTTCTGGTCGCGAACGACAATGCCCCCAAATGGGTCGGGGCGAAGGAATGCAGGCAGCACCTCCAGGCTGGCACCCGCCAACAGAGGCCCCGGAAAGAGAACCAAAATCAATAAAATCACTTGCAGCATGAGTCTGTGCATCAGTTTGGTCCTGTTGATCGAGGGTTCAAAAATGGGCGAACAGGAAATCTCAGGATGAATGACGCTTGTGATTGGCGCCCGGCCATGCGCCGCAGCGATGTCGATGACATCGCCAGATGCCCCATTCGCTGGGAGCCAGGGCCGCGGAGCTCAACACAGTCATGGACAGGCATGAGGTTGTGATGAGCCCCTCTCACGCCTGTCCGGCGACGGGATCGGGCGCGCCTGCCAGGTGTTGCGTCGTGGTCCATCTGAGGTAATGGCCCTCCCGTCCGATAATTCTCTTTGACAATCGAAACCGAGCATACTAAAAGGAAACGGCAAAGAAAACTGTGTTCAGGAACGGCCCTGGTTAAGAAGAGCGTCCCAGTTCCTCATCCATACTCGACGCGGAACGAGGTTAGAGCAGAAGTTCACAGGATTGGGGGAAATGCAAGCGCCGTCCGCTGGCTGTGCCCCTACCCATTTCAATGACCGGGTCCTCGCGCCCGCAATCGAACTCTAGAGGGGGAAACATATGGACCGGGATCGAATTCCTTCACGACGAGCCTTCTTGCGAGCAGCCTTGGCAACACCCATCGCAGGAGCCATCGCGGGAAGTTATCCGGGGACGGCTGCTCAAGAAAGGCTTGCCAGCCGCGCCAGTTCCGTGGTCGCTCAGGTTATCCTCGACTACGAACTCTACGATTACGGCGGCGTCCTGAATGGCCGGGTCCACTTTCGCCTTGCCGCGCCTGGGCCGGTAGTCGTCCGATGGATGGATAGCTTTGGCCGGATCGTTCAAGAGGCGGAATGTCAGCCTTCCACTTCCGGCGTCGCCCGGCAGACCTTCTCATTCGAATTGGAACGCGGCTTCACTTATCGCAATTGGATCCGAGCCTGGGTGGATGGCGTTGAGCAGTCCACCGGAGCACAGTTTCTGCTTTCGCCCCCTCCCAAGCCTTGGGACGATTTCCACGTCATCAGTTGGGCGCACTACCCCGACGGGTTTTATGATCTTTTGCGGAAAGTGGGAGTGGACGGAACAATCGCCTATCGCGACGGTGATTTCGACAACGTACTCGACAACAATTTCAATTTCTACTCCGAGCAGCTGGCGTGGGAGGTCTTCGCCATCTATCACAAGGATCAACCCCTGTGGAGGGGCTTGCTGAATCAAATCGTGTCCGATCGAAACAACCTGGATCTTTGGATCCGGCAGCCCTGCGTCAACGACCCCAAGACCGACGAATACGTTCAGGATCACCTGAGAGGTTATGTGCGCAGTCACCGTGCCTTCCGGCCGCTCTTCTATAACATCGCCGACGAACTCGGCCAGGGGGACCAGATTCGCCCCAATGACTTCTGCCACTCGACTTTCTGCACGCTCAAGTTCGCGCAGTATCTGCGGCACCTCTATGGCACTGTGGGGGCGGTGGCTAAGGAGTGGGCCTCCAGCGAGCAAACCCGGTGGGATGACGAGAGCCTGCACAACGGGTCGCCGTGGGCCAAGAGCAACTTGATGGTGAATCTGACGACCACCGACCGGGCTTTCGACGCGGTCGCAGTTGCCGCCTTTCAGGCCAAGTACGGCGGCCTTGCGGGCCTGAACAAGGAATGGGGCACCCATTTCCCTGCCCCAGTCTCAATCACATCTGACCATGAGCAATGGGCCCCTCTCTTGGCGGTCGTAAGTGAGACCAGGTCAATTCCGGAACTGACGGAGAAGACGCTGAATGAAAAGCTAGGACCGATCGAAACAGCGAACGAGCGCTGGGGAACTCACACGGGCTGGGGAGCAACTCAAAGGCCGGCCGGTTTCAAATCCTGGACGGAAGTCATCACCTTCCTCAATCGGTTTTACCGCGAGCTCTCGCAAGTTCGTTCGACCGAGGGGTGGAATGTTTCGCCCTGGTGCGACTTCCGTAATTTCATGGACGCGACCTTCGCGGACGCAATCGGACGTGCCCGCGCGGTGTGTAAAGCTGAGGATCCGCACGCCCGTTGCGCCACCGAAGGCGGGCAAGCGCCGTTTGCGTTCGGTTGGTACAACTACGAGAATGTCGTCAAGGTTGTGGACGTCATCGAACCATATAACATCGGCAACAATGTGGAAGTCATCCGCTCTCTAAACCCTGCCGTCATCATGGTTTCCACCCACGGTTACCAACACAAACCCGGCAAGCCATTGACTGATGAGGACCACGTCTATCAAAAGCGCGCGCCACAGCCCATTTGGTGGGGATTGTTCCACCATCATCGCGGATCGTTGATCTGGGATGCTAACCTTCCTGAGTACCAGTTTGTAGACCAGCAGACTCGGGAGCTGACGCCTTCGGCGATGACATTTTCGGACGCTTTCAACGAACTCCATGAGGGTATCGGCAAACTGATCATCAATAGCCGGCGATTGCACGACGGCATCGCGATCCATTTTTCTCAACCCTCGATGCAGGTCCACTGGCTGCTCGACAATGTCGCCAACGCCCGGAATTGGATGTTAAAGAGTGGGGGGGACCGGCATAGTCACTTTACCGGGGTACGCAACAGTTGGACCAAGCTCATCGAAGATCTCGGCCTGCAGTATGAATTTGTGGGCCGAGAAAAGATCGAGGAAGGAATTCTTGCTGGCGGTGAGTATGGCGTCCTCATCATGCCGCAATCGGTGGCAGTCAGTGAACGGGAGGTGGAGCAGATCCGCCAATTCGTGCGCGCCGGCGGCATGCTCGTCGCAGATTACCGGACCGCGACCATGAACGAGCACGGACGCGACCTGGGCCGCGGGCAACTTGACGATGTGTTCGGCATCGCGCACGCGAAAGGTCAGGCGAAAGGACCCGCCGTAATCGGCCTTGAGAGTGGCCCCTCGCTGCCCCTGCAGGGCAAAAAGCTCAACCTGAATATCGGTGATGAGACGATCCGTACGACCTCTGGCAAAGCGTTCGCCCAGAGTGGCCAGGCCCCTCTCATTATTGTGAACAGTTTCGGCCAAGGAAAGGCCGTCTTTCTAAACCTTGAAATTTCAACCTATCCGTTCGACCGGCTGCAAGCCGACTCATCTTCGAGCTTGCCGGAGCTGATGGCAGGTGTCTTCGGTCTCGCGCGGATTGAACCGCAGGTTCGGGTTCTGGATACGGCCGGCAAAAGGTTACCCGGAACAGAAATCGTTCGCTTTGCGAATGGCGCCTATGAGCACGTGGCCATCTTTCGCAACCCTCAAACGGACGATGGAGGTTGGGGAGACCTTCCAACCTTGCCGGAGCGTGGATGGGCGGGAGAAATCGATAACTCTCTTCTCGAGAAGCCGGCTCAGATCACCATCGCGTGGCCCGCAGCCATGCCGACCTACGATATCCGAGGGAAACGGGATTTCGGCGAGGTGGCCAAGGTTCAGATGGTTCTTGATCCCTGGAGTCCGCTCGTCTTCACGCGCACTCCCAACCCGATTCCTGAACTTCGAGTTGGAGCTCCCGAGCAGGTCCAGGCGGTTGCCCCACTCGCGGTCACGCTCGGGACGAAAGCGCCCCTGCCGCAGGGGACCTTCAGAATTGTTCGACTGGAGCTCGTCGCACCGGAAGGTTACCCCAGTGAACTTTATTCCCGAAACGTGCGAGTTGAGTCGACATCACATGTCGAACGTGTCCACCTCGCTTACAACGACCCCGACGGACAGTGGCGCGTAGTTGCTCACGACCTTGTTTCGGGTCGCGCCGTGGAGGCGTCGTTCACCCTTCATGCATAGCAATCATGCGATGGTCTCTCGCCAGGCCGCGCGCGACACGATTTGGCTGGAGATCAGGTCAACCTCGGCTTCAGCAGCGCGGGGGCATGCAGCAGGCCGCTATCCAAACCATCTGCATTGTTTCCAGAATTCAGGCCAGGGCTGCTGGAGACGCCGGCAAACGAAGAGGTCTGT
>JBEKUI010000248.1:0-6787 GCA_049515175.1 Terriglobia bacterium
GCCCAATTGCTGAAGCAAGATCCAGATCAACAGTAAATAGATCCAGGTGGGATGGCACGAGGTCCATGTTTTTGAAGACATCCTTCTTCGTGACCGAATGTACATCCCGTTTGACACCACCCGCACTTGAGTGGCTGCGCGCCCCAAGGAGGTCTGCGACCGTTCCCTTCTCTGCAGCATGCTTCTCCCACTCCTCAACTCCCATGCAGGAAAATGTCGCATTGGTCTGGGGATCGAGGTCGACAAGGAGTGTCCTGAGCCCAATCTGCCCGCAGTACGCTGCGAAGTTTACTGCGATTGCTGTCTTGCCGACTCCTCCCTTTAAGTTTACGCATGCAAGTATATACGACATTGGCGTCCTCCTCCGAGAGCCGGGATTCCGGCCGTTCTTGTTGTTTTGCGGGTGTCAGTCATATTGCGTTGCTTGGAGTGTCCGCGGCTTGTTAACCACAAATATAACAGACGCCGTGACTTTACCGCTTCGCCAGCAATCCGGTATATAACTCCTTTCGGGGAGTTACAAGGGAATTAAGAAAAGTGACGAGTGACGAGCGGAAGGACAGGTGCCAGGTTTCGGGTGCCGGGTGTCGGGGGGGGGCCAGGTGCCAGGTTTCAGGTGTCGGGTGTCGGGGAAGGACGAAGAAGGACGCGAGTGGCGAATAGGGAGTAGAAGACAAGAGGCGCTGGCGGGGCGGCGCTGCGGGGGCGATATGAAATCGCCGCTACCTGCCGGCCTGAAGGCTGGCGCTACAGCGCGGCTCTGGGCGGCGTGCCGCGGCGGGCGAGTTCGCCTTCGAGCTGCAGGATGGTGCGGTCGAGCCAGGCGAGGAGGGCTTGCTCGGCGGCGTCGCGGTCGCCCTTATCCTCCAGCGTGGCGATGGTCTCGGCACCCTCAGTGAGCGGGATGTGATGGCAGGGGATGTCCTCGTCCTGGCGATCCTTGGGGACGAATTCCCAGAGCAGGCAGTCGCTGCAAGGATGCCGGCGCACGCTTTGGCCGACGTTGAGGCAGGTGACGGAATCGCGGAACAACTGCTCGGCCTTGGTCGGCGTGTGCACGGAGCTGCCGTAGCCGCCGTCGCGCAGGATGCTGCGCTCCAGCTTCAATTGCCCGATGAGGTCGCGAAGATCGTCGGCCATGAGACGCTCCCGCTGCGAGGCTCGCGCGCCCCGCAGAACTTGATGAGTGGAATTGGTTCCCGCCTGCCCTGCACCGGATGGCGCAGGCCCCACTTCATACTATACGCTGGAATGCCCCGCCTTCAAGCCTTCCCTGGGACGCGTAGTGGGTCACTCCTATGCCGAGGCGGCTTTGCGCCGTCCGTCAGCCGACGGGCGAGGTAAACTCCCCGCTGGAGATTCGAACTGACCCTCTGCCCTGCGCCGCGATCCGCAATTGTTTGTCGGCGACCTGGAGGCGCGTCTCGGGGAATACTCCAGCCCGGGGCGGGCGAAATTCGCTGAAGACTTGACGGCGGTCAAGCGGCAGGGGATGATGAGAATTCGATAAGGAAGGCAGATGGCCACTGTCGGACAAAATGTCGCTGCCCCATCGGAGGTTGCCACCCCCCGTCCGTCCGCCATTTCGGGCGGAACGAGCTATCACGAGATTCCGCTCAATCCCTGCGAACTCGAGATCGACCTCTTCTGCAAAGGCATGCGCATCGACCCTTCCTGCGCGCTCGAGCAGGACGCGCGCTTCATCTCCCGCACGCGCGCCGGGCTGGGCAGCGGACTCGAGATCGTCATCCCCGGCGCGATCAAAGACGTTTGGGTGAATGTTCCCGTCGAGGAAGACTTCGCGCAGCAGTCGTGCTACCGAATGGTGCTTGAAGCGGGCGCCTATTCCGTCGTCGATGAGCGCGGTGACCATCGCTATGCCGTCCGCATCCCTCCCGAGCCCGCGTGGTACACGCGCGTGACCTCGCGCGGCACCCCTATGCACAAGGTCGGCGTGCTGCAAGGGACGTACCTCGGTATCTACATCTCGAACTCCTGCGGTTTCTGGTACCACTCACCGGCGCTCAATTGCCGCTTCTGCGCGACGGGCCTGAACGTGGGCGTCAACGAAGTCGCGGTAAAAGACGTCGGCGACGTCGTCGAGGTTTGCCAGGCGGCGAAAGAGGAATGCGACGTCACGTTCGTGCACTTCAACTCTGGCTACCAGACGGATCGCGATCTCGATGTCGCCGCGCCTTACGTCAAAGCCGTGAAGTCGCGCGTGGGCGCGCTGGTCGGCCTGCAACTGATTCCGACACTCGACTTCTGGAAATACGACCGGCTGATCGATCTCGGCGCCGACCATTTCAGTTTCTGCTACGAGTTTCACAATCCCGAGTACTTTGCCAAGCTTCTTCCCGGCAAACAGAGACTGGTCGGCCAGGATACTTTCTTCCGCGCGCTGGAATACACATCGAAGAAACTGGGCAAGGGCGCGTGCTCGGGCGAGATCATCGCCGGCGTCGAGCCCATCGAAGATACGCTCAAAGCCATCGACTACATCACCGGCCTGGGCGCTTTCCCGACGGTTTGCATCTTCCGCCCCACCATCGGCGCGGACATGGAGCAATGGCCCTCGCCGCGCTACGAGGACATGCTCGTGGTTTTCCGGCATCTCTACGAGGCCTGCCGGAAGAACAGCATTCCCATTGACGTGACGCCCAACATCGAGGTCAGTCTGATCGTGCAGCCCGGCGACACGCGTTATCTTGCCCCGCAGAGCTGGGGAACCCGCTGGTACAGTATGAAGATGGCGACCGCCCGGCAACTGGCGAAGCCGTATTTCTGGTGGAAGCGACGGCCCAAGGAGAATTCAGCGTCGGACGTTCTCGCGGCAACGTAAGACCCGTCGGCTGACGGGCACGCTTTCAGAACCGCGCCGCCCCGGAAGGCGAGGCGACGACGGAACGAGGCTAAACCTTCAGGAAGCAACCCGGGACCATGATCCTCAACAAGGCCGAGCCGGAAGTCGAATCGAAGCTCCGCAGCGAACTCTCAGGGAACCTCGTCGCCCAAGCCGTCTGCGAAGCCATCGACCGCGCCCCGGACCAGTTCGAGATCGTCGTGGACACGTCGGGATTCGAAGTGCGCGCCCCCGCGTTCCTTCCCACCGGCCTTCCCAATCGGGCCCGGCTGAAGATTTTCTCTCCCCGGCCCGGCCACACGTTGGTGTTCTTCTACAAGAAGAGTCTCGTTCCCTACAGCCGCGATCGCTACAGCTACGGTGGCATCGACCTGCGAGGCGGCGCGTCGGATCCGCAGGAGATTGCGGAATGGATCACCTTCGTCGCCTCGGGATTTCACCCCGACAAGCGGCCCGCGAACATGCGCCGGGCCTTTCCCTACGAGATTCCAGAATAAACGCTGCCTCCCCCTGATTCGCCTTAGGTCGTGAGTTTCCCCGGCACCCCGGAGCCTTCAGTTTTCAACTCACAGCGCCGGCATGTCCCCGCCAACTGCTGCGGATCTTCCTTGGTTTGATGAAAGCCTACGACGGAGGGCAGGCGCATAAGGTTTCCTCTTGTCAGCCACTCCAGGAAATCCGACAATACGGCGCGAATGAATTCACTCCGTCTCTACTGGACGTTCGCGCGACCCTTCACGCTGGTCCCGCCGATGATTGGGATATTTTCGGGATCGCTCATCGGCTACGGTGCGTCGCACGTCACATTCCCCGTGATTCACGTCGCCCTGGCGGTCCTTGCGGCGGGGGTGCTCAACGCCGCGTCGAATGGGCTGAACCAGATCTGTGACCTGCAGAACGATCGCATCAACAAGCCGCATCGCCCGCTGCCCTCGGGCGGCATGACTCTTCGCACCGCCTGGACCTTCGTCGCCATAACCTACGTTGCCGCGCTAGCCTTGGTAGCCGCGGTGAACGGGGAGACTTTTGTAATTTACTTCATCGCCGCAGTCTCCACGGTGGCATATTCCGCGCCGCCCGTCCGTCTCAAACGCCACCCGGTCGGGTCGAATCTGATCATCGCCCTGATTCGCGGCTGGCTGCTTAAAGTTGCGGGATGGGCGGCGGTGGCAACAGTGCTAAAATCGATCGAGCCCTGGTACATCGGCTTTATCTATTTCGTTTTTCTGCTGGGCGCGACGACGACCAAGGATTTTGCGGATATCGAAGGCGACCGCGCCGCGGCCTGTATCACCTTGCCGGTCCGTTACGGTGCCACGTGGAGCGCGCGCGCCATCAGCCCGGCGTTTATCGCGCCCTGGCTGCTCTTGCCCCTGGGGCTCTATCTTCGTGTGCTGAGCGGCCAGCCGACGGCCATTCTGGCATTGGCGGTCATCATGCTGTTGTGGGGCTCGTTTGTGATTTACTTGATCAACCACGATCCGCATCGTCTGGTGTCCGAAGGGGAGAATCACCCCGCGTGGCACCACATGTACTGGATGATGATGGTCGGGCACCTGGGACTGGCAGGAGCCTATCTACTGAATCACTGAGTCAGTGATTCAGACTCAGGATGTCGTCATGATTTTGCTTACCGGAGCAACGGGTTATCTGGGCTCGCAAATCGCGCAGAAATTGATCGCGCGTAAGATGCCGTTCCGAGTCCTGGTGCGGGACGCCGCCCGCTTGCGGTTCGATCCCGTGGCGGCGAATTGTGAAGTCATCACCGGCAGCCTGACCACCCCGGAGGGTCTGAACGCCGCATTGCGAGGCGTGGATGCGGTGATCCACACTGCAGCGCTCGTAAAGATGTGGGTGCACGACCCGGGGCGCTTCTGGCAGACCAACGTGCACGGGCTCACCGAACTCCTGCGCGCGTCGGCCGCAGCGGGCGTGCGGCGCGTCATTTACACTTCTTCGTTTATCGCCCTCGGCCCTTCCGCGGACGAAAACGCCGGGGAAAATCTCGTGCACCGCGGCCCGTATTCCAACGAGTACGAGCAAACCAAGGCGCAGGCGCTCGCCTGGCTGCGCCACGAGGGGCGCGACTTTCCGGTCGTGACCCTCCTTCCGGGAGTGATCTACGGCCCCGGGCCGTTGACGGAAGGCAACCTGATGGGCGGGATGATTGAACAATACCTCGCGGGAAGATTCCCCGGCTTGCTGGGCAGCGGGAATCAGCGCTGGAGCTTTGCATTTAACAAGGATGTGGTGGACGCGCATCTTGCCGCGCTCGAGAAAGGAAAGCCCGGCGAGGAATATGTGCTGGCCGGCGATAATCGTTCGCTCAACGAGTTTTTCCGCGTGCTGACCGCGCTCTCCGGCGTTCGTCATCCGGTCCTCCATCTCCCCTTCTGGGCCGGCAAGATGGCCGGCGCCGCGGAAATCTTCCGCGCCAAATTCCTGAGCCACACGCCGCAACTGACCCCCGGCGTCGTCAATATCTTCAAGCACGACTGGGTGTATTCGAGCGCCAAGGCTGAGGCGGAATTGGATTACCGCGTGACCCCGCTGGAAGTAGGACTGAGAAACACTTTGGGGGGCCGGGCGACCACAGGAACGAAACTGGAAACTGGAAACTAGAAATTGGAATTATGAAACTGGCGACGTACCTGGAACCGGTTTCCAATTTCGAGTTTCCATTTTCTAGTTTCGGCTTGATAACTGCCCAATAATGCCAACCGCGACAACCGACTTCACAACGCGTCGGCCGTTGATCACGACTCGCAAGCTCGTCCACATGTCGATGCTGGGCTTCGCCTTCCTGCTGCCGATTCTGACCTGGGTGCAGGCGGCGGGTTGCGCTGTGCTTGCTTTGCTCTTCAACGTCTTTCTCCTACCGCGCTTCGCGGTTGATCTCCGCAAAAAGCCGGATCAAGAACCAGCCGCCAACGTCTGGACGGGAATCGTCCTTTATCCCCTTTCGGTGCTGACGCTGATTCTTCTCTATCGCCACCACCTGCACGTCGCAGCCTCCGCATGGGCCATCATGGCGCTGGGCGATGGCATGGCGAGCGTGGCGGGTGAATCGCTGGGCGGCCCCGCCCTGCCGTGGAACCACGAAAAGAGGTGGACAGGTTTCGTGGCCTTCGTCATTGCGGGTTCGTTGGGTGCCTATGTTCTCGCGCGATGGGTCGCGCCGGCGTTTCCCACGGATAAAGTTCTCATCGTCTCTCTCGCAGGCGCGCTCGTGGGCGCGCTGGTCGAGAGCGTGCCGATCCGCCTCGATGACAATGTTTCCGTGCCCCTGGTTTCAGGCGGCTTCCTGTTCTGCGCGTACCTGGTCGAACGGACCGCGCTCGACAGCAACCTGCCCTATCTGGGCAAACGCATCGCTTTTGCCATTGGGATCAACGCCTTCTTCGCTCTGCTGGCGCTGGGGCTGAGGATAGTGAACCGCTCCGGCGCAGTGGCGGGATTCTTATTGGGGATTGCGGTCTATCTCGGCTACGGTTGGAAGAGCTTCTCGATTCTGTTCACATTCTTCCTGCTGGGATCGGTTGCCACCCGCCTGGGTTATGCGAGCAAAGCCCAACGCGGCGTTGCGGAGAGGCGCGGCGGCGCGCGCAGTTGGCGTGAAGCCTCAGCAAACTCGCTGGCGGGAGCATCCTTCTCCATACTCGCCATCACCACGCATCACGAGGCCGCGTTCCTGGTCGCGCTGGTGGCTGCATTCGCGGAAGCCGGTGGCGACACCGTCTCCAGCGAAATCGGCCAGTGGCTCTCGCAGCGCGCCTACCTGATCACCACGTTCAAGCCGGTCCCCGCAGGCGAGGACGGGGGGATCTCCGTCGGCGGGACACTGGCGGGACTGGCCGCGTCTTGCATCGTCGCGGGCGTTGGCTTCGCCGTGGGATTGTGCGGCGCAGGAGGAGCCGCGATCGC
>JBEKUI010000249.1:0-6715 GCA_049515175.1 Terriglobia bacterium
CAATGCCACAGCGGGCAGCATCAGAGGGAGATAAGCCCGGAGCCGAAGAAAACCGCATGCACATTCCACCGCGAAAAGGCCAGATAACCTCGCCCCGCATCAACGCGAGAGCTTACCCTTTATCTCCAGGCACTTCGGTCATTAACATACCGGAATAGGTAACCGGGCAAAAAAAGAGCGGGGCCTTTCGGCCCCGCGTTTTTGCCAAGGTTTTGTGGAAGGGGCGAAGCAGTGCCTCGCCCCCGGCACTTCAAAACGTAAACTTCAAGGCAAACTGAATGTCACGCGGCTGGCCGGCACTATGGATCGTGTTATAGGATCCATCCTGCATATTCCTGTCCGGATCGCCGAAGTTCACGTGGTTGAAAGCATTGAAGAACTCCGCGCGGAATTGCGCCTTCCAGCGCTCTCCCATCTGGAAATTCTTCATCAAACCCAGATCGAGATCGGTGCGACCTGGCCCTGTTATGACGGACCGGCTGGAGTTTCCGAATCTGTAAATCCCGTTCGCGTTGTCCGCTGCCAGGAAGGCGGTCGTGAAACACGTATCATTGAACCAACGGTTGATGGTGGGGTTGGAGAGGTTGCCATCACACGTCCGGTCAGGACGCTGGGGGTTGGAGGTCGTGACGTTGGCAAAGTCCAGGCCAGACGTAATTGTTTCAGGGAATCCCGCCTGGATACTGAAGATAGCGGAGACCTGCCAGCCACCCAGTATCGCATTCGGAAAGCGCCCCATGCCGGAGGCGAACTGTCTGCCCCGACCGAATGGCAATTCTGCGACACTGCTGAACGTGAGCCGCTGCCGGACATCGTTGATGTCGCGCGCGTATTCACCACCCGGGTTGTTGTCGTTCTGTCCCACGGCGGCGTCGGTGTAGGCGCCTTCCTCACCTTCGTTGTTCGAGAGTGATTTGGAATAAGTATAACCCGCGGTGAGGTTGAAACCGTGCGTCATCTTCTTGGTCAGCTGCATTTGCAAGCTGTTGTAATTCCCGCTCGCTTGGGAGCCTGTAATCGCCGACAATCCGAAGTCCGGATAAATCCGTCGTTCTTGCGCGTCACCGGGTCCCGGGATGGCCTGGTTGCCGAAGAAATGGAAGTGGCTCATTTGGAACGAGTCGGTGCCGAGGTAACGAACCGACAACGCCATGTCATTGGTGAGCTGGCTGTCAATTTCGAAGTCATATTCATGGATGTAAGGCTGCTTGAAGTTGGGTTGGACGTTCATCGACATGAAGGCGTCTTTCAGGGCGGGGAGACCTCCCGAAGCGAAAGCAGTAGCGGTTGTGAAGGAGGGCTGTGCAAATACGCCCGACAAAGCCGCATTACTGAATTGGCTGGCTCCATCAATGGGGTTGTTGAATCCGTAATGGAACACGTTGAATTCGGAAAGATCGAAGAACAACCCGTACCCCGCCCGCAAGACGAGCCTATCGGAATTGGTAGGCCGGTAGGCAAACCCTAGCCGCGGGGCCCAGTTGAAGCGGTCGGGGAACCACAGGGACCGGGCTGCCCGGTCGGTGAAGCCATACTTCTTCATGTCGGACGAGCACGCGATGAGCTTGTCTCCTTCAGCATTGGTGTAAAAGGGATCGTTGCAGTACTGGTCGGCCCTTTGATAACCCGCGAGTATCATCAGGGCGTTCCCATGCTTCTGCAGCCCGGCGCCAGGAATGGGGAACAGAATTGCGCCGACGTCTCTGCGGTCGGTGGGCAGTTGGTGATACTCCCAACGGAGACCCGCATTGACGGTCAGTTTTTTCGAAACACGCCAATCCTCCTGGATGAAGAAATTCCAGAATTTCCCGTCGTGGTTATTGGTGGATGCTGCCACGCTGCGCGCGGCGGAATTAGGATATCCCAGAAGGAAATCGGCAATGGAGGAACCGCTGTAAAGTCCTGAGTAGTCGAATTGTCCGTGGGGCGAGAAGGGCGCCTGGTTACGCAGCGACTGGTAAGGCTGGATATCAAACCCAAACGCCAGGGTGTGCTTTCCCTTAATGAGGGTCAATGTTTCGTTGTACTTCTCCACCATGTCGTTCGATTCGACGGGCCGGTAATTCGAATCACCCACGCCGTTATAACCCTGGCCGAACCCGAAATACGGGAAGCCTTCAAGATTGGGTGAGAGCGCCTTCAAACCATTGATCCCGAAGGTTTGCACAAAGCCGGCGGCACGGGGACAATGTTCGCAATTGTCCACGTCCATGTTGCGGGTGAATCCGAAACGGAATTCATTGAGGATGTTGGGACTGAACGTGTGGGTCCAGCTCAGAGCCAGGTTCTGGCCACGAAAGCGGATGGTATCCCCAAAGCCCGGGAGCGTGGTGTAGCCTGCGGAAGGTGAAGCGATAATTGACTGGGCGAAGATATACCGCCCAAAAAACTTATTCCTCTCGTTCATCTCGTGGTCGATCTTGATCAGGAACTGGTTGTCCCGCCTCTTATCGACGGGGTTGTGGACATAGTTGCTGTTGAGTGCCCCCGGCACGTTGGGAGCCGGGAAGGGGTTTAGCGAGATGACCTTCTGGGCGACGGGGTCAATCTGAGTCTGGAGGATCTGGTTGCCTGGGATGGCATTCGCAGCATTCGCGACGCTCGCATCGGCGCAAGTGATCTGGTGAACGGTGCCTGGGTCGAAGATCTGGCCAGTATCAAAAACCGGATCGCCGGTACCTGGATGCGCGCATGGGGAGAGAGACATGTCGCCTGTCAGCAGTTGCGAGAAGTCCCCTCCGAGCATCTGCGGAGTTGGAACCTGGTCCACGGCGGTATTGCCCTTGCGTAAACGGAGTCCGTCGTAGCCGCCGAAGAAGAAGGTCTTGTTCTTCTTGATCGGTCCACCAATGTAGCCGCCGAATTGATTGCGCTGCAACTGGCCGCGCGCGCTTCCCGGTATTTCGTTTCCGTTCGCGTCCGTTTGGTTCTGGTCGAAGAAGTTCCGGGAGTCCAGGTTACGGTTGCGCAGAAATTCAAAGAAATTCCCGTGAATGTCATTGGTGCCGGACTTGGTCACCAGGTTGATCGTTGACCCGGCACTTTTTCCGAACACGGCGGAGAAGGACTCTGTCTGCACCTTGAACTCCTGTATGGCATCGGGAGAAGGTTGCACGGAGAAGCCGCCGGTGAACAGGTTCTTGGAATCGATGCCGTCGATCAGGGTATTGTTGCCGGAGCCCCGGGCCCCGTTCGCCGAATAGGTGTCTTCGCTGAAAGGAGAACCAAGCACGCTGCTGGTGAAGCCACCGCGGTCAGCGACGGTTCCAGGCATCATGAGAGGCAACGTGCCGAAACGGCGGATATTCAGCGGCAGATCGGAGATCTGGCGGGTGTCAATCACCATGCCCACGGTGGCCGTGGCGGTCTCCACCTGAGGAGCAATACCTGCCACCTCGACGGTGGTTGTGAGTGCGCCGACATTCAGTTGAATGTCGATGCGCGCTTGCTGGTTGACATCCAATTTAATGCCCTTTCGAACCGAAATCTGAAATCCAGGATGCTCAACCGATATGTCATAGGTCGAGGGCCGAAGGGAAGTCACAATGTAGTTCCCATCGTTGCCGGTTCTGGCCAGGACGGACTGGCCCGTAGCCGGATTCGTCACGGTTATACTGGCATCGGGGATCATTGCACCTGCGGGATCGGTGACCGCCCCGTAAAGCGACGCCTGCACTTGCTGGGCGCGACTAGTCCCGATGCCAGCGACGAGGATTACAGCCAAAATCGCCAGCAACCGCCTGCCGTAACTGAGCACTCCACTCAGGGAGACATCAGATACCATGGCATTCCTCCTGCGCTATTCTCCCCATGCACCGATAATTCAAGCCGCAAAACCTCACGGCTGAAGTCAGAGCTGCTTTCGCGTCACCCGACAAATAATCACAAGAAGTTCAGTAGAACCCGACACTTCTATGGTGGTGCTACGTATACTTGGACAGGGTGTGTCCTGTCAAGAAAATTTTAGTTCCTTTCATTTCTGGTTATTTCGATTCGATTGGAAGTCTCGCAGGTCTTCCGACGCCAGGCGGTGGAGCGCTCCCCGCAGGACGCCCGGGCGCATTTCGAGCTTGGGCGATGCTATCTCCGGGTCAAGAAAGCTAGCTCGGCGGAGGCCGAGTTGACCGAGGCCCTGCGCCTTGACCCCAAGTTTATCCGCGTCCACTACAGTCTTGGTCAGGCGTTGCAGGCCCCAGGAAAGAACGCGGAGGCGCAACGCGAGTTTCGACTTCACGCCGACCTCCTGGCCCGCAATCGCTCCAGCCAATCCCGAAGCTCTGCATCGGACGATTAACTCCCACGCCTTTGAATCGCTGGCCGCGGATGCAGGTAACCGTTAAGATGGAAACGAGCCCGTAGGCCCCTAGCCCTGCGAGCATTCTTCAAGCAGGAGAGGCAAAATAACATGCTTCAATCCAAGCCAACCGCGACGAGCAGCGCCGATCTCGAACTCTTCCATCACCTGGAGCAAAACCTGTATACAGCGGTGGTTTCAGATGCTCTGGATGAACTGGGCTATCGGGACCGGGCGATGAATGAATCTTTGCGCCCGCTGGTGCGAGACTGGTGCTTCGCCGGCTGGGCACGCACGATCCTGGCGATGGACGTGCACCACGAAACGCCGGACCCTTACGCGAAGGAGATCGAAGCCGTTGACAGCATTCTGCCCGGGGAAGTGGTGGTGGTGGCCACGGGGAGATCCACCCGGAACGCGCCCTGGGGAGAGTTGCTTTCGACGGCCGCCATGGCGCGGGGGGCACGCGGCGCGGTCGTGGACGGGCTGATCCGCGACGTCAAGAAGATTGAGGCAATGGGATTTCCGATCTTCGCCGCGGGCATCAAGCCGGTGGACTCGCGGGGACGAGGGCTGGTGACGGAGTACAACGTGGCGGTGGAATGCGGCGGAGTTCTGGTCACGCCCCGCGACCTGGTGTTCGCCGACTACGACGGGATCGTGGTGGTGCCTGCCGCGAGGGTCCAGGACGTCATTCGGCTGGCCACCGAGAAGGTTTCGCGGGAGAACCACACTCGGGCGGAACTCAAAGAGGGCGCCTATTTGCGTGACGTCTACAAGAAGTACGGCGTGCTCTAACGAGCTACTTCATCTTGAGCAGGATTCAATTCAGGCATCCAGGCAACGCGGCGGGGGATGGCTGCCGATGTAAGATCGTCGCCAGCGGTGCACGATACTGCGCAATCAGCTTTTCTGTGCCTCGCGAGAGCCCTCCATGCTAAAGTTGTGAAATTGGCGACGCATGGTCGATCCCGATTCGCAACCTTTGGCCGCGCACCGGATAGAATCACAGCGGGCAACTTGCCGAGTGTGCGGGGGTGGCGGAACTGGTAGACGCAAGGGACTTAAAATTTCACCATGCCTCCTTACCCCGGAAACTGACGTGTAAATTCCGTTTGGCTGCTTTATGATAGATAGCTGTGAATACCCAGCCACGCGGGCGTGGCGGAATGGCAGACGCAACGGACTTGAGGAAAACTTGGGTGCTCGCCTGGGAAACCGGCGATGCAGAACTGCTCAAATTCGGGGAAACCTGAAATGGCAATCCCGAGCCAAGCCCGGCGAAAGAATCCAGCCGGGAAGGTGTAGAGACTAGACGGGCAGCACCTAAGCCCCGGAGCTTCCGGGGGACGGTGAAGGGATAGTCCAGACCGCAAACCTGGAGTGCGCGCTCCAAAGCGCCCCCCAGGGCGGCGAAAGCCGTAGACGGCATGAAAATCCGTAGGGCCGCAAGGCCCGTGTGGGTTCGACTCCCTCCGCCCGCACCACAGCTCCAGGATCTTTCTTACGCCGCGAAAAGCGTCTTGTGATACATTTCCCCGTCAGCTTAGAAATACGATGCTGCAGCAGGAAATGCAGGAGGTTTCCATGAACAGGTTTAACAAATTCCTGGCGGCTACATTCCTGTCGGCGGCCATGCTTTTACCGGGTGTGGTGCAGGCGATGGAAATTCGGCAGTTCGATAAAATGGCGGATCAGGATCAGCACGAATATGTCGCTGATCTGGTCATAGGCGCGGAAAAGGTATTGACGGATGAAGGCAGGCCGGATCAGGCCGAACAGGTGCGCAAGCTTTTTACGGAGACAAAGCCTGGCGATATGGTCCCGGCGGGAGTGGCAGAGTTTGATATAAACTTGGCCTTGGCGCGTGTCGTTGATGCGAAAAGGATCGCAAAAAATCCTGATGCGCGACGCCTCGAGGTTGAAGATGCGATGATTGTAACTTTGAGAAAGAATAATATTGAGTTGCCGCCGAGTTTTTTAACCGTCAACAGCAATTTCCACCCCAAGCTCCCGCCGAAAGATGCAAAGAAGAAAGACGACAAAGAGAAGAATTGACTCGCCCGGATTGTCACAGGAAATGCAGGGGGTTTCTATGAAGCGGGTGAACAAATCGACCCAGAGGGCCACATTGCGAAACTCTCCCCCGGGAGGACACCCATGAGTAAACTAGGGGCAAAGCTCAACCTCTGTGGGATGCTATTACTGTTGCTGACGCTGCTCGGCGTTGCGTTGCCATCGTTTGCCGGGGATGAGACGGATGAGATCACGTCCCTGAACGTCTGCAACAAAGGGAATGTCAGAATTGAGGCGATCAACGTGAGCCCGGCTAGTGGTTACCGTTGGTTCGTACTGGGATGGATTCCCATTCCTCCGCACGAATGCAATAACCTGTTCGCCCAGCAGGGCGACCATCTGGAC
>JBEKUI010000250.1:0-10899 GCA_049515175.1 Terriglobia bacterium
GTACGTCTTCAACTACGCCGAACTATCGCCCAAGGCATTGCAGCACACCGAAGCTGTGGCGGCACAAATCTTTCGTGAACTGGGGATCGAGGCCGCGTGGCTGGATTGTTCCCCCTTGCCGCCTCAGGCCCAGAATCTCCCGTCGTGTCCAGGCACCCTTAGGCCCACGGAGTTCGCGCTGCGCATCCACTTTCGGAACCGCGCTGCCCAGGCAGGCTTCCCCGAGAGCTGGCTCGGATACGCCATGCCGCCAGCAGAAGCTGGCGGACGCAGCTCCGTAGCCAGCGTCTTCTTCGACCGCGTGCTCGACCAGGCGAAGAGCGGGAATGCCTCGGTGCCGGTGACCCTGGGCCACGCGATGGCGCACGAACTTGGACACTTGCTGATGCCCTCCGTCGGCCACACGTCGAGCGGCCTCATGCGCGGCAAGTGGAGCCCCAGCGATCTGCTGCTCGCAGCCCAAGGCAAATTGCATTTCACATCCCAACAAGCCGACATCATCCGCGCCGAGGCCGCAGCGCGTGCCCAGTTAGCAGCGCAAAGGCAGGCGGGAAGCGACAGTTTCACGGCAAGCGTGAAGTAGCCGGGCGATTGGTTGCGTGGCTCACGACTCGGGCGCAAGCAGCGAGCCGAGTTTCAGCCCCACCGCTAAGCGTCGGTGAAATCGATCATTGCTGGGCGGCGGCGGAAGCCGCGCGTGCGGATGCCGCTGTGGATCAGGCCGACGGCGAACCAGATTCCCCCCGCGATTTTTGCGGGTGTAGCGAGCCCCAGCCAAATAATCAGGCAAAAGATGAATCCCAGACCGGGAACCAGCGCATCGGCGAAGAAATTCTTTTTTCGCCCGGGCTGTCCGACCACATAGAACTGCCAGAACGTGGCCACGTTCACGCCCATGAAGCCCAGGAAGGCGCCGAAGTTCAGGATCTCCGCGGTCAATTCGTAGCTCATGACCTGTGCACCGAGGAAGGCCAGGATGCCGATCAGCCAGATGTTGTGCGTGGGAGTGTTGCGCTTGGGGTCAAGATAGGAGAAGAAGCGGCGGGGCAGGACGTTGTCTCGCCCCATGCCGAAGAGAAGCCGCGCCGCGCCGACTTGCCCGGTGAGTCCGGATCCTACATTGGCGACGAAAAGCATGAGGGCCATGGCCTGAAAAAGCAGCGGCCCGCCCACGCGTTGCGTCACATCCATGAAGGCGGTCTCGATGTTTGAAAAGGTGGAGTAGTCCGGCCAGACGATCTGGGCGAGGTAGACGAGCAGACCTCCGAAGACTCCCGTAAACGCGCAAACCAGGACGGTGGCGAGCAGGACATTGCGCCGGGGATTGTGGACATCCTCGGCGAGAGTCGTCACGCTGTCGAAGCCCAGGTAGGTGAGCGCTGCGAATGACGTCGCGGTGGCGAGCGAGCCGGCACTGAAAGTCTTGGGATTGTAGAAGGGTTGGAGCGTAAACAATCCCGACCACCCTTGATGACCGAAAATGTAGCGGATGGCCAGAACAATAAAGGCGATCAGGACCACCATCATGACGCTGATTAACACCTGGTTGGCGCGGGCCGTGGAGCGGATGCCGCGGAGATTGAGGTAGGTCATCACGCCCGCCAGCAAGGCCGTCCAGAAGAGGTAGGGGACTTGCGGGAACATCCGCTGAATGACCAACGAGCCGTAAATCACGCAAAAGAGCGGAATGACGACGTAGTCGAGCAGCATCGCCCAGCCCGCCAGGAATCCCAGGTGGGGATTGAGCCCCCGGCCCACGTAGGTGTAGGCCGACCCCGCGGAGGGATACAGGGCCGCCATCCGTCCGTAACTGAAGCCGGTGAAGACCATGGCGACCATGGCCACGAGAATGGTGTCGACCGCGTGGCCCTTCGACATCACCAGGGCCAGTCCGAAGACGGTCACCGGCGCGCTCGGCGTGACGGCGACGATGCCGTACAGAATCAGGTCCCAGAGGGAAAGAACTCGGCGCAGCCGGGGAACGACGGCGCCGTTGGGCGTCACGATGGTCGCGGGAGTGCTCATACCTGTCTCGGTCACGCGGTCTCCCACCAGCAAGAAAACCCTGGGCCGACTCCTTGTGCATTTGCCGCTTGCCCCGAGATCAGCGAGTTCTCGAATGAGGGCGGGACCAGACGGAATCGGATGCTAACGGAGACGCCGAACGACTCTCTTAGGCGAGTTGCCCTCCGTCTACGAAAAGCAAAACGCCATTCACGTAATCAGAGTCCCGCGAGGCCAGGAAGGTTGCAGGACCGGTGATGTCTTCCGGCTCGCCGATCCTCCCCAAGGGAATGACGTGGGCGTATTTTTCCGCGAAGCCCGGATGCGAAAGGACCCATTCCGAGAGGCGGGTACGAATGAACCCCGGCCCCAGGGCGTTGGAGTGAATTCCAAAACGTCCGAACTCGCGCGCCAGCGTCTTGGCGAGCAGGAAGACTCCCGCCTTGGAGATGTTGTAAGGAGCGAGTTCCGCTTCGGCGTCCCAACTGTTCGTCGAGGCCATGAAGACCATCTTTCCGCGCCGCTGCTTGATCATGTGAGGCACAACGGCACGCGCCACCAGAAACGATCCTTTGACGTTGGTGTCGATCATCCAGTCGAAGAGCTTTGTGGTGGTCTTGAGAAAGGGCGCGGCCTTGGCGACGCCGGCAATCTGCATCAGGACATCGATCCGCCCGTGCCAGCGGACGACCCTCGCCACCATCCGGTTCACCTGGACTTCGCTGCGCACGTCGCAATCGAGGGTGCGAACGTTCCCGCCCTCCCTGGCAATTCCCTGCGCCGTGCGGCGGAGCATCTTGCGGTCCATGTCGGCGATGACCAGTTGCGCGCCTTCGCGCGCCAGCCTGACGGCAATCGCCTTGCCAATGCCCTGGGCGCCGCCCACCACCAGGGCAACCTGATCCTGGAAGCGATTGGGGATGAGATCGGACTGGACCTTCGTCTTTGAGCGCATGGTGGTCTTCTTTCTGCGGGATATTCCCCGAATAAAATTCGCGCGAGTATAGTGGCACGTCTTCGCTCGCGTCAAGAAGTTCCGCACACGCTTCCCGGAGCCGCCCGCGTTGACGGAGATCCAGTCGGCCAATCTGCCCGCTCCCTGCGGTGATACTCTTTCAACAAAAGTCACCCTGCATTCTTATAGATCATGACGATCGGTTTGGATTATGAATGGCGGGAAACTCGGATGCCAGATGGTGCGCGGGGGCCTGTCCAGTGAACGAAATTCCATCCGAAATCATATGTCCGGATCCCTTGCCGACCGGCCGGATCCGCCGATGACATCCGCAGGGAATTGAAACTCAGGAGGGAGTCACATGGCCGAGTTGCGATTTGCGATGTTTGGAGCGCACTTCTGGGCGCGTTTTCAGCTCGCGGCGTGGTACGAGTTTCCGGAGGCGAAGTGCGTCGCCCTGTATAACCGCACGGTTTCCAAGGCGGAAAAACTGGCCGCGGAATTCGGGGTTCCCGCCGTCTACGGCGACGCGGAAGAACTTCTGGCAAAAGAAAAACTGGATTTTGTGGACATCTGCACCGACGTCTTCAGCCACCAGCGCTTCACGGAAATGGTGGCGCGGCACAAGCTGCCCGTCATTTGCCAGAAAGCCATGGCCCCCTCGCTGGAGGTGGCGCGGCAGATGGTGAAGACCTGCCGCGAGGCCGGCGTGCCGCTCACCATCCATGAGAACTGGCGCTGGCAGCACCCCATCCGGGCTTTCAAGAAGGTCCTCGACGGGGGCACCATCGGAACGCCCTTCCGCGCCCGCCTGACGATGGTTTCGGGTTTCCCCGTTTTCGTCAACGAGCCGGCGCTGAAGGACATGGAGGAATTCATTCTCTGGGATATGGGAACCCACATTCTCGACGTGGCGCGTTTCCTGTTTGGAGAAGCGGACCGATTGTATTGCCAAGTGCACCAGATTCATCGTGACATCAAGGGGGAAGACATCGCAACGGTCATGATGCACATGGGAGGGAAGACCACGGTCACCTGCGAACTCGGCTACGCCGAGAACTACCTGGAGCACGATCGCTTTCCCGAAACCTTCATGTTTGTGGAAGGTGACAAGGGCTCCGTGGAGCTGGGGCCGGATTTCTGGATTCGGGTTACGACCAAGGATGGGACTCACTCCCGGCGCTGCCCCCCTCCGAGCTTCAAGTGGGCCGATCCTGACTACATGGTGGTCCATTCGAGCATTGTCCCTTGCATCGGGAATCTGCTGGGGGCGCTGAAGGGCGCAGGACCGGCGGAAAACACCGGCGACGACAATCTCAAGACGATCGTTCTGACTTCCGCCGCCTACGAGTCGGCGCGCTCGGGCAAAACGATCGAGTTTAAGGCTGCCGACAAGGCAGCGGCAGCCTGAGCGAGGATGCCTCCCGCGAGGAGAGCCCATGCGACTTAAGGACAAAGTTGCGATTGTCACCGGCGGCGGTGCGGGAATCGGGCGCGCCGTGGCGGAACTGTACGCTCGCGAAGGGGCCAGCGTCGTCATCGCTGAGATTTCTGCGGCCACGGGCGAGGCCGTCGCCCGCGGCATCGCAGGCGCAGCCGGCAAAGCCACCTTCATCCGCTGTGATGTCTCCCAAGCCCGGGAAGTCAAGGCAATGGCCGAGGAAGCGGTCCGTCAATACGGGGACATCGACATCCTGGTGAACAACGCCGCCGTCCAGATGCACGGCGCGGACGCTCGCGCTCACGAGCTGGCGGAGGAAGTCTGGGACCGAACAATGGCCGTCAACCTCCGTTCCGTCTGGCTGTGTTCAAAATACGTGATTCCCTCGATGCTCGCCCGGGGCGGAGGCTCCATCATCCACATCGCTTCGCCGACGGGGCTGACCGGCTGCGCTCCGACCTACACGGCCTACAGCACCAGCAAAGGCGGCGTGTTCGCGCTCACCCGAATCATGGCCGTCGACTACGGGCGCGACCACATCCGTGTGAACGCCATTGTCCCAGGGACGACGGAGACTCCCATGATTGCCAGCCTGCTCGCCGATCGTCAGCTCCGCGCCCAGCTGGAGGCCAAATCGCCCCTCGGCCGCCTCGGGACACCGGAAGATGTTGCACCGCTCGCCGTGTTCCTCGGTTCCGACGAGTCGCGCTATTGCACCGGCGGGTTCTACAGGGCAGATGGCGGGATGCTGGCGGTCTGAAGGCCCTTAGGAATTCTGCACCGTACGCTGGATGTGGGTGTCGGCGGTCGAGCTCCCGAAGCGCCGACGGTATTCCAGCGGCGTCGTGCGGACCGTCTTGCGAAACACCGAACCGAAATAGCTCTGATCGCAAAAGCCCACTTCCTGGCAGAGCTGGGCGATCGGCTCCTGCGTGGTGGCCAGCAACGCCTGCGCCTTGGCGATGCGGAAATGATTCAAGTAGGAGATGAATGACTGTCCGGTGACCTGCTTGAACAGCCGCATGAAATGTGGCTTGCTGATTTCCAGCACGGCCGCCGCGTCTTCCACCGTCAACGCTTCGTGGTAGTGCATTTCCAGGAATTCGAAAAGGGGGGCAATCCGCCGGTCCGCCTCCTGTTTCCGGTCGCCAACCTGGCGCGGGCCCAGATACGGCGAATAATGATTCACCAGCAGGATCAGAATCATCTTGAGGTAAGTGCGGACCGAAAGGCGCGCCAGGCTGGTCTGAGCCGGCAGGGTCGCGTGGATGCGTTGGATCAGTCCGAAAACCTCGGCGGGAATCCCGGAGCGGGCGGGCACGATGTGGGGGAACCTCGCCCCTTGCAAATAGAAGGGCAGCAGAAACTCCGCCTGCCCGCCGTTGGATCTGGCTTCACAGAGGGCCTCGGGCATGAAGAAGATGGCGGCGATCCGGGGATGGGCTCGCGTGTGCCGCCACATGCGATGGTAAAGCGAGGATCCCATGACGATGAGCTCGCCTTCTTTGCACCGGAAACTTCGCTCCCCCGCCTGGCAGGAGATTTCCCCGTTGAGCACATAGGCGATTTCGAAATAGTCGTGCCGGTTCATGCGGACGGGCTGGCCCTCTCCGAAAACCTGAAACGTCACGGCGAGGGGGAGGGAAGGATCGAAAGGCCACCCACACACACCATCGGCGCGGATTTGGGGCGGGATGATGGTGTGAGTGTTCTGCCAGAGCATTTTTGGCGCGAAGCGCACGGCGTCTCCCTCCCCCGGATGCGACAGCCCTAAATCTCTGATGGATGAAGTTAGCAAAAACCCCCGCCCGGGTCAAATGCCGGACCGTAAACTCCCCGGGGGGAAGGCGGCGGGCCCCGTCCGGGCGGGTCCGCCCCCGTGCAGGGGGATGACCAGAAAGATATGATATTTTTGCAAGAAACCTTTTCTTGATCCTTATAGAAACACTCTCGCGCAGGGTTTATAAGGGGGGCCAGAAAGAGAGAGTGTGTCGGCTTTCAACCATCCATGCGTCAGGTGGGGGAAGGGACTACTGGCAAACAACGTTCGCTGGAGGAGGTCATTTCCAATGTCAGCTAAATGCGGCAAGGGAGTTTACTACCTTTTGGTGTTTTTGGGGCTTGCCCTGATGTGCGGGCGCGCGCCCGCGCAAATGATCACTGGAGAGATCAGTGGCACGGTTCTGGATTCTTCCGGTGCCGTGATTCCAGATGCCAGCATCGCCTTGACGAGCGAGGATACCGGGGCCTATCACCTTGACGAGCGAGGATACCGGGGCCTTGCGGACGGTTGCGAGCAGCGGGAGTGGAGAGTTCGTGTTCACGGCGTTGCGCCCTGGTACGTACACTGTCAAAGTGGAGAAGGCGGGCTTCCAGGCGTACGAACGGAAGGGGATCGTATTGACCGCCAGTCAGCGTGTGGCTCTGGGCAGCATTAAACTCACCGTCGGCCAGGTGACACAGACAGTTGAAGTGACGGCAGCAGGTGAAGCGGTCAACACGGAAAGCGCCGATACTTTCGGACAACTATCGACGATCCAGGTCGACAACGTGGGTATCAAAGGCCGCGACGTCATGCAACTGTTGCGCGTGCTCCCCGGTGTCACCACCCTGACCGTAGTCCCCTGGGGAGAAATCTCCGACACGGACCCTGCAGGCACGGGGTCGAACGGCGGGCAGTTCGGGAGCTTCACGCCATCGGTGGGCGGAGCTCGCCTTTTCTGGAACACCGTCTTGGTGGATGGACAGGTAGGCTCCAACCCTGATTTCGCTGGGATGTTGATGCAGGCTCAGAGCATGGACGCCATTGCTGAGATGAAGCTGGTATCCAACAACTACACGGCTGAATACGGGCGGAACCTCGGTTCAACTGTTGCTCTCGTGAGCAAGTCCGGCACCAAGGACTTCCATGGCACGGTGTACGGCTATAAGCGTTCCGAGAAACTGAACGCCAACGACTTTTTCAACAACCGAGACGGCGTCGAGAAGCCGATCTACAGATTTGGCACTTTCGGTCTTGCCGTTGGCGGCCCCATCTATATCCCCAACAAGTTCAACGCCAACAAGGAAAAGCTGTTTTTCTTCTACTCCGAAGAAGACTGGCGGGTCAAGCAACCTTGGGGAAGGAACACAGTGACCGTTCCGACCGCCTTGGAGCGCCAAGGTGATTTCTCACAAAGCATCCACCAAGGCCAACTTGATAATCAGGGCAACCCCATCCCGGTGGTGCTCACCGATCCCGACCCGACAAACCCGAACCCCATCGTCAACAACGTCGTCCCGGGGTCCAGGATCAACTCACAAGCCCAGATCCTTCTGAACTTCATGCCTCTGCCGAACCGAGTTGATCCGTCGCTGCCTTACAACTATGAGTGGCAGGACAACTGCGAAATTCCCAAGCGTCTGCAGGCGCTCAAACTCGACTACCACCCAACGGCAAAAGATACCTTCACGCTGAGCGGCCGGCGCTGGTGGGTGGACACGCGGGCTTACGGGTGCCGGGTCCTGGGTTTTGCTGGGGACCTTCCCATCTTCAAGCACCACTACAAGGAGTCGACGGACACTATACAGCTCGGATGGACGCGTGTCTTCGCTCCAACCGTCGTGAATGAGTTTCAGACCGGCTTTGTCGGCGAAAAGGAGAAGGGTCCTGTCGCCAACCTGTTTGGGCGCACTCCGACGAACTACTTTGACCCCATCAAGCGCTCGACCCTGGGCTTCACGTTGGGACAACTCTATCCTGGGGCCAACCCCGACGACCTCATTCCCTCGGCGAGCTTTAATTTCGTTCCCAGCGCGGCGTATCTTGGGGCCGATGATCCCCGCCTTCCCGATAACCAAGGCTACCCGCGGTTCAACTTTGAAGATAGCCTCAGCTGGATCAAGGGGCCTCACACCTTCAAGTTCGGCATCCACTTCGAGCGCAATTGGGCCACGGACGGTCCTCGTGCGGACTGTTTCAATGGCTGTTTCGATTTTACACACGATGTGAACAACCCAGGGGATACAGGCTGGGATTATGCCAACGCGATTGTGGGGAATTTCCGAAGGTATTCAGAGTCCGACAGCCGGAAGTTCTATCTCATGGCAAACACTGTCGTAGAGTGGTTTGCCCAGGATACTTGGAAAGTAAATCGAAAATTGACCCTCACGATGGGCGCCCGGTTCTCCTGGTTCACCCCCTGGAAGGTCAACAAAGGGCTGGGGGCGGAATTCGTGGCGAGTGGCTATGACGCAAGCCAGGTGCCACCGCTTTACTTGCCCGTGCAGGATCCCAACGGTGCACCGGGAGTTGAGATTGCCCAGAACCCAACTACCGGGCAATACTATCCGGCCGTTTACGTCGGCGCCTTCACCGGCCCCTTCAATTTCCCCGGCATGGTGCTGAGCTCAGACAAGAGCTACCCGGCAGGTTTCCGCGTGCAGCATAATGTACAGGTGATGCCGCGGTTCGGTTTTTCCTATGACCCGTTCGGAAATGGCAAGACCGCCATCCGGGGCGGCTTCGGGACTATGAAGCAGGCGGTTCCATCCTACAGCTCCGTTTACGCGTGGAGCATGGTCATCAATCCTCCCGTCCAGATTGAGCCGCGCATCTTCTACGGGAATATGGATACGCTCCTGCAACGGTCGGGGTTGCTCTTCCCAGGCAGTACGAGCGCCATCCAGTTGCAAGATGAGAAGATACCCAGCATCTACCGATACAGCTTAGGGATTCAGCGGGACATCGGTCACGCGACCGTCGTGGACGTTTCCTACGTCGGCAATGTGGGCAAGCATCTGCTTCAATCTCAAGACCAGAACGTCATCCCTTACGGAGCCCGCTTCCAATCGCAGCACATCGACCCTGTAACGGGATTGGCCTACCCGGATGACTTCTTCCGGCCCATTCCGGGCTATGAGGGAATCAGTACGGCGATGAACTCAGGGACATCCAATTACAACTCCTTGCAAGTGGCCTTGAATCGTCGGTTTGCGCGAGGAGTATCATTTGGGGTTGCCTATACTTACGCGAAGACCATGAACACCGGCAGCGGTGAAGGCGATCTCCTGCCAAAATTCCGACCCTGGCGGATCTGGATGTATGGGCCGGCCAACTTCGACCAGACCCACATGTTCGTCTTCAACTACGTCTGGGACCTCCCGAAACCCAGCAAGCGCTTCTCGAGTTCTGGGGCGAGACTCGTCGTCGGCAGCGTCCTCGACAATTGGCAGGTTTCTGGAGTCACCACCATGGCCAGCGGCCTGCCCCAGGGGATTAGCATGGGCACCGTGTCGGGGGTTGATCTTTCCGGTGGGGGTGATGGCACGCGGGCGAATGTGATCGCACGACCGCAACTCTCCCATGGCGCCCGGACCTTCGACCGCTGGTTCAATACTGCTGCTTTTGTGATGCCGGCTCTGCCGGACAAGACAGACCCCAACAACCCAATTGTCGATCCCGGCAATGCTTCAGTGTTCCCTATTCGCGGGCCGGGACAGAATAACTGGGACATCACCTTGACGAAGAAGTTCCCATTGAAGAGTGAGCGCCGGTCCTTTATGTTCCGCGCCGAATTCTACAACGCTTTCAACCACACGCAGTTTTCGGCGATCGATACGAGTGCGACCTTCGATGACACGACAGCTGGGTCCCCCCAAGTGAACAACACCTTCGGCCAGGTCGTCGCGACGCGCCAGCCGCGCGTCATCCAGCTCTCTATCCGGTTCGATTTCTGATCGACCCGGGAATGAATCTCACGCCGGGCCGCCGTAGCGGTCCGGCACTTCTTTGTGTAAGGCCAATCAGAGGCGGCGAAGGGGAACGGGCGCGATTTTCAGCGAAGGAACACAATTGGCTGGGTCCAACGGCACCCAGGAATCGCCCGTCTTCGTCTCACCATTGCTCTACCAGCACAGTAAAGACTGCGTGGCAGCGCTCTGCTGTTTTCGTGTGAGATTCGGCCTCCTGGTTCAATCCGCGCAACGGGATGGGGATTCGTATTTCGAAACCGGAAGGGCCGGAATGGACATCGCCAACCGCCCCCGACAGCGATGATTGGGCCCTGCTCCTGAAAGCGATGTAGGTAACATGCGCTTGATAATTCATGGAGGAAGCGATGAATCGGTGGCTTGAAAACTCAAAGGCGCGAGTTTTGGCTTCGAAGGGAAGGACGTCTTCCCTCCCCAGGTTGAGGTGGTTCTTGAGTCTGGATCTTGTGGGTAAAGGAAACAGGTGGGCACTGTCGGTTGTATGCCTTGTGCTGGCCCTGGCGCAGCCGGGAACACTGTGGGGCGTCCCACGCGACGTGACTTCTTCCCAGTCGGCCCAGTCGGTAGAGGCCTACGATTTCGTCGAGGTCACGCTGAACGTATCGGGCCCGGATGCCAAGAACCCTTTCACCGATGCTTCGGTGGAAGGACAGTTTGGCAAAGTTGGGGAAAGCGCTCGGCTGTCGGTGGACGGGTTCTGTGATTCCCCGGACGGCAGCGTGTTTCGCATCCGCTTCATGCCTTCCAG
>JBEKUI010000251.1:0-6601 GCA_049515175.1 Terriglobia bacterium
GGCGCTTTGGCCCTGGCGATGATGCTGTGACTT
The DNA here is from genome assembly GCA_049515175.1 of Terriglobia bacterium. Classification (GTDB taxonomy): domain Bacteria; phylum Acidobacteriota; class Terriglobia; order UBA7540; family UBA7540; genus JACQNR01. The sequence goes on from JBEKUI010000251.1 coordinate 34, forward strand.
CACTGCCCCAGTAAGGTAGAATCCTGCTGTCCGTCGGGTGACCGACTCCGGGCCAGGGCATCCAGTACCTCAAAACACTGAAGTCGATTTCGACCATGCTTCCATTTGAAGAAAAGCTCGTGCAGGTCGGCCAGTGGCCGCTGCGGGCGGAGGGCGTTGAGACCTTGCAGGTCAACGTCGGCAAGCTCTGCAACCAGACCTGCCGGCATTGCCACGTGGACGCGGGGCCCACGCGCACTGAGATCATGTCGCGCGAGACCGCCGAGCAGGTGGTCGATGTCCTGCGCCGGTACGACGTCCAAACCGTGGACATCACGGGCGGTGCGCCGGAACTGAATCCAAATTTCGATTACCTCGTTACCGAAGCGCGCGCCCTCGGCCGTCACGTCATCGACCGCTGCAATCTGACGGTGTTCTTTGTGGAGGGCAAACACTACTTGCCCGAATTCATGCGCGAGCATCAGGTGGAAGTCACAGCGTCGCTTCCCTGTTACACGGAAGAAAATGTGGAGAAGCAGCGGGGCAAGGGCGTCTTCACGAAGAGTATCGAAGCTCTGCGCCTGCTGAATCAACTGGGATACGGCCAGCCGGGGACAAACTTAAAGCTGAATCTTGTTTACAACCCTCTCGGCCCCTACTTGCCCGGACCGCAGGATTCACTCGAGCAGGCCTACCGCCAGCACCTGGGCGAAGAACACGGCGTGGTCTTCAACCGCCTCTACACGCTCACCAATATGCCCATCAGCCGGTTTCTCGCAGATTTGAATCGCAGTGGGAACTACGAGCGCTACATGGAACTATTGCTGGAGAAGTTTAACCCATCCACACTCGACGGACTGATGTGCCGCAGCCTGGTGAGCGTCGGCTGGGACGGTACACTCTACGATTGCGATTTCAACCAGATGCTCGACCTGCCGGTCAATCACGGCCTGCCGAACCATATCCGTGACTTCGATGCGTTCATCCTCGCGCGCCGGGAAGTCCGCACCGGCCAGCACTGCTATGGCTGCACGGCCGGCAGCGGCTCAAGCTGCATGGGCACCCTGGCATAGAACGGGCTTCACAAATATCCCTCCAATCAGCAGGGCACACGCTTGGGCCGGAGGAGTCAGGGCAGTAGGCCTTTTCTGACTTCTCGTCTCTTCCCGAGAGAATCCGATTTACAACCCTCAGACCCGGACGCTAGAATAATGCTTCGTAAATTCAGTCCGCACAGAGATCATTTCATCGAATCATGTCTCAAGTGCTCGCCATCTATCCCGGATCGTTCGATCCGATCACGCATGGGCATCTCGATCTGATCGAGCGCGGCAGCCGCCTGTTTGACCACCTCGTGGTCGCCATCCTGACGAACATCGAGAAGCAGCCGCTCTTCACCGTCGAGGAGCGTGTCGAGATGTTGCGCGAGGTCACGCAGGGTATGGCCAACGTCTCGGTGGATACTTTCAGCGGGCTGCTCGTCGATTACGCGCGGCGCAAGCAGGCGCGCGCCATCCTGCGCGGCATCCGCGCTTTTTCCGATTACGAATACGAGCTGCAGATGGCGCTCATGAATCGCGGGCTGGAGCCCGCCATCGAGACGGTTTTCCTGACGCCGGCTGAAGCCTACGGGCACATCAGCTCACGCCTGGTCAAAGAGATTTTCGTGCACGGCGGATCGGTGAAAGGACTGGTTCCGCCGGTCGTCGAAGAACGGCTTCGTAAGAAAGTCTTTCCAAATTAATCCGCGAGGTTACTCATATATGGAATTCTCCAAACGTATTTCCCGCATTTCAGTGTCGTCCACCATGGCCGTGATGGCCAAGGCAGACAAAATGAAAGCCAGCGGCATCAAAGTGGTGGATTTTGGCGCCGGCGAGCCCGATTTCCCCACTCCCGACAACATCAAGCAAGCCGCCGTGGCGGCGCTCGATGCGAATTTCACCAAGTACACCCCCAGCGGCGGGACGCGTGAGCTCAAACAAGCGATCGTGGACTGGCACGCCAAGGACTTTGGCTCCAGCTACACCCCAGATGAGTGCATCGTCACCGTCGGCGGCAAGCACTCCATCTTCGAAGCCGTTATGGCCACCATTAATCACGGCGACGAAGTGATTCTGCCTGTCCCGTATTGGGTGTCCTTTATGGACATCGTCAACTACGCCGGCGGGAAGGTGGTTCTGCTCGACACCAAGGAGGAGAACGGGTTCACGTTCACTGCCAGCGACGTCGAGAAACTCATCACGCCGAAGACGAAAATGATCATCGTGAACTCTCCGTGCAATCCTTCGGGCGCTGTGGTCCCGCCGGAAGAGATGGAGAGACTGCTGGCGTTGGCGGTCAAACACAATATCTTGTTGATGTCCGACGAATGCTACTGCCATTTCCTCTACGACGGACGCAAGCCCTATTCGCTCGGCGGCAGCAAAAACCGCGAGAACCTGATCATTGTCGGATCTCTTTCGAAGACCTTCGCGATGACCGGCTGGCGCATCGGCTACACGCTGGGGAATGCCAAGCTGGTGGGGAATATGTTGAAGCTGCAGAGCCACTCAACTTCCAATCCCACATCCATCGCGCAGAAGGCCGCCGTCGCGGCGCTGCGCGGCCCGCAGGACTCCATCAAGGTCATGCTGGCCGAGTACCATCGCCGCCGCGACCACATTGTGGCGGGCCTGCGTGGAATTCCCGGCGTCAAGTGCAACATGCCGCAGGGAGCTTTCTACGTTTATCCCAACGTCGGCGTGTATCTGAAGAAGGACGGCATTTCCGACGCGACCCAGCTCGCCGAGAAGCTTCTCGACGCGGCGAATGTAGCCCTCGTGCCCGGCCCCGCCTTTGGGACGGACCCGCACGTGCGGATCTCCTACGCCACGTCGATGGAGCAGATCGACGAAGGTCTGCGCCGGCTGAAGGACTTCTTCGCGAAGATGTAGCGCCGGGCGTCCGCACGGCATACTGCCCTGGAGGGCGGCGGCACAATACTTGCGACGGTCTATGCCGAAACTCGACAGCCCGCTGCAGCTCTCCCCGGTCTTCCAGCCAAAAATCTGGGGGCGCAGCAACTTGGATCCCATCTTCCAGCGCCCCCAATCTCCCGAGCTTTCAGATGCGCTGATTGGAGAAGTGTGGATCACCGACGACCAGTCGCAATTCATGAACGGCCCGATTGCCGGCATGACCCTGGCGGCAGCCGCGGAAAAGTTCGGACCGGAACTGAACGGCGCGAATTGGAAGGACCGACGGTTCCCGCTGCTTGCCAAGTACATCTACACCAGTGATTGGCTCTCGGTACAAGTTCACCCCGATGACGCGCAGGCCACCCACTTCGACCCCGGAAATCGCGGCAAGTGCGAAATGTGGTATATCGTCTCTTCGGGGCGCAAGGGAGAGCTTCTGCTGGGGGTGAAGCCGGGAGTAGGAACAGAAAAACTCCGATCTTCGTTCCAGCACGGCACGTCGCGACAGCATTTGAACCGGCTTCGCCCGGCGAGTGGCGAGGCGATCTTCATACCTCCCGGCACGGTCCACGCTTTGGGACCGAACCTGGTGCTGTTTGAAGTCGAGGAGAACTCTGACTTAACGTATCGTCTGGACGACTTCGGGCGGATGGGGCTGGATGGCAAGCCCCGACCCCTCCACCTCGACAAGGGACTGGAGGTGGCGCGACTGGACGCGCCAGCGCTCCGAGACCTGCCCGCTGTGAAACTGAGTGAACCCTTCGGGTCGCGCCGCTTCGTCGCGGCCTGCAGGTTCTTCGCACTCGAAGAGTTGACCTTGCTGAAGCGAGGAACCTTCCGTGGCAGGACCGAGGCGGTTGAGGTGCTGTCGGTCCTCGAGGGCGAGGGGCGTGTTGAAACTTCCGCCGGCTGGATGGGCTATGATACGGGCGACACTTGGCTGATTCCTCCCGCTTGTGAAGCGTACAGGCTCGTGCCACGGGAGAAGACGCGGCTGCTCAAGTTTTACGTGCCGGAAGTGGAGAAGGACTTTCGCCGGCCGCTCCTGAAACGCGGCGTGCGTGCCTCCAAGATCAAGAGAATCACATTCGACTGACGGATTCATGATGAGGGCTTCGGCGTTCAAACATGCCTACGCAGTGATCATGGCGGGAGGAAGCGGAACGCGCTTCTGGCCTCTGAGCCGCCGCCAGCGGCCGAAGCAGCTCCTCACTCTTCTGGGTGAGAAGACTCTCCTGGAAGAAACCGTGGAGCGCATTCGGCCTGTTATCCCGCCGGGCCGGATTTTCGTCTATACCAACGAACTCCTCAAGGCCGCGTGCGCACGCTGCCTGCGCGGGATCCCGCGCTTCCAAATCATCGCCGAACCCGCCGCCAGAAATACGGCACCGACCATCGGGCTCGCCGCCCACGAAATCCTGCGCCGCGATCCGGACGGAATCATGGTGGTGCTCCCCTCCGATCATGTTATCCGCAAAGCGGCGAAGTTCCGTCGAGTTCTGCGCGCCGCCTGTACCTGGGCCTCCGCGGAGGGTCGCTCCGTCATCATCGGCCTCAAGCCCACACGCCCTGATACGGGGTACGGCTACATTGAGAAAGGCGCGCGCGCCGGCACGTCTGGGGGAGAAACCATTTTCGAAGTCGAGCGCTTCACAGAGAAGCCCCCTCTCGAAACCGCGCGCGAATACGTCTCCTCCGGCCGGTACTTGTGGAACGGAGGTATGTTCATCTGGCGGGCCAGCACGCTCCTGCAAAATCTAACGCTCGCCAAGCCCGAGATGGCGCATGACTTGGTGAAGATTGCCGAGGCCGGGGGTGTGCGCGCCACGCGTGTGCTGCGTCGCATCTTTCCGCGTCTGGAGAAGATTTCGATCGATTACGCCGTCATGGAAAATCTTCCCAACTGCTTTGTGGTCGAGGCCGACATCGGATGGAGCGACGTAGGAAGCTGGGCGGTCGTGCACGAACTCCAGCCGAAGGATCCTGACGGAAACGTGCGCCCCGCAACGAGTCTCAGCCTAGACTCGAGCGGCAACATGATCATCGCTCCCGGAAAGTTCGTCGTCACGGTGGGCGTCAAGAATATGGTGATTGTCGAGACCGAGGACGCGCTCCTGATCGCGCCGATGGATCGCTCGCAGGACGTCGGCAAGGCCGTTCAGGAGCTGGAGCAGCAGGGCCGGAAGCACCTCCTGTAGCGCCGACCTTCGGCTTTGCAGGGTGTGGCCGATGGACAGAATCAAATTCGGCACGGATGGCTGGCGGGGGCAGATTGGTGAAGACTTCACTTTTGCCAATGTCCGCCGAGTTGCCGCCGCCATCGCCCAATACGTCCGCAGGAACAGCTCGGCCAAGAGTGGCCTGATCGTTGGATACGACACGCGATTTCTTTCCGCCGAAGCAGCCCAGGCGGCGGCCGAAGAAGTAGCGGCGGCAGGCATCCCCGCATTCCTCGCCGACCAGGCCACACCCACGCCGGCGATCAGCTACGCGGTGGTGGCGCGCCGCGCCTCCGGGGCCATCGTCATCACGGCCAGTCACAATCCCTATGGCTGGAACGGCGTGAAGTTTAAGGCCCCTTATGGGGGCTCGGCATCGCCGGCGATCATGAAACGCGTCGAGGCCTACCTTTCCAAGGTCTCGAAGGCCGGCGCCCGGGGGCGGCGAGCCAAAGATGCTCCTGTCGAGAAGGTCGACCTCGTCGGCCCTTACCTGGACAAACTCAAGACCCTCGTTCAACTCGATCGGATTCGCGCCTCAGGTTTGCGATTTGTGATCGACCCGATGTACGGCGCTGGACGCGGCTGTCTGGCGCGTCTCTTCGACAAAGCACGGATCACCTGCCGCCAGATTCATGGTGAGCTCAATCCTCTGTTTCCGGGCCTGAATCCGGAACCGATCGAGCCCCACGTCGCCGGCTTGCGTAAAGCTGTGCTCGAGACGAAATATGATGCGGGCTTCGCCACGGATGGCGACGCCGACCGTATCGGCGCCATCGACCGCGATGGCACTTTTGTGGACTCGCACAAGATTTTTTCCATTCTCCTGCGGCATCTCACTGAAGATCTCGGAATGCGTGGCGAAGTGGTGAAAACTTTCTCGACGACACAGATGATCGACAAGATCGCCCGCAAGCATAAACTCCCGCTCCACGTCACCCCGATTGGCTTCAAGTACATCTGCGATCTCATGCTCACTCGCGACGTGCTAATCGGAGGTGAGGAGAGCGGCGGGATCGCCGTGAAAGGGCATTTGCCCGAACGCGACGGAATTTTGAACTCATTGCTCCTTGCCCAAGTTATGGCTGAAAAGAACCGCAGCCTCGGCGACCTGATCGGAGAGTTGAACCAGGAATTCGGCCCGCATGAGTATGGCCGGGTCGATCTGGAAATCGAGCGAGGCACAGCACAACGAATTGTCCGTCACGTCGCCAGAGGAAAGGTCAAAAAGGTGGCGGGTCGGGAAGTTACGGCGATCCAGGACCTGGATGGTGCCAAGATGTTTTTCGGCGACAATGCCTGGCTACTGGTTCGGGCCTCGGGGACTGAGAATCTCTTGCGAATCTACGCCGAGGCTCCCACTCGCGAGCAAGTCAATGCCCTCCTCAATGAGATGGTAGAGTTCGCCCG
>JBEKUI010000252.1:0-6574 GCA_049515175.1 Terriglobia bacterium
AGGGCAACATCTTCAGCTCTGAGCTGTGGGATTTGAGCGTGCTGCGCATGAACCAGCTCGGGTTCTTTGACCAGATCAAGAAGGAAGACTACGAAATCAAGCAGAACCGCAAGGACTCGACGGTGGATGTGCTGGTGAAGGTGAAGGAGAAGGGGCGGAATTCCATCGGTTTTTCGGGCGGAGTCAGCGGGCTGTCGGGGACCTTTGTGGGGGTCAACTACGCCACCAACAATTTTCTGGGGCTGGGCGAAACGTTGAGCCTGCAGTTCCAGTGGGGCACGTACCAGAAACTCTACTCCTTTGGCTTTACCGAGCCCTTCCTTTTCGACCGGCCGATCTCCACCGGCTTCACAATCTTCAAGAGTGACTACCGCTACGACCAGCTTCGGCAGGCGGCGTTTTCCTCCGGGCTGGCGCCGAACACTCTGCAATCGCTGGTGGGTGGCTCCGTGTACCAGAATTTCGCGCAGAATTCTTCCGGATTCACCGTCTTCGCCAGCTATCCATTGCGGCGGAGTTTCGCCCGTGTAGGCCTGACCTACAGCTATTCCATCAGTAGCTTGCAGGCTTTCAGCACCGCGTCCAGCAACTACTTCCAGGCGTTGATGTTCCGGGGCATCGCCGGCCCGAACGCCTTGAATGGAATCACGCAGAGCCAGATCATGCCCACTTATCTCTACAACACAACGAACCATCCCTACGAACCCACGCGGGGAAAGTACATTTACGCCGCCTTGGGCTTTTCGGGAAGTATTATGGGCGGGAACGTCAACAGCATACGCCCCATCGTGGAGTTCAAGTATTATCGGCCGGTGGCCAAGGTGCGGAGCGAGAGACCGCACGTCTTCGCCCTGCATCTGACGGGGTCGACGATCACCGGATTTGGCGGGCGGGTCCCGCCGCCATTCTCGCGCTTTTATATCGGCGGCGAAGACGATATCCGCGGTTTCTATATTCGAAGTATCAGTCCGGTTGCTTTCTATCCCACTGTCTCTCAGGTCTGTAACAAAGATGCTTTGGGCAATGACATTCCGGTGCTAGGTTCCAACGGCGCCTCACTGGGGTCTTGCGGATCTTATACACGGTTTCCGGCTAACACCGTGATCTTCCCCGGCGGCGACACGATGATGATCGGCAACTTTGAATACCGTATCCCCATCGCCGGCCCGGTCACGGTGGCCTATTTCACCGACGTGGGGACGACCTTCGTATTGCGCAACAGCCAGCTCCACGTCCAGACCTCCGCTCTTTCGAATGTGAGTCAGGAGTTTCCGTGGTTCCCCTTGCCGAACACGCTGAATGCCATCCCCAATACCAACTTCCGGCCTCGTATCTGCACGGGGATTGAAGTCCAGGTTGTGCTGCCCATCGTCAACGCCCCCGTGCGGGTCTTTTGGGGTTACAACGCGTTGCGGGAAGATGTGACGGTGATTCCTCCTCAGACGTTACCACCCCTAGCATTATTCCCGAATGAAGCCACCTATGACGCCGCGCTGGCAGCCTTCCGCGGCTACCGGTTGACCGACATGCGCTCCCATATCGGCTTCACCGTTTCGCGGACTTTCTGATGCGCCCCATTTGAGGTACAATACTTCGGCCCTTTTCGGATCCCTTAACGTTCGAAGGAGAATGAATGAGAAATCGATTTCTAACCGTGATTGCGTTGACCAGTTTGCTCGTCTGGCCAGTCTTGGCATTCGGCCAGGGCAAAGTGGGCGTGATTAACTTGCAGGAGGCGATCGCCACGACGCAGGAAGGCAAGAAGGCCTTTGCCGACTTGCAGAAGAAGTACCAGCCTCGTCAGGCGGACTTGCAGCGCCAGCAGCAAGATATCCAGAGTCTGCAGGACCAGCTTCAGCGGCAGGCGACAACGCTCAGCGACGAGGAGCGTTTTCGCCTGAGTCGCGAGCTGGAGGACAAGAACAAGCTCTTCAAGCGGGCGACTGAAGACGCCAGCGCAGAATACCAGAGCGAGAGCCAGGATACCGTGCGCCGTCTGGGGCAGAAGATGGTGCGCATTCTGAACGATTATGCCCAGCAGAACGGGTTCGCGATCGTTCTGGAAGAAGCGCAAGTCCAGCCTTACTTCCTGACGCGCGATGCCCAACTGACCGAGGAAATCGTCAAGCGGTACGACGCTGCCAACCCCGTGGAAGGTGCCGCGGCCTCCAGTGCCCCCGCTGCTGCCCCCGCGGCCGGGAGCGCCAAGCCCGCCGCCACGCCGGCCAAGCCGGCAGCGACCGCCCCCAAGCCCGCCGACAAGCCCAAGCAGTAGCCCTGCTTTTCCGACGGCGCACCTTGTTCTTGCGGCCCGTGGCCGCCTGCTCACCGGCAGGCGGTCGCGGGTTGCCTGTGCGGTCTGATTTCTTTCCTCAACAAGACCCACGATGACGGACGTCGAGGTGTCTCTACCCCTGCCCTTCCGGCTCGGGGTGGATGCTGATCTTGGAGATTTCTGGGAAGGCTCTGCGGAATCTAAATTTGAGTTCTTCCATGATGTCATGCACCCGGGCGACGGTGAGATGCGGCGAGACCGTGCAGTGCATGCGAACGATGATGCTCCCGGCAACGCGGTGAGCCTCGATGGAATGGCAGTTAACGACTCCGGGGGTTTCGCGTGCAATCTCCGCGAGTTGCTCTTCGATTTGCCGGTCCATGCCGGGGGCTTCGTCGCCCGACTCCACCTCTTGCGGCAGCGGCTCAATGTGTATATTGATCTCGCTGGCTTCCGCCAGCTCGTGCTGGATTTGGCTTTCCAGCCGTGTGGCCTGCTCGTGCGCGGCCTCCAGTGAAAGCTGCGGATCGACTTCCAGATCCAGGTTGACGTTGATGCGCCCCTCCAACTCGTAAGCTGTGACGTCATGCACTTGGAAGTTCCCCCGGTGCGCTACGGCGCGAATCCGTTCCACCAGGTTGCCGGCCGTGGGCTCGCGCGGCGTGGCGTGGACCACCACATCGGCGGTAGGAAAAACGCCGTGAATTTTCGCTTCCACCACCTCGATGACCGCCTGGGCGTGTTCGAAGGGGATGTTGCTTTCGAGGGTCAAGCGCAGATCGACGAACAACCGGCCGCCGCTCTGCCGCACGCGGATCCGCCCGTAATCCAAAACACCCGGTACTTGTGAAATGGCCTGTGCAATGCGAACGCGCGTCCCGGCAGGCGCAGCATCGACGAGGGCATCGACGGTCTTCTTGCCGAGCTTCAGCGAGATGGAGATGACGATCCCCGCCACGGCGAGCGCCGCCAGAGGGTCGGCGTGACGCAACCAGGGAAGGTTCTGGCGGTCCGCCACGTAAACTAGAATCAGTCCCACCATCACCACGATGGAGCTGTAAACATCGGTCGAGAAGTGCAGAGCGTCGGCCTCCAGCGCTTGGCTGTCGTACTTGCGGGCCACGCGGAAGAGCGCCCGCGAGCGGAAGGTGTCAATGGTGATGGAAATGAGCATCACGCCGAAGGCCCACAGCGACGGATCGACGTGGACCTCGCGAAAGAGGAGCCTCCGCCCGGCTTCCAATATGATCCACGCGCAGGTGACCAGGAGCAGAGCAGTCTCGAGGAAGGCGGAAAGGTGTTCGACTTTTCCGTGCCCGAAGTGGTGCTGGCTGTCGGCAGGGAGGTCGGAAACACGCACCGAGAGGTAAGTCACGACTGCGGCCACCAAGTCGAGCCCGGAATGCGCTGCTTCGGAAAGAATTCCCAAGCTCCCCGTCGTTACGCCCACGACAATTTTCAGGCTGGTGAGAACCGTGGCGGCGAGGACGGAGGACAGAGCCACCGCTTGCTTCTCGCGCGTGGGAACGTTGGTGGCGGCGTCGGCCTGCAAGGTGGGCATAACGAAATCCGATTGTAACTGATGCGCGGGCTGCGAGGTCGATTCGGCGGCTACCCTCTCCCGCTTCCCTGGCCAATGAGGAAGGCAGCCAGCACGAGCACCGCGCTGCCGGCCAGCATCCGGTGGAAGGCGCGGGGCGACGCCTGCCTCCATTCGCCGAGCGCCACACCCCAGGCGTTCGATGTGAGAATGATCAGCGCGACGAAGACCGGCCAACCGAAACTCGGTCCTCGCGGACCCAGGCCGAACGCGCTGCGGCCGTAGGCGAAGACGCTCGAAATCCACAGCAAACCCATGGCGACGACTTGAAGCAAGTCCCGCCCCGCCCCGGAAGCGCGAAAGACACCAGCCTGCTTGTTCCTCAAGATTCGAATCAGGCAAGTTCCGGCTTGAATGACTGCCGCCGCGGAGAGAAACACCGCCCAGGCCAGATACGTCCGTGCAGGGAATTCACCGCTCGCCAGGGTCCCCCCCAGAGCGGCGAGCAGGGAAGTGCCGTATTGAATTCCGAAATTCAACGTCGGCGCCAAGATGCCTCCGATAATGGCGATGATCATTCCTCTGCGGAAACGTCCACCGCCGGCTCCGGGTGTCGCGCTTTTCGAACCGCCCGCCTGTGCACAAAGGATCACGCCGGCAACCATCACCGCCAGGCCAGCCAGAAGCAACCGGTCCTGGCGGGTGTGCAGGGACAACGTTCCGGCCCAAATCAGGGGCAGCAACGCTCCCAGCACAATGGAGAGCCCCAGTTGGATGGAGAAGCCCAACGCAATGCCCAGCAAGTCCACGGCGATGCCGTATAACAGCGACCCGGTGCCGAATAACACGCCCCAACCCATCAACCCCAGCCATCCCGACGCGGAGACCGCGCCCAGGATACGAGTCCACCCCGGAACCACGGCGATCGCAAACCCCCAGGGGAGCAGGCACATAGCCAGCAGTGAGTGGATCATCCAGATGTGATCGAACTTCCACGTGCGGGTGGTTTTCAGCGGCACCGCGAAGCTGCCGTTCAGCAAACCTGCGAAAACGATGCCAACCCAGTTCAACATGGTTCACACTGTAAGGGCGTAAGGCCTCGCACCCCTGCGTCTGGCCGATTCGTATTGCAATGGTCCAACGGGTGAAATAGTATAGGTAGTCGTACTTCGAAACGCAAAAGCTTCTCAGTGAGTTGGTTCCGGACGCGCGCCGGCAACCCGGATTCCAGGACGTCACCCGGCCAGCGAGAGATATCAGCGCCCCATGCGAGTGCAAAACGGAAGGACCGTGGCCGAATCCACGGTGGACATGGTGGAACTCGTTCTTCCCAACGATGCCAACCCGCTGGGGAACATCCTGGGCGGCCGCGTTATGCACCTGATTGATATCGCGGGGGGAATTGCCGCGCACCGCCACTCGCGCTGCGAGGTGGTGACGGCGTCGGTGGACTACCTCGATTTCGTCTATCCTATCCGGGTTGGCCATCTGATCCGGTTGACGGCTTTTGTGACCCGCGCCTTCCGCACTTCGATGGAAGTGGAAGTGAATGTTTTCATGGAAAACTACCAGACAGGCGATTTGCACCAGACGAGTTCGGCTTTTGTCACGTATGTGGCCCTGGACCGGCTGGGACGGCCGACCCCGGTGCCTCGCCTGATCCTGCGTACCACGGAAGAGCGGCGCCGCCACCGCGAAGCCCTGACGCGCCGCCGCCACCGCTTGGCGATGGCCGCCCGTGCCCATCGCCGCTTCACTGAAAAACAGCCGTAACCGGCCCACGCCCTCCGGCCAGGCCTCGCAGGAGCCGGCGGGGGGCGGAATTCGGAATTTTCGGGCGCCAGGCGCGCGCCCATCGAACGAACGAAAGCGCAAGGAGGCACTCATGAAACACAAACGCACCAAGATCTTCTCCGGCACACCCTGGGAAGCCAAGGTCGGCTACGCCCGCGCGGTCCTTGTCGGGGACCACATCCACATTTCCGGCACGACGGGTACCGACCCTTCCGGAAAAATCGTCGCTCCCGGCGATGCCTACGCGCAGGCCGTCCAAGCCATCCGCAATATCGAGAGCGCACTCAAGCGGCTCGGGCTGGGCCTTGAGCACGTGGTCCGAACCCGCATCTATCTCACCCAAATCGATCGGTGGGAAGACGTCGCCAAAGCCCATGCAGAGTTCTTCGGCGAGATCCATCCTGCCACGAGTCTGATCGGAGTGGCGCGCCTGGTCGATCCCGACATGCTCGTCGAAATCGAAGCCGAAGCTGTGGCGTAACGTATCGAAGGGGCACATCGCCTTGTGCCCCTTCATCTGACCCGCAGGCCCTCAACTCCCAGCCTTGCTTACGACCCACTGTTGACTCTGACTATTTTTCCTTGCCCTTTGTTTTCAATAACATTCTGGCTTCGTTCCTCGAGATTTTTGTTTTTTGTGACGTCGCGTTGCCCGCGCTTTTGGACCAATTGCCACAGAGGCACAGAGACCACAGAGCGTTTCCTGAATCCTGACTCCTGAATCCCGAATCCTGAAGCATGCCTCTCTGGTCGTCACCCGTCACTCGCCACTTGTCACTGTTTTTCAGCCCGGTCCTTTGTTTTCTATAACATTCTGGCTTCGTTCCTCGAGATGTGAATATCAAGCTAGCTCCGGTTCTGCCACTAAGTCTTTGTAGGTGATGGTATTGGTGCTAAGGCAGGCGCGCGTGAGGCGGTGGAACAAGCTCCTCTCCTGCCAGCGCCGATTCAGCCGGTAGGTGAAC
>JBEKUI010000253.1:0-6562 GCA_049515175.1 Terriglobia bacterium
GATCATGCTTGTACTGGCTCTCCCGACCGCGATGGCTCAGAGTCAGAAGCCATCGAATCCAAAGGACTACACCGCGCACGTCCTTGGCTATGCCCATATGGACATGGCCTGGCTTTGGCGCTGGGAAGAATCCATTCACGACATCATGTACAACACGTTCACGAACCAGCTCCGGTTGATGCAGCAATTCCCGGATTTCACCTACGCCCAGGATCAAGCCATCGTGTACGAAATGATGGAGCAGTACTATCCCGACATCTACAAAGGCATCGTGGAAAGGGTCAGGACGCGGAACTGGATCCCGGTCAGCTCGGGCTGGGTGCAAATGGATGAGAACATGCCCGACGGCGAGTCCTTGGTCCGACAGTTCCTGTACGGCCAGAAGTACACCCAGGAAAAGTTCGGGCGCTACGTGCGCGTTGCCTGGCAGCCCGATGTTTTCGGTCATCCCTACTCTATGCCGCAGATTGCGCGCAAGGCCGGGATCGAGTTTTACCTGTTCAACCGGCCCCACGACCCGAAGCGCCCGCCCATTATCTGGTGGCAAGGGCTCGACGGCACCCGCGTGCTGGGTTATACGACTCCGGGTGAATACACGCAGCCGATGGATCACGACCACACGACCGTCCTGGGCATCAAGAACGCCGACCGAATGGGAGTCAAGAATATCCTTGTGCTTTACGGTGAAGGCGACCACGGCGGCGGGCCCAATCCCCACGACGTGTCGGGGATCGCCAAGCTCAACGCCTCACCGGACGACGTTCGCGTGAAGCCCACCGGAGTGGAGGAATACTTCGACTTGCTCTTGACCGAGAAGAAAGACTTTCCGGTGGTGAAGAGCGAACTGAACCCGGTGTTTGATGGCTGTTACACAACGCAGGTGGAGATGAAGCGCAATAACCGCAAGGCCGAACAATTATTACTGGCGGCAGAGAAACTTTCTGAGATCGCGACCTTCTTCAACTATCGTGACTATTACCCCGTCCGCGATTTGACCAATGCATGGAAGCTGGCGCTGCTCAACCAGTTTCACGATCTGCTGGATGGCTCTGGCATCGGCCCCATATACAAAGATTCTGCCAAGCAATACGAGGAAGTTTTCGAACGGGGGCAACGCGCTCTGACCTTTTCGCTCGAGAGTCTGGGGTTGCAGCTCAATACCCTCGGAGAAGCTATCCCCGTAGTGGTTTACAACGCCCAGTCCTGGGATCGCACCGAACTTGTCACCGTTGACGTATCGGCCGCTTCTCTCCCCGCGCGGATGGTGGCCGTTCACGGCGATGAAACTGTGCCCGTGCAGGTCTTGACGCCGGCCGCGCGTAAGGGCGACCGCGAACAGGCGACGGTAGAGTTTGTGGCCCGAAAGGTCCCCCAGATGGGTCTCAAACTCTATCGGATTCAGGCGGAGACGGCTGGCCGTCCGGCCCGGGCAGCTTCGTTGCAAGCGGGTGCAAAGCCTCGGCCGTATCTCGAGAACGAATACCTGCGTGTGGAATTCAACCCTGTCACCGGCAATATCGCACGACTCTTCGACAAGCAGAACAAGCGCGAGGTGTTTCGGGCCGAAGGGAATTTTCTCGTGGCTCTCGAAGATACTCCCGATCAGGCCAAGAAGGTCGCACCGGAGTACTCTGGTCCCGCCTGGGATATTGGCCTGACAGGGAAGAGATGGGCTCTCGATAAAGCTGCGAGCGTTGAGGTGCGGGAAAGCGGCCCCGCGCGAGCAACAATTCGAATTGTGAACAACTTCCGCAATTCGAAGTTCGTCCGCGATGTCAGTTTGACCGCCGGCGTGCCACGTGTCGATGTCGAAATGAGGATGGACTGGTATGAACGCAACACATTTCTGAAAGCGGGATTTCCTGTTGGCGTCTCATCAACGAAGGTCGCCGCTGAGATTCCTTACGGCGTGATCGAGCGTGACCAGCAGGAGCGGGAGATGGTGATGGGAGAATGGGTGGACATCTCCGATGCCAATTACGGCGTGGCCATCCTCAATAACGGCCGTCACGGGTACGACGCCAAGGATAATCTGATTCGACTCTCGGTCATCCGCGGCCCCATCGCGCCCGACCCCCGCGCCGATGAGGGGGCGCACACGCTCGGTTATTCCATCTACGCGCACCGGGGAGGGTGGCGCGAAGGAAAGGTGCAGCTTCAGGCGCTCTCGTTCAACTCACCCTTGATCGCGCTGCAGGAACCGGCGCACGCCAGCCCGCAGGAACAATGGGCCGGAAAATCGGGAGGCCTGCCCGACGCGCACTCTTTCATCAAGATCGATAGTGACCACGTCGTGTTGTACGCCATGAAGCAGACGGAAGGTTTCTACGATGCCGACCCCATCCTGCGCTTCTTCGAGACGGAA
The DNA here is from genome assembly GCA_049515175.1 of Terriglobia bacterium. Taxonomy (GTDB): domain Bacteria; phylum Acidobacteriota; class Terriglobia; order UBA7540; family UBA7540; genus JACQNR01. The sequence continues at coordinate 2,366 of JBEKUI010000253.1, forward strand.
GGGCGCGAGGGCGATGTCGCGGTCCATCTGCCCATGACCGTTCGTGCGGTTGAAACCGATTTGCTTGAGGATCGGGTCGCGCCAATCGGAGAGGGCGAAACCATTCGCTTCCACATGAAGCCGTGGGAGATTAAGACGCTGCGAATTTCGAAGCGGAGATGAGCGAGAACAACCTCAAGAACGCGCAGGGCCTTGGGTCAGTTACCCAAGGCCCTGCAATTCTGTGGACGCCATCCAATCCCCCTCAGAGTCGGCTGAGCTCGAGCAACAAGTGGTGCGTGAATTCCGCCGCCAGCCTGGCGTTGGGAGCTGTCACGGCGCCCAGTTCTTTTCCCGCCACGTAATCCACCACGCGGTACTTCCCCGGCTCCAGGCCACGCAATTCGATCTCACCCTTCCACGGCTTGGCGGCGTCGGGTGAGAAAAACGCATAGTACATCTTGCCGTCTTTGGCGATGGCATAGCCCTCCGGCAGATCGTAGCCGAGCGTGTAAAGATTCAGGAAAGTCCCCCGCGAGAGCATCTTCGAGTTGTAAACGCCGACCCACTTCTTCCACTGACTTTCCTTTTCGGGCGTCAGAAAGACATCCTTGAACGCCGGCCCGTAATCCGGCCAGGTAAATTTGGTCCCGAGGACGCCGCCGGTTCCGACCGTGGAGGCGAAGTCGGAGCCGGTTTCCACGTACTCTTGGCCGACGCGGTGCATCTCGCTCAGTTCAACGTGATCACCATAGACCGCCGACTCCGGCCCCAGCAGCGCCTTGTACATCTTGATGCGCCGGCGGACCTGGAGCGCACCCACTGGGTCGGCCGTCACCGCCTGGTCCATGTAGGGCAGGAAGGCGATGTTGGGCGTCGTCCCGCAAGGGCAGATTTGAGTGACGCTCTCCGGCTTCAGTCGCTTAGTGGTTTCATAGATCGCTTTGAAGACCGCGCCCATGGCCAGCGTTGATTCCTCCGGCGAGGCGTGGTGGTGCGCTGGATTGTAGCAGGCGGGTACGGTGAAGCACATATCGAGCTTGTGGCCGTCGAAGTTCCAATCGCGGATGAACTTCTCGGTGAGCTGGCGGTGATACTCCACGACCGCCGGTAGTGCTGGACAGAGCGCGGCACGATTCAGGAACAGCCGCGCCGGCTTGCCCTTGCGATCGAGAATCAGCCAATCGGGATGTTCTTTGAAGACTCGCGCTGGAATCTTCTGCTGCTCGCGCGCCGCCGCGCTGCGCTCCTCGGGACCGATGGGCTCCCAGACCAGTCCGTCGCTCACGGCCAGGGGCAGCCACCAGAGCTGCAATTTGAGGCCCTGCCGGTGATATTCATCGACGACCTTTTTGATGGACTCCCGGGTGAACGTCTCCGGGCGCGGTTCCCAGTCGCCGAAGTTGTTGAACCAGCGGTAATCGAGAGTCGCCCACCGGAAGCCAAGCTCCTTGAGTTTGGGAATCGTTCCCAGCATCTGCGCCGGCGTCACGTCGGAGCGATAGCCCCAGCCGCACCAATTGGCGGCGAAATCTTCCGGGTTCGGCTGGGCGGGCGGGGAGCCCCGCCGCGCCAGCACCTGCGAATAGGCGCGCAGCGGCTCGTAATAATCGCCGGAGTAAACCGCCACGAACGTGAGTGGCGTCGCGTACGTGTCTCCCGGGCGCAGTTTCCGCGCCGGATCCATGCGGACCGACACTTCCACGCGGCCGTCTCCCGCCACTTTTGCCGGTATCGAGAGAGTTAGCGGCTTGGGCTCCGCGTGTCCGACCGCGAGACCCACGCCCTTCGTCCAGAAGGCAACGACCGGCACGCCGCCTCCCGCTCCGCTGGCCGAGATCGCGCCCATGACGCTGGGCCGCGCGAAGCCTTTTCCAACCTCAACAATTTCACCCTTCCCCCAATCGTAACTCGCACCTGAGAAGGACCACATGGCATAGGGCGCCGCGTTGCGGTCCGCCAGGCAGGCATTCAGCCGGTGCGCCTGAGTCGTAACTTGATCGAGCTGGATTTCCGCCGTGCCGGCATTCTTGAAAGTCGATTCCGTCAGGGCCAGCGCGGGAAAGCCGTCATGGACCTCAACGGCGAGAACTTCCTCGATGCCTGCCGCCTCTTCAGCCCGGCTGCGTGCGGGAATCTCGACGCGCTTTCCGCGGCCGCCCCAGCCGTTTTGCGTGTCCGACACCCGGGCCTGACTGAAGTCGAGCGCGAAGTCGCAAACCTCTTTGCCGGAAATCACGACACAGCCGCCTGGCGTGTCTTTCGTCGAATCGTCCAGGGTCTGCCGCTTGCCGTCCTGCAACAGGAAAGTTTTAATGTACCCGGCAGAAGCAATCTCGAATTCTGCCACTTGAGTCTTGATCGTCATCGGGCCGCCGGGATTCACCGTGACGGCCACGGATGATATGGTTTCTGTAACCGCGCTTGGAGCCGGCTTGTTGCCCTCACAGGCCAGCATGGCAGTCAACCAGAGAAGCACGATAGGAACGAAAGGAGCCGAGTGTGCAAGCGGAGACATCCGAGTCTTCATTGTTTCCTCCCGGCACGCAGGATAACCGCGAACGCAAGAATCAGGAGTTCCCGTTTGCATCGACAAACGGCGGGCTAAAGCTTGCTCACCTCCAGCAATAGATGGTGTGTGAATTCCGCCGACAGCTTGGCGTTGGGAGCGGTCACAGTGCCTAGGTCTCTTCCCTCCGCGTAATCGGTCACATGGTATTTCCCCGCTTCGAGGCCGCGAAGTTCCACGTCGCCTTTCCACGTCTTCGCGGGATCGGGGGCGAAGAAGGCGTAGTACATCTTTCCATCCTTGGCGATGGCATAGCCTTCAGGAATGCTGCAGCCATAGGTGTAGAGGTTCAGGAATGTTCCGCGAGAAAGCATCTTGGAATTATAGATATCCATCCATTTCTTCCAATGTCGCTCGTGTTCCGGGGTCAGCAGGACTCTCTTATACTTTTCGCCGTAGTCCGGCCAGGTGAATTTCGTGCCGACGACCCCGCCGGTCCCGATCGTGGAGGCAAAGTCGGCGCCCACCTCGGTCCATTCGCCGCCGGCGCGGTGCATTTCGCTCAGCTCGACGTGGTCGCCGTAAACAGCCGCCTCCGGCCCCAGCAGCGCTTTGTACATCTTGATGCGACGGCGCACCTGCACGGCTCCCACCGGGTCCGCCGTCACCGCCTGGTCCATGTACGGCAGCCAAGCGAGATTGGGCGTGGTTCCGCACGGACAGCTCTGCGTCACGCTTTCGGGTTTGAGCGCTCGGGTGGTTTCAAAGATGGCCTGATATACTTTTCCCATAGCATAGATGGAGTCATTCGGAGATTGGTGATGGTGCTTGGGGTTGTAGCAGGCGGGAACGGAATATATGTTGTCGAGCTTGTGACCATCGAATCCCCAGTCGCGGATAAACTTCGTGGCAAGCTTCCGTTGATATTCCTGGACTTCCGGAAGGGCCGGACAGAGCGCGGCCAGCCGCCGCGCCATGCGTGCGTGCTTCCCGTTCTTGTCGAGAATCAGCCAATCGGGATGTTCGGCGACCACCCGGGAGACCTTGTACGGATGTGACTCGTAGCGACCCTCGCCGTCCTCGACGCCGATGGGCAGCCACCAGATCTGAACCAGAATTCCCTGCTTGTGGAAGTCATCCACCATTCTCTTGATGGAATCCCCCGGGAACGTGTCGGGCCGAGGTTCCCAGTCGCCATAATTCTCGAACCAACGATCGTCGAGTGTCGCCCACTTGATGCCGAGTTCCTTGAGCTTGGGAACCGTGCCCAGCATTTGAGCAGGTGTCACGTTGAATTCATAGCCCCAGCCGCACCAACTGGCGTTGTAGTCCTCATTGGTAGGCTTGGGGATAGTCCAGCCTTCTCGCTGGAGGGCCATGGAATACATGCGCAGCGGTTCGTAGAAGTCGCCGGAATAGACCGAAACAAAGCTGCGAGGCGTCGAAAAGGTGCCGCCCGGCTTCAAGACGGTCGTGGCACCCATGGTCATCGCGACGTTAATCCGGTCGTCCTTGGCTACATCAACCGGGAACGAGACCACCAGCGGCAGCGTCTCGATGTGGCCCACGGCTTCGCCCACGGTGGCGCTCCAAAAAGCCACGACCGGAATGCCACCACCAACGCCGTTGGGAAGCATCGCGCCCATCAAGTTCGGCCGGTGAAACTTCTGGGTGAGGAGGATAATCTCATCTTCACCCCAGTCGTAGGC
>JBEKUI010000254.1:0-6537 GCA_049515175.1 Terriglobia bacterium
AAGCAGGGAACTCAGAGGAGTTCGGCATGCGGAAAGGGATCAGGTTGAAGGTCGAGACGGCTCTCCGTGCCGAGGGGTTCGGGGGTAGTTGCAGAATATTACCATTATATAATGATGTATTCATGGTAACCATTTCGAAGAAACGACCTCCCGGCTGCCGGCAATGTCAGCCAATAGCCCGCAGGCTGACCTAGGATTTCTGGATTGCGGGTCGGGTTGAATTTATGTTCAGGCTAAGGACTTGGGCAAAACCTCTTTCGCCGGCGAACCGCCACAGGGGGGTTCGGACGGGGGATAAAGGGCGGCGGAGTGCTGGAAGCCGCCGGTCCATCAAGGGCAAACGTGGAGTCTAGCCTATAATACTGGTAACTGTCAAGCAAAAAAACAAAGAATCGAGGCTACAACATATGGCGACATTGAGTACTCCTAAAATCATTCGCAGGGTCCGCCAGAAACTGGAAGTGAGCCAGGAGGGGCTTTCACGGCTCCTCAACGCCACCAAGGGCGCGATTCAGCATTGGGAGCGCGGTCGGAACAATCCTGACCTGGCCAGGTTGCTGGCCCTGCGCCAGCTCTGCCCGCCCGGGGCGGAGCGCAGGGAACTTGAGGCGCTGATCCGCCAGGTGCAGGCGGAGGTCGCCCCCGTGGCCCTCGGGCCCGAAGGGGGAGGGAGGGCGGGCTCGGAAGGCGGCAAGAATGTCCCTCTTCCCCCCTTGCGTGTGGGTGACAACCTTGTCCTGCTGCGGCGGGATAACGCCAAGCTGCGGCGGCAAGTGGCGAAGCTTGAGGCGGTGGTGGAGCGCCGGAACGAGAAGCTGCGGATCCTGGAGGACCTGGCCACGGAGCTGCAACGTGAAATGTCGCAATTGCGGGCGGGCGTCCCCGTCAAGGCCGCTGCGGCCCCTAATGCCGGCGCTTCCTCTGCCGAATAGCGGCTAGCGAGCGCGCGCGTCTAATCTTTCCGGATGTGAACAGCCCGGACGGAGATCAAGACCGGGCTGCTCCGGTTGCCGCGCTGCTCCACAAGCAGCTTAAGAAAAGCAATGGCCTGGGCCAGGACCGACGGGGCCTCCCGATGATTGCGAAGCTCCAGGACCAGGCCGAAGGCGTGTCTTACCATCGCTTCCACCGTAGGTGAATGTATTGCCATAGAGATGATCCTCCTATTCCCCAATCAGACAAATCGCCATCCTGGGGTGTGGGCCCCGTCAGCCTGATCTTGTTGCATCACCCCACAGAGAACCTGGGTGCCCACATCCTAGGCTGTGTCGCTCTCAGCAATATCCCTGCCAGGGGCAATGAGGGATTCAGGGTTATAATTATACTATCGCGTTAGATATTGTCGATGATTAACTGGTGAGTACTGGTTAGGCCGTTCTCAGGTCTTCGAGCGCGGCGGCGACGAAGGGGGTTGTGATCTCCCGTTCGTCGATGACCGACCACCAGCGGCCATCCTCGCGGGTTTGGCGGCGCAGGCTGAGCAGGGCGGCAGAGACGTCTTCGCGGGTCAGGCACATTTCGCGGGGTTGGTAGGGGAGTCCCAGGCGGTCCATCAGGCCCGCGATCCAGGCGGCGCGGTTCTCTTGCAAGCGGCTCATCAGAAAAATCCCCAGGCCCACAATCCAGCCGTGGACGAACCCGCGCCTGGTGAGCCGCTCCACGTTGTAGAAGAAGAAATGTTCCGAGCCTTCTTCCGAGCGGAAGTGGCCCGGCCCGCCGGGGCCGATGCAAATGTCGACAATCTCAATTTCGCATTCGACGAGTGTCCGGATACCCGCGTTCGTGACACGCCGAATTTCTTCAGCCGCGGCGTCGAGTTTTTCGACCAGGGCGAGCGAGCTTCGTGCCGTCTCCGGTTGGTAGCCCAGCGGCTCGCGGCCACGCTCGCAGGCCAGTTTCCAGTCCCAGCAGGCCGTGTGGCAGGAGAGGATGTCGCCCGCACCGGAGATGTTGAGCTCCGCCGGCGCCGTCTTGATGAGGTCGTAGTCCACGATGAGCCGGTCGATCCGCGCTTCCCCCAAGTATTCCACTTTGCTGCCCTTTCGTAGGCCGGCGGCGGGAGTGGCAAAGGCGTCGGTTGAAACAATGGTGGGAATGAGGACGAGCTTCAGGCCGCGTTTCCAGGCGACGTATTTGGCGACGTCCACCGCCTGTCCACCGCCGATGCCGATTACCGCTTCCACCGCCGGCGCCGTCTCCGCCAGACGGTCGACCTCACCGAAGTTCACCGACTGGACGAGATGAAGTTGCCGCGGCGGCTTGCCGAGCACGTCGCGCGTAATCGCCCAGGGCACGTCCATGCTTACCGCGAGGTAGGAGTCGTACGCCTTGGCAATGTCCTGCGCGCAGCCCGCGCCGTAATCGACGCGAGCGATGTGGGGTGGGAGCATGCATCCTCCGGCACGGGCCGCAAAAGTCTTGCCGCCGGTCCGAGCTTTAGATTTTACATCGAATGACGCGCCGAATAGCGTCGCCCTGGGGACAAGGGCACGTGCGACTCCTCTCTCGGCCTGGGAAGGGACCCTAGCTATTTCTTCGGAGGAAGGATCATGGCGACGACAGCCGTGGTCCAGTCGCCGTGGTTGTGGGTGCAGGAAGGCCCGCGCATCCAGACGAAGGCGGTGCGCGCGTCCTTCCATTTGGGAACGCGTGGGCGCCCGCCACCGCCTCATGAAACAGTTTGCCCAAGATCACCAGTTACATGGTGACAGTAAGCGGCGACTTGAGCGTGAAATCGAGTTTGGTCTCGGCCGGAATCTGAATCTGCTCGCCTTTGGTGGCGCCTTGGACGGCGGTGCCGGCGCCGGCGCCCACGGCGGCGCCGATGGCCGCACCCTTGCCGCGGCCGGCGATCGCGCCAATCAACCCTCCGAGCACTGCGCCACCGCCCACCGTTTGCGCGGTCCGCGTGCCACGTGAGGCGCCCTGCTTCTGCACGGCACTGCTTTCCACGGCGTAAGTCTGAGCACCGGCCGCGAGCCCGACCAGTTCGACCGTCAACTCGGAGCGGCCCGTCATGCGCCCCGCGCTACTCGCCACAATCAGGCGCACGCGGGCGTCGGCGCCGCGGCGGATCACGACGCGCTCGCCCACCACTACCGCTGTGTCCAGGTTAGCGGCGAATTCTTCACCCGGCCGGTGGCTCGACGAGTCGATGGCGTCGATCATGCGAACGGTAACGACCGTGCCGGCGGGAATCGTGATGCGCTCCGGCTCGGGGGGTTTGGGGGGAGCGGGGGGCGTTGGAGCGGCGGCAGGGGCAGTTTCGGCGGCTGCTTTGGCCACGGGTGCGGGTGCTGCCGGAATAGGCTCAACGGCCTCGGCTGCGGCGGGTTCACTCGCCGGAGGTGTGTGTCGGGCGCGAGCCGCATGGCGGGTGGGCTTGGGCGGCGCCACGGGAGCCAGCTCGGGGGCTGCCGGCGCTGCCGCGGGCTCCGTCGCTTGCGGTGCGGCTGCCATCGCCGAAGGTGCGATGGTGAGCTGATTCACCACTTTCTTGACCCCCTTCGCCTGCGCGGCGAAATTCTCCGCCGCCGCCTTTTCCAGGTCCGATTGGACCGTTCCGGTGAGGGTCACCACGCCCTTTTCCGAGTCGACGCGGATGTCGCGCTGTTTCAGCGAGGAATCGGCAAACAGCTTCGACTGGATATCGGTTTTGATGGCCTCGTCGTTGGCCGGCTGAACCATATCCAGATATTTGCTGCACCCGCTGAGCAGAAACAACACACTGAACGTGGAAGCAATCAGCCACATTCGGGAATAACGCATCCTGTCCTCCTGGCAATTGAATAAAGACACTACATCTTGGATTCATTCCTGACGGCTCAAGATGCACGTCAGCCTCCATCATTGTAGGTCCAACGCAGGCGCAGTGGAAGTCCCGGGAGCGGCGGCACTTGCGCGTACGGTGATTATCGCCGTGCCCTCGGGCGAGCGTGTTAAAATGACACGGTTGTGTACGTTCGTCGTTGAGTCCTGAGCCCGATGAGCCGAGCGGAGATCCCTTGCCCGTCGAACGCCCCGCGCTAAGCGTGGTCATTCCGGTCTTCAACGAGGCGGAGAACGTCGAACCCCTCGTCGGGAAGCTTGCCGCGGCCCTCGCCGGCTGGAGCGGCGACGCTGAGTTTCTGTTTGTGGATGATGGGAGCACCGACGCGACGCTCAAGATCCTGCGGCGGCTTCAATCGTCTGATGCGCGCCTCAGGGTCGCGCACTTCCGCCGCAATCATGGCCAGACCGCCGCCTTGGCCGCGGGCTTCCGGTTGGCGCGCGGTCGGGCGGTAGTAACGATCGACGGTGACTTGCAGAACGACCCGGCAGAAATCCCCCGGCTCGTGGAGATGCTCGGCGAGTGGGATTGCGTCTGTGGCATCCGGACTCGCCGACAGGACAACCTGTGGAAGCGAATCTCCTCGCGCATTGGAAACGGCTTCCGCAATTGGGCGACCGGCGACGACATCGTGGACACGGGCTGCACGCTCAAGGCATTTCGCGGCGAGTGCCTGCAACATCTCGAACTCTATCAGGGGATGCACCGTTTCCTCCCCACGATGCTCCGAATGCGTGGGTTTCGCGTGACGCAGGTGCCGGTCAGCCATCATCCGCGCCTGCGCGGCACGACCAAATACGGCACCTGGGGCAGGCTCACCAAGGGATTGAGCGACGTTTGGGCCGTCCGCTGGATGAAGAAGAATCGCCTTGCCTATGAGGCTGACCTGGAACTGCTGGAGACTGCTGGCCCCCCGGAGTCTGCCGAAGGCGCGAGTGAGCAAACGGCCGTCTCTCAGATCCGATCCTGATTCTGGAAGCCCTTGAATTCTGACCCACAAGTGAATTCCCTCTCCGCACCGGGTCGCGCGGCCTTGCCGGTTCGGGATCTCGCCCTGCTGCTGGCAGTCGCCGGCCTCCTGTTCTTCGCCTGGCTGGGCCGGCTTCCACTCATCGAGCCGGACGAAGGACGCAACGCCGAAGTGGCGCGCGAGATGCTTGCGACGGGCGACCTCATCACCCCGCATTTCAATACCCTGACTTATCTCGACAAGCCCGCGGTGTATTTCTGGATGGTGGCGGCGTCGTTCCGCGCCGCGGGCGTGAATGAGTGGGCGGCGCGATTGCCCTCCGCGCTGATGGCGCTGGCCACGATGTTTCTGGTCTGGTTTCTGGCGCGAAGGATGTTCGGCAACGGGGCTGGATTGCGTGCCGGGCTGGCATTTGCCACCGCCCCGCTCGTCATCGTCTATTCCCGATACGTCATCTTCGATATGACGCTGGCCTTTCTTGTGTGCGCCGCGATGGTGAGTTATTGGCAGGCGCAAGCCAGCGACTTCAGACGACCCCTCTTTGACATGATCTTTTTTGCCGCCCTGGGTGTGGCAGCGATTACCAAAGGTCCGGTTGGCTTCTTGTTGCCGCTGCTTTCGGTGCTGGCTTTTGCGGGAATCACGGGACGGTGGCGTGACCTGCGCAGGCTTCGCTGGGGCCTTGGCCTACTCGTGTTTGTGGCCGCAGCGCTACCCTGGTTCTTGGCCGTTTCAGTCCGGAATCCAGGCTTCCTGCGTTACGCCCTTTGGCAGGAAAGCTTGCAGCGATTCGCGACGGGCAGCACGCGTCGCGGCGGTAGCTTCTTTTACTACTTGCCCGTTTATCTCGGAGGGTACCTTCCCTGGAGCTTCTTTCTCCTTTACGCGGGATTGACGCGGCTGAAGCTCTGGCGGCGTTTGCGCGAGGAAAGCGACCGACCCACTGCATATCTGGTTTCCTGGGTTGCCGTGGTTTTCATCTTCTTCACGATATCCCGGTCCAAGCTGCCGGGATACTTCCTGCCCGCCGTGGCGCCCTTGAGCATCCTGACGGCGAAAGTCTGGGAGGATTTTGAAACGTCGGAATCGGACCGCCCCCGCTGGCTGGGTCCTGGCTTCCTGACCTTGACCGCCCTGGGAATCGTGGTTGCTGTTCTGCCCCAAGCTTTCCGGTGGGAGGCCGTCGCCGCGGCCGCCAGTCGCAAAATTCCTCCAGGCGCGCTGGTACTCCTCAAACCTTCTCTGTTTTATTCCGGCTTGGCATTGGCCGCGTTGGGAATCTTGGGGCGCAACCTGACGCGCCATTCGACGGCTGCAAAGTCGAGCCTGATATCCTTGGCGCTGCTCGCGATGGCCATGCCGCTCCTGCTGGTTCGCTGGGCACCGGCGCTTGAGGCCTACGCGAACGTTGTCTCGTCCCGGCGTCTGGCCCAGGCGATCCAGCAAGGCCCGGAAAAAGATTTGCCCGTTTACGGTTATTATTGTTTCCGCACGAGTCTGCCGTTTTACCTGCAACGCCCGGTGAACCTGGTGACGACGGACGCGAGCGAACTGACCAGCAACTACGTCGCTGCGAACCTGGCTCGCATGCGCCAGGAGACGACTGCTGCCGGGCCGGATTCCGTGCTCTCCGATCCGCAAGACCTTCGCGCCCGCGTCCAGCGCGCCACACGCCCGCTCCTCGTAATGGTCCGAGTGCGCGACGCCCAAAAACTTCTGGACGCTGTTCCAAATGCGG
>JBEKUI010000255.1:0-6871 GCA_049515175.1 Terriglobia bacterium
CTAGGTGTCTGGCTGGGTCACGCAGCGGAGGAGAGCATCGAAGCGGCTTATTGCGAGCTTGGCCAGACTCGTCACGCGGAGGGTATTCCGCTCAGCGAGGTGATCTACGCTTTGGGTTTGACTAAGTATCACCTCCGGGATTACATCCGGTCGAGAGGGCTGGTCGATTCTGCCGTGGAGCTCTATCAGGAGCAGGAACTCCAGCGCCTCGTCGGGCGCTTCTTCGACCGGGCGATCTACCATACCGTAAGGGGCTACGAGCACGCGGGAAGGCGGGCCACGAAAGCGGCCGCTTGAGGCCCTTCGGACGTCGATGGGGAAAAGGGGCGAGTGGCATTCCAGATGATTGTCGGCACAGGCATCGACATCGCTGAAACGGCGCGGATCGAGCAGGCGTTGGAACGCCATGGAGGGCGTTTCGCGCGCCGGGTCTACACGCCGGACGAAATTGCTTACTGCGAACGAACAAAGCGGAACGCTACGCGGCGCGGTTCGCCGCCAAGGAAGCGGCGTTCAAAGCTCTGGGCACTGGCTGGCGAGAGGGAGTCCGCTGGCGGGACGTGGAGGTCGCGCACCTGCCGAGCGGCAAACCGGAACTGCGCCTCGCGGGGCGAGCGGCGGAGCTGGCGCGCGATTTGCACGTGGCGCGCATGGCGGTTTCTCTTTCCCATAGCAATCATTACGTGGTCGCGCAGGTTCTGTTCGAATCGGATGAGTAGAATGCACCGCAGGAACGCAACCCCGCTGGCGCTGGCGAGCGCGCTCTGTTGCTGCCTCCTTTCGTCGCCGGCGGCTTCCGGCCAATCGCCGGAGGCCAGCGGAATGCCAACCCTGCCCACCAAGCAGGCCGACAAATACCTTGTCCGCCACGACACCCCTGAATACCCGGCCGTGGCGAGAATAAACTACATTCAGGGAAGGGTCCGGGTGGTGGCCACGGTGAGCCGCGCGGGGAAAGTGGCCGAGGCGCATGTGATTAGCGGACACCCTTTCCTCGCCGTCGCCGCGCTGAATGCCGTCCGGCGGTGGGTGTTTCGGCCCGCCGAATCGCGGCCGGGGCCGGCGGACTTTCAGACGTACGTGGACGTACACTTCTTGCTTCGGGCTCAACGAATCGGCCAGTTGCCTCAGGAGCCGGAACGTGACCTGAAGCGTCAAATTCATCCCCCGGAGTTGGTCGCAGGACCGCAGACCAGCCAGGATGCCGAAGTCGTCCGCATGCGCGTCCTCGTAAGTTCGGACGGGCAGGCCGTGGATTCCCAGGCCGTGCAGAACTCTGTCCTCCATCAAGCGGAAGCTCGCCGCGTGGTGGCGAATTGGACCTTCCGGCCGGCGTACTGGGGAGCTATCGCAGTACCCTGGTATGTGGATGTGGATGTGCCGCTGCTGTCTTGGTCCCGCGGCCAGACCGCAGCAGACAGCTCGGATCACTAGGGAAGGGCTGGCAATTCCCCGTTCACCAAACCAAAGGTTAGTAGCATAATGGGAGTGCGGGCTTTGAAATAGCCCTGGGAGATTGTTGTGCTTAAGGCTGAACACAGCCCTGGACGGCTTCAGAGGGCAGGATTGCTTGCCGGAGTGCTGGTACTGGCACTCACCGCTTCACCGATTTCCGGCGGGGAAGAGTCTGTTCGATCGCAATTCAAGTACACTGGCGGAACCGAGATCTTGCCAGAGGGCTGCGAGGGAAACCTCGAACTGAGGCCTGAGTTTATGGCCTTCACTTGCCGGGGCGGGGAGGTCTCGGTGCCTTACTCCTCGATCACTCTGATGCAATACCGGTCCGGAATCAGCTGGCACGTCCGCCACCTGAAGGTTCCCTGGAAAGTCCGCCCGGTCATTTTTCCGCAAGTCGTGGGCGGGAAGAAGAATCGCTACTTTACAGTCATCTATCGCCTGGAGAGCCATCCCCACGTTCTCATCCTACGGGTTCACCCGGACGCCATGCGTCCCTACCTCGCCGAACTCGATCTGCGCTCCCAAAAGCGCGTGGAAGTTCAAAGCTACGAAGAATACTGAAGGCCCGGTTACTGGGTTTGTTGAGCTGGAGTCGTTTTATCGGGCTCGGGCGGTTTCGACGGGGTCGTGGGGGCCTGGAAGAAATAGCCGGCGCGCGCTCGCACCTTGACTCCCGACCGGCGCACTTTCACTTCAATGCGATGGAATCCGGGAGTCGACAGCGTGTTGGGGACATAGGCCAGCTCGTACTGGCTGTGCGCTTCCGCGGCAAGGTGAGCCAACTCTTCCGAGAAAGTGGTTTTCTTCCATTGCGAGTAGTAAACGCCTCCTGTATATCCCGTATAAACTTCCAGGAGATTGGACAGGAGGGTGGAGCGCACCACTTTGCCGGTCGTATCCAGGATGTCCACGATGGGAATGCCGGCGTCTAAGATGTTGGCGGAAGCGGTGGGTGTGGGCATGCCTCCGGAGGGAAGCGGGATGCCGGCATTGGCGGCTATGGGGCTGGGGGCGGAGGCTTCCGGTTTGCGCGACCAGAGGCTGCGGGCGGGATTGAAGCCCAGGCCGCAAATCTGCACTTCCATGCCGGTGGCGCGACGGATGACTTCCCGGCGCTGGGTCTCGCTTCCGTCATCGAAGCCGTCGGAAAAGGCGACGATGATCCGCCGCTCGGTCTTGGGCCGGCGTTCCAGCAGCCCGATGGCCCGCGCCAGCGCGTCGTTAAGCCGCGCGTTGACCCCCTCCGGCACGATCTTCCCCAGGGTCGTGTTCAACTGGTCGCCGTCACTGGAAAAATCCTGCGCCACTTTGACGAGATCACTGTAAGTGACCACGGCCACCCGGCCTTCCGGCCCGAGGAGCAGGGAGGAAAACTCCGGCCCCAGCGCCTTCACTGGATCGAGCAAGGGCCCGACCGAGCGGCTGGTCTGAATTACAATCACCGCCGCCATCCGGCGAGGCTCCGATTCAAAGCCCTCGATATGCTGCGGCTCGCCGTTGTCGTAAACCTCAAAGTCGCTCTTCTTGAGCTCGTAGAGGAACTGCCCGTCCCGATCCATCACGGTCACCGGCGTGACGACGATATTGGAGAGGGCTCGAATGACAGGCGTCAGGTCCGAAGTGTCGTCCGCCTGGGGGTCGCTGTCGGAGGCAGCGGCCTGGGTCGGCGCGCCGGCCGCGCTGTTTTGAGCCCGCGTCGGCGGGGCCGCCAGCGTCCAGAGCCCCAACAGCCCAGCGGCCAGAAAGAGGGCCAATCCTCCTCCTGCCACAGTAGTTTTGCTCGCGCCTGCTTTTCCTCGGATCATAATCAATGGGATGGCCCGGTGGGCGCCGGCGTTGCCAGCCGAAATTCCGCGCCCTGACCTCCGCAGATTTTAGGGCTCTGTCCCGCGTCCTCCCCGATTGCGCTGGCGAGCGGCTTCAAAGAGCACCACGCCGCCAGCCACAGAAACGTTGAGCGATTCGACCGGCCCGTAAAGCGGGATCGCAGCCATTTTATCACAGGCTTCGCGCACCAGTCGGTGCAGTCCGTGTCCTTCTCCTCCCAGCACCAGGGCGCAGGAACCCGTGTAGTCAAGCTCCAGATAAGAGGTTTCCCCCCGCGCCTCGAAGCCATAAACCCAGACTCCATGCTCCTTGAGCTCCACCAGGCTGCGGACAAGATTGGTGACGCGCGCGATGCGGACGTGTTCGAGCGCCCCCGCTGAGGCGCTGGCCACCGCGCCCGTCAGCCCTGCCGCGCGTCGCTCCGGGATCACTAGGCCGTCGGCGCCGGCGGCTACGACGGTGCGAATGATCGCCCCCAGATTGCGCGGGTCTTCCACGCCGTCGAGCGCCACCAGCAGCGGGTTCTCGCGCCCGCGCACCAGAGATTCCAGGTCGTCGTACTGCCTGGCCCCGCAAACGGCCACCACGTCCTGATGGTGGGAGGCGTCGGCGGCGCGGTCGAGCGCGGCGCGCGGGGCAAAGCGCACGGAGATTCCCGCCGTCCGGCAGGCCTTCACAATTTCCTGCACGCGGTGGCTGTGCTGGCCCGCCGCCACCAGGACGTATTCGATGGGGCGGGCGCCAATCGCTTCCTTCACGGCGTTGATGCCGTAAACGGCATTGGGCTGCGGGTCAGATTCGGGTCTGGGCATGCGCGGGCCTTCTTAAGCGTATCACCGAAGAGACGCAGTGACTCCGAGACATCGAGAATGCTCGCTCCGTGCCTCGGTGACTCTGTGGATCAAAGCACTCCTGCTACGGCGGCGAACTCGCGCAGACGCTCGGCGCAACTCTTCACAGGTCGAGTAAGTAAGAGTTGTGCCCCACTTTCGAAGAGGGGGATCAACTTCTTCAATTCCGGGCCTGATTCCGCGCCGGTCAATGCAACACGAATTGGATGAAAGAGCTCCCGTCCTCGCTTCCCTGTTTCCTTTTCGACGGCTTTCATGATCTCTCGGAATCGGTCGAATTTCAGTTCCGGCTCGGAGAGAACTCTTGGGATGAAGGCACGCAGAATTTCCCGCGAAGAGGGGTCCTCCGCCACACGGCGCGTGCTCTCGTCACGAACAACGCTCGCTGCGTCATAGTCGAATATCAACCTAGCCAGATCCGACGCTTCCGTGCCGCCCTTGGACTCCAAGATGATTAAAAGGATCTCGTTGACGAAGTCTTGCGCCCTCTCAACTTCCGCTTGGGACAGGTAACCCTTCGATACTAGGTACCCTACGGCGCGCTTGGTGAGGTAGGACTGCTTCTCTGGTTCCGATAGATAATGCCAGTTCAACCATTCCAGTTTTCGCTGATCGAAAACTGCCGGACTCTTAGTGATCCTATCCAGGGAAAACTGACTTATCATTTCCTCAGTACTTAGTATCTCTGTCTTCCCGTCGCCAGTCGACCAGCCTAGCAACAAGAGATAGTTTCGCAACGCCTGAGCGACAATCCCCCTCTCCTGAAAGTCCTTGAGCGAAGTGGCGCCGTGGCGCTTGGAAAGCCGCGCCCGGTCGGGGCCGAGGATCGTCGAGAGGTGCGCGAATTGCGGTGGCTCCCATCCCAGCGCCTGATAGAGCGCGAGCTGGCGTGGAGTGTTCGAAATGTGATCGTCGCCGCGGATGACGTGGGAGATCTCCATCAGGTGATCGTCAACCACCACGGCGTAGTTGTATGCAGGATTCCCGTCGGAGCGAACCAGAATCCAGTCTCCAATGACTTCGCTGGCAAAACTCGTGGGCCCGTGGACGAGATCGTTCCAATTGAATTCGCCTTCGCTGATTCTTAGCCGGATGGCTGCGGACTCGCCCGCCGCCACTTTGCGCGCCGCTTCCTCGCGTGGGCGCGCGCGGCAACGCCCGGAATAGCGCGGCTGCTGGCCGGCCTTGAGCGCCGCCTCCCGCTCGGCCTCCAGTTGTTCCGCGGAACAGAAACAGAAGTAGGCGTGGCCGGTGTCGATCAACTGCGTCGCGTATTGCCGGTAAATTTCCTTGCGCTCGGACTGCCGGTAGGGGCCGTGAGGCCCAGGCTTATCCGGTCCTTCATCCCAGTCGAGCCCGAACCAGCGCAGGTCCGCAAGAAGCTGGCGCTCGTATTCTTCCTTGGAGCGCTCGACGTCGGTGTCCTCGATGCGGAGGACGAAGGCGCCGCGGTGATGGCGCGCGAAGAGCCAGTTGAAGAGCGCCGTGCGCGCGTTGCCGACGTGCACGTAACCGGTGGGGCTGGGAGCAAATCGGACTCGAATCTTGGACATGGCGGGCAACAAGTCTCTGCGGCGATTAGCGACCTTTCGGCTCCGGCGCGAACAGCGTCCGACCGCGGGATAGCCTAAACTAGCATGCTTGGCCGACCATCTCAAGACGGCCGGCCGCCGGCCTTGACGATTGTCGATTTCCCCGCCACTATGGAATTAGCTAGGCGCCGGGCCTGTAGCTCAGCTGGGAGAGCACCTGGTTTGCAACCAGGGGGTCGGGAGTTCGAGCCTCCCCAGGTCCACCAAGCTCTTCAGGAACTTAAATTTCCGAATCCGAGCACCTAAAGAATAGGGTTGGCGCGCTAATTTCCTGGGGTTCGCGTCCCGGGCCTGCCGAAATCCCTCTTGATGGAACTTGTGGCATGACGTTTGCTGGACTGCGTTGTCCTTTCGGAGCCAGGGCGTATGCCGCTAGGACGGGTGTGCCGGAGACAGCAGGATTGAAATACCCGCCCGGCCCCGAAGGCTGTACGGCCGGGTGGTGCCCCTAGCCGGCGAGACACGGAGGATTACACGAGGCCACCGGTCGGCCTAAGAAGATGCAGGCAACGTGCCTGATTGATCATAAGTGGCCTTATAATGAGAACTTATCCACCCCGCAATCGTGGGGGGTGCCGGGTCTTAGGTCCGCCACCTGGCGGATTAGGCGCGTCGGCCTGAGCAAGAGTTAGGCGCTGCCGAGCACCAGCAAGACGGAATGGAGGAACCGATGAAATTCTTGCTTAGCCTTGCAGTTCTAGTCATGGCATTTGGTACAGTGATGGCGCAGGAGGACAAAAGAACACAAGCCCCTTCGACTCCTGCCGCATCGCAGCCGAAGAAAGGGAGGAGGACCATGTCCGACAACACTTGGCCTCGAAATCAATATACCGGCCCGGGAGGAGGTCTATATACCGGACCGGGCGGCGGGCTGTACACGGGCCCGGGCGGTGGCTTGTACACAGGTCCGGGAGGCGGCCTTTATAACGGACCCGGCGGCGGAATGTATACGGGACCCGGTGAACCATACCTTAGCAACATACCCCCATGGCCAGTTTTCATAGATTATCTTGAAAAACACGGGATGCAGGATTTAGCCAAACTCATTCGATCTAATCTGGGATAAAACCTGTGAGCGGTCGGACGCCTAACAAAGCGCGGGTGGCGCATACATTGTCTTTCATGTATGCGCCCATCAGCAAG
>JBEKUI010000256.1:0-6469 GCA_049515175.1 Terriglobia bacterium
GACTACATCCTGCTGCGGCCGGTGCTGCTTGAACTGAAGCGGCGGTACGCTGAGGGCTGACGAAGCAACCTGGGCGTCATCGGAAGACAGTATAGGCGTGGTACTCCAAGTTCTCAGGCGAGGGTCATTTCCGCCCGCTGTCGCAGGGCGCAGCCCTGCACGTGGCAAAGCGCGGCGATTGCCCGCAAAATCCTTTGGGCGGGCTGGCGGAGACGGTTGCCTTTTTGATTCTGCGATCTCCCGAAGGGACTCTCCTCCGACACGACATTGCCGCCACCTTCCGCGATCCGGCCCTATCTCCAACCCCTACGACTGGTGTCGCGTAACGGACGAACGCGGCACGATGAACCCCTCAGGCGCTCGGGGTTTAGCGCTTCTCTCGGCTCAGCGGAAAACCGGCTCGGGCGCGTGAAGCGAGAGTATTGCATCGAGCTCGCTCAGTCGTTAGCGCTCCACGCTTTGTTTCCCTCCCCGCCTGCCGGCCTGTGTGTGAGCTATTGCTTGCCGGTTGTCAAACCCGGGTTGTCCGGACTCCAGCCCTTGGGTAACGGCTCTCCTATCCCTTGACAAGCCCGTTGATGTAACTCTGGATGGCGGCCCGCTCTTCAGGCGCGAGAGCGACGAATTGGACTCCCATGTGATTCGGAGCCTCCCAGCGTATGACTCGCGCGCGAGGTCGCAGCGGCTGGAGAGCCTGAGGGAACATGAATTGAAGTTCCACTTCCTGGCCTACGGCGACTCCTCCCGAACATTCCAGCAACATGCCCCCTTTGCTGATATTTAAGCTGACGGACTTGAGCTGCTTATCTCCTGCCCGGCAACTCACGGATGTGCGCAGGGGCAGTCGCGCGTACTGTCTTTTTTCATTGAGCATGGCGCCGCGCGTGACGGTAAGGAGGCCGCGCAGTTTCTCCACGGTAATGGGCTTGCCCAGGAAGAAGGTGATGCCCGCTTGAAAGCCTTTTCGCGTCGTTTCCACATCGTCGTGGCCGGTCAGCATCACGATGGGGACTTTCGAGTTAGACCGCGAAGCACGGACGCGTCGAGTCAACTCAAACCCGTCCATCCCGGGCATGCGGACATCGACGAAGACCGCGTCGAATTTCTCCTTTTCGACTCGCACTGCGGCTTCCCGGCTATCCGCAAAAGCTGAGACGACGAACCCGGCAGGCTCCATGAGATCCTTGAGCACCCCCAAGACGGCAGGCTCGTCATCGACCACCAGGATCTTCAGTGCCATTGGCATTCTCCCTCGCATCCGTAGTGCCGCCCTCCGGGCGGCAGGTGCCGGCGAGGACGCCGCGGCGCTACAGCCATTCTTTGTAGCGCCGCCCTATAGGGCGGCATGCCGGGCTAAAGCCCGGCGCTACGAGGGTGCCGACCCGTCTTGGGATTGTGAAGGCTCTTGAGACGCACAACACTAGGCCGGTCCGAGTGGCTGCCCCATAGCCCACGCCTCTTCAAGCGGCGCCGCTCCGAGCACCTCCCGCACTTTGCGCGCCAGCGCGGCGGGAGCGAAAGGCTTCTGAATAAAGGCCAACCCTTCCTCGATCACCCCGTGGTTAACGATGGCATCGCCTGTGTATCCCGACATGTAAAGAACCTTCATTTCCGGCCGGAGCGCTACCAGGTTCCGTGCCAGGTCCCGCCCGCCCATTCCCGGCATCACCACATCCGTCACCAGCAGATGAATGGGGCCTTCGTGCTCGCGGGCCATCCGCAGCGCTTCTTCTCCCTGACTGGCCTCCAGCACCTTGTAACCCTTGGATTTGAGAACCTCGCAGACCAATACGCGAACCGCATCCTGGTCTTCCGCCATCAGGATGGTCTCATTCCCGCCCAGCGCCGGCGCTGACGGTTGGCGTCCCTCCACCGCAGCCTGAGCTTCCTCCACGCGGGGCAAGTAGATCTTGACCACGGTCCCTTCCCCCGGCTCGCTGTAAACCCAGACATATCCGCCGCTTTGCTTGACGATCCCGTAGACCGTGGCCAGACCCAGGCCGGTCCCTTTGCCCACTTCCTTGGTGGTAAAGAAGGGCTCGAAGATATGCGACTGCGTCTCCGCGTCCATGCCGTGCCCGGTGTCACTGACCGCCAGCATGACGTAGCGCCCGGCCGTGACCCCGTCGCGAGTTTGGACATACGTCGCATCCAGCTCCACATCGGCGGTCTCGATGGTGATTCGGCCTCCTTGCGGCATGGCGTCTCGCGCGTTCACCACCAGGTTCGTGAGAACCTGCTCGATCTGTCCCGTATCGACTTTGACCTTTCCCAGATTGGGGCGAAGCACGGTCAGAAGCTCGATATCCTCCCCGATCAGGCGCCGCAGCATTTTTTCAATATCGGGCACGATGGCGTTCAGGTCCGTAACCTGGGGGGCCAAAATCTGCTTGCGGCTGAAGGCCAGAAGTTGGCGAGTGAGGGAGGTGGCGCGCTCCCCGGCCTTGTGGATCTCCTCGATCGGCTTGCGGCAGAGGCTTTCAGCATCCAGCCTCTCCAGGAGCAACTGACAGTAGCCATTGATGACGGTGAGCAAATTGTTGAAGTCGTGAGCGACCCCCCCCGCCAAGCGTCCCACCGCTTCCATCTTCTGCGCCTGGTGGAACTGGGCCTCCATCTTTTGGCGCGCTACCTCCGCCTGCTTGACCTCAACCATCGAACCTATGAGCCGCGCCGAACTACGCAGACGGCCTTTCGCCATCTCGATGATGTAGGGCGGACGCGAGTCGTAGGCAGGGGCCTCGCGACGAAGCTCCTTGTAGTCCAGACGGTACGCGTCGGCCAACTCCCGCAGTTTGGCGGGATCCTTGGGCGGGTCGCCGTAACCGAAGTTGATCGCTCCGATGACTTCATCGTGCGCAAATATCGGCACCGAGAAGAGCCGTATTCCGCCGGCGCATTCAATGTCCACGGGCGCGCGTTTGGCGATGGCTTCCTTCGAGCAGCAGGTCCAACAGGATTCATGGCACAGCCACTTCCCTGAGTTCAGGGCCGCGGCGTTGTCAGGGGTATCGCAGAGGTTCCGCGACGCCTGGTCCAGCATTCGGCACCAGCCCGAAGCGAAGATCCCGAAGGCGTAGTCGCCGTTGGCCTCGTAAGCTGCGGTTGAGGTCCCGAGCAAATCCAGATACTCGGAGGTAATGCCTCCGAGCATTTCGCGGCCGACGGACTTCAGGATGAGGCCGTCGCGGTTCAGCTCCGTCAGGTCCCCATAGCCTTGCTCGAGCGCCTCTGCCTGGCCTTCAACAATCGAAGCAGGCTTCTTGGAAAGCATCCATTCGATCCGCTTCAGCTCTTCGATCATCAGGTCGCGCTCGGCGCGCGTCCGCAGGGTCTGGATTCCATAGACTAGGTCGTCGGCCAACTGGGTGAGCAACTTGATTTCCTCATCATCAAAGACCCTCGACTCCCCCGCGTACAGAGCCAGTGCTCCGAGAGTACTGCCGGCAGAACGGAGGGGCAGGGCGATGACCGAAGCGTAGCCGCGCTTCATTGCCTCCTCACGCCATATGGGGAATGCCGGGTCCGCCGTAATGCTATGAACCGTCTGTAGCTGACCCGTGCGGATCGCGGTACTGACGGGGCCATGGCCTGACTCGGCATCTGACCAGGTGATGTCCACGCAGGCCAGGTAGCCCTCCTCGTATCCCGACACGGCTGCGGGCCGTACGGTGCGACGTTCGTCGTGCTCGGCATAGCCTACCCAGGCCATGCGATATCCGCCGACGTTTATGAGAATTTCGCACACCCCGCGCAGCAACGCCGACTCATCCGTAACATGCACCAGGACCTGGTTGCATTCGCTGATCGTGCGCAGCGCCCGGTTCAGGCGGCGGAGTTGTTTTTCCGCGCGCTTGCGTTTTGTGATGTCGCGGACATTACACTGGATCACCTTCTTGCCGCCCGCCTGATAGACGTTGCTGACGAACTCCACGTCGGTCGGCCGCCCCTCGGCGGTTTCGAGGGGCAAGCTTTCATAGCGAATGTAATCTTTGCGCTGCAATTCCTCAAACATTGCCTTATTCGAGACGATATCCTTGAAGAATCCGAGATCCCAGATGTGTTGTCTCAAGAAATGTTCGCGCGGGGAGCCCAACAGCTCAATCAAGAACGGATTCACATCGACGATCATGCCGGTCTCAGCATCGAGAATCAGAATGCCGTCTTTGGCAGATTCAAAAAGCCGGCGATAGCGAACTTCCGAAGCTGCCAGCGCCTCCTCCGCCCACTGGCGCTCTATCCTGCCGCCGAGCCGCCTGGCGATGTCGGTGGTCAGGTCCCGTTCTTCCTTGGAGAAGGGCCCCTCCTCGAGCGCGGGTCTTTCCTCCAGGTAGCAGACCTCCACCGTCCCGACGGTCCTTCCCGAGATCACGATGTCGGCGGACTGCTTCCAGGCGGAGTCCCGGAAGTTGGCCGACGCGAACTCCCGCCCCTCCAAGACGATCCTCGCGCGAGTGATCTCCGGGTACTGCCAGCCCGGCGGGATCAGGTCCGCCGCAGCCTTCAGCAATTCGTTGATTGATCCCTGCGGCTCCGCGACAAGGTTCGAAATGGCGAAAAGGCACTTCAACTCCTTGATCCGTTTCATCAGCATGGCAGTGCGCTTCGCGACCTGCACCTCGAGCTGCTCATTGAGGATTCGCAGCTCGTCGCGGGCGCGGATGAGCTCGGTGTTGCGGGTCACCGCGTTCTCGTACGTCGAGAGCAACAGATCGAGGATCTGCAGCCGGTCGGCGGTGATGAAGAACCGTTGCCCGGAAAAAAGGATGCTGATCCCCATCTCGCTGAGCGAGGCCTTGCGTATCTCCTGGTTTGCAAGGACGTTGTGTACGCGCGCGAGCAGCGCCCGATCGTTGTAGGGCTTGCAGATGAAGTTGTTGGCTCCTGATTCGAGCCCCCGGATCACGTCCCGCGGGTCGGCGAGTGAGGTGAGCAGGATCACCGGCAGGTGCCGGAGCGTCTCGTCTGCGCGCAGTGCCTTGCAGAGCGCATAGCCGTCCATCTCGGGCATCACAATATCCGAGATCACCAGGTCGATCGCGTTCGCCTTGGCAGCCGCGAGCGCTTCCTTGCCGTTGGTCGTGGCGACGACCGAGAAGCCCGACTCCTCGAGGAGGAACCGCAGCTCCTCGAGCTGCGTGGGACTGTCCTCGACCACCAGGATCTTCGCTACCTTCTGCTTCGTTTCCGGAGTGTCAGCCATCGATCCCCCCCTTGCTCACGCCGCGCCCAACGGCGATGGTCAAGAGCTCGGCAATCTTGTGCGGCGGAAACACGAATCTCGCTGCACCCAGCCTTACCGCTTCGGCCGGCATGCCGAAGACCACGCAGCTCTCCTCGTCCTGCGCGACGGTGAGCGCACCCTGCTCGGCCATGAGCTTGAGTTCCTCGGCCCCGTCCCGGCCCATGCCGGTCAGGAGCACGCCGATGGCCCGGCGGCCGAAGCGCTCGGCCACCGAGCGGAACAGGACCCCCACCGACGGCCGCAGGCCGTTGTGCGGTGCATCCCGGGTCGTTTCGAGCTCGCCCCGCAGACCGATGCGCAAGTGCTGATCGTCGGGAGCCACGTAGACGTGACCGGAGAGTGGGGTCTCCCCGCCCTGCGCCACTTGCACCCGCAAACCTGAAGCCGCGGCGAGCCACTCGGCGAAACCGACGGTGAAACCGGCAGAGATGTGCTGGACCACGAGGATCGGCGCCGGGAAGGCGGTCGATAGACCGGACAATATCTGCAAGATAACTTGCGGGCCTCCGGTGGAAGCCCCGATTGCAACGATGTCCGCATCATGGCTAACGGCATCGCCCGGCGTGGGCCCGGCAACGGCTGAGGCCACCTGCCTTGCGGCAGTTGCGGTTTGGTTCCACCGCCGCACCACCTTGACCTCGGACATCAGCTTGAGGGTGTTGATGATCGCGGCGGATTCGACTTCGGCATCCGGGCCGGCCGGGCCCGTGGGTTTCTTCAATACGGCAAGCGCGCCCGCCTCCAGAGAGCGCATGGCGGTGTGCATTTCGCTGAAGTGTGTGCTGGCCGTGCACACGACGATGGGCAGTGGATTCGAGGACATGATGCGCCGGGTCGTCTCGAAACCGTCGATCCCCGGCAGATGGATATCCATGAGGATCGCGTCGGGTCGGCGCTCGCGCAGGAACTCGAGCGCCGCTTCTCCGCTGTCGGCGGTGCCGATGACCCGGATGTTCGGATCGGTTTCGAGGACGTACACCAGGTAGTCGCGGATCACCCGCGAGTCCTCGACTACGAGAACGTTGATCACCGATGTTCCTCCGGTCGTCGATTCACAGGAGTCTGCGTACGATCTCGAGCAGGTTGCTCTGATCGAAATCGCTCTTGACGATGTAAGCGTTGGCGCCGACCTCGATGCCGTATTCGCGGTCATTCTGCGAGCCGAGCGCCGTGACCAGCACTACGGGCAGCTCGCTGAGCTTCTTGTCGGCGCGGATCTTGGCG
>JBEKUI010000257.1:0-6431 GCA_049515175.1 Terriglobia bacterium
CAACGGAGCGCGAAAGACTCCCACCAGGAGGACGGCAACGACGAGAGTGCCCGCCAGCGCCGCGCGGTGTTGCTTGAGTACATTCAGCGTCATCTCCTGAAACCTCCCTCTAACCCCCGTTCGCACCTGCCCTCCTCCGTACCGCGGCGCGTCATCTGAGGCGGAGAATCAGGGCCAGGCACGCAATCAGGAAGAGTGCCCAGCCGACCCGCAGCCAAAACTTTGAATACGGCCTGCTCCATGACGGCCGGCGCACTCCGCCAGCCTCGCGCCCACGCTCTTCCTTCAAGATTTGCGCGACCAGCCGTTTCTCTTCGAGTGTCGTGGCGCAATTCAGGGCGCGCCCCGCCGCTTCGTAGCCCTTGTCGGGGATGCGCAGCTTGAAGTGGAACTGAGCCAGCTTGAAATGCGCATAGAAGTTCGTGGGGTCAAGTTCCGCCGCCCGCTCGAAACTGTCAAGGGCGGGATACACTTGGCTGGTCATCGCATAAGCGATGCCCAGCCCCACGTAGCCGTCGGAATAATGCGGCGCGCAGGCGACGGCCTCCTCCAGCTTTTGGAGGGCCTCGCAAGGCTCGCCGACACCAAGCAATTCCATCCCCGCGCCGAAGGCCTGCCTCGCTTCCGCGCTGAGAGCGGCCGTTCCGCGGGGAACCATCGCGGAGGCCCGGCTCTCAGCCCGGGCCCCCTCAACATCCAGAGTCAAAGGAAGAATCGCAGTCGCCAAAGTAAACCTCCCCTGTTTTCCTTTAGGTTGACGCCTTGACCGCCACGCCGATCCCGCCGATGAGAGCCTGATCGCGGTGCACCTTCAAGACGAACTCGGGATAGCCGAGCGCGCCCATCTCCGGAATATCCAACCCCTCGAGTTCGCTCTCCGCGCTAACACGCTGCCCCACCGCAAAGTCCACGAACAGGTTGAACACGTACGACAACGAGAAGACGAACCCGAGGAGCGTGACAACCCCAATCAATTGGGCGATGAGCTGTCCTGGATCACCGTAGAAGAGCCCGCGCACCGAGCCAGAAACACCGTTCCAAGCTCCGCCATAGTTCGATGAGCCGTCCGCGAACAGGCCCACCGAGATGACGCCCCAAAGACCATTGATACCGTGCACCGAGATGGCGCCGACTGGATCGTCCACCCTGGCCACGCGGTCGAAGAACTCCACACTCAGGCAGACCAGCACACCCGCCACCAAGCCGATGATCGCCGCCCCGATGGTATTGACGAAACCGCTCGGAGCGGTGATAGCCACCAGGCCTGCCAGCAGCCCGTTTCCACTCATCGAAGCGTCGGGCTTTCCGTAGCGGATCCACATATAGATGAGGGCTCCAAACGAGCCCGTACTGCCCGCCAGCATGGTGTTGACGGCAATCGAGCCGATGCGCAGCGCGCCGTTCCCGGAAGCGCCCAACGTGCTGCCGGGGTTAAACCCGAACCATCCAAAGGCCAGGATGAAGCATCCCGCCAGCACCAGAACGATGTCGTGGCCTGGGATGGCATTGGGTGAGCCGTCACGGCTGTATTTACCCAGGCGCGGGCCGATAATCATCGCGACCGCCAGCGCCGTGAGTCCGCCCACGGCGTGCACCACCCCAGACCCGGCGAAATCGCAATAGCCATGTCCCAACCCAAAATTGGCCCCCAGTTGCGACAGCCATCCGCCGCCCCACGCCCAGTTGGCGAAGAGCGGATAGGTAATCGCCGCCAGGAACACGGAAGAGATTGCAAACGCCGCGAATTTCCATCGCTCGGCGCAGGAACCCGTGACGATAGTGGCGGCTGTATCCATGAACACCATCTGGAAGAGGAACAGGACCATCACCCCCACGTCGTAGGTCCCGCCCTGGGTCAGAAAGAAGCCGTGGGTGCCGAAAAGACCCCAAGTCTTCCCCAGAAAATTCACCGTGAACTCCGAGCTCAGTGGGGCCGTGCCGCCAAGATTGGCCATCGCGCCCACGCCTCCCATTTGGACGGCAAAGCCGCACACCCAATAGGCAAACAGCCCGAAGCCGTACACCATGAAGTTCATCATCATAGTGTGGTTGGCGTTCTTGGCCCGGCAGAGGCCAGTCTCCACCAGCGCAAAGCCGGCCTGCATGAACATCACCAGGAAGCCGGCAATGAGGGTCCAGACGAAGTTGATGGCGACCTTGTTCTGGCCGATCTGATTGACCGCGTCACCCAGCGTCAGACCCTTCTTGGCGTCCGCGACGGCGATGTCGTTGACCGTCCCGGTCATGCTGCCCCCGGGATCGCCCTTGGCGAGTTCCTCAGCCGAGGGTGGGCTCGCCTCGCCCACCGTTACGGGCGCGTCTAATTTTGGCGCGGGCGCGGCTTGGGCGCTGGCCGCGGGGGGTGATTGACTTTGTGCCCAGCCCCCCGGCCCGCACACCACAGTCAGAAGGATGGCAGGGACCCACAAACGCCTGCCTAACTTGATACACAATCGCATTGACGACCCTCCTTGTCGCAAAGGTTTTAGCGTTTCCACAGGGCGTGCTTCAGGTGGGCCCCATTGAGGAATCCCAGGATGCCTACCGAACACATCCCTAACCCCACTAGGCACAAGGTCAGGCGTGCGGCCGAAGAGGTCGTCCACGCCAGACCCGCCACCGGAATCAGCCAGCCCAGAACTGCTGCCAACAAGCCCATGATTTTCATTTCCAATCCCTCTCTTTGCTTTCTTGCCGCGGCGAGCCGCGCCGCGCGGACCGGCCCGGTTCTCCCGCCCCCGGCCAGCTTCCGGCCGGGGCGACACGTCCCCATTCCCTGCTCAGCTTCCCTCCCCGAACTCCAGTTGCTTGATGCGATAGAAGCCCACGAGGGAATGGATCATCAGGGCAATTCCGCAGAGCGTCAGAATCACCCCAATGATGGGATGGCTTGACCACGCCAAGAGTCCGGCGGGCAAGACGGTGAAGGCGATAAGGAACACCGCCAGGTAGCTTCCCTGCTGTCGATTCGCAGCCATTGCACTCTCCTTGGTTGTTGGGGATGAGCTCAATGCGCGCGCTATTCGCGCGTGTCGAACATGTAGACCAGCCCGGCCGCCACGGTGTCTTGCGTTCCCACCGGCCGGAGGCCCTCGACAAACGTGGGTTGATTGGAGTAGTCGTGGCGATACTCCAGCCGCGTGAGCAGATGCTGGGCGACGCGGCGCTCGAACGTCCCCGTAATTTCCTTCAACTGTTGCGCGGTCCCGGTCGTGAAGCCTTGCGGATCGTCCAGCCATTCGTAGCGCACCGCGAAGGCGTCGCGCCCGTTGAAGGCATAGCGGACATAGCCCGCGACTCCCGTCCAGTACACCGGGTTCACTACGCCCGCCATCCGGTCGCCCCGCCCGTAGTCGTAGTTCAGGATGAAGCTGAGCTTGTCGGTCGGCGCGATGGTCACCACGGTGTCGCTCAGTTGCCGCCAATTGCCGTTGATTCCTGTTTGTTCCGGCCCTGCCATGTAGCCCTGCGCCAGGCCGAACTTCTTATTGGGATTCCAGTTGAAGGTGACGCCGTAGGTCTTTCCCGTGTTGTTGTCCACGATGTTGTTCCAGCCGTTCACTACGAATGCGCTCAAGGCATACTTGCTGTTGAAGGTGTATTTGGAGCGCAGGCCAAAGTGGAAATAGGGAATGGCGTAGGCAAACAATAGACCCCGCGAGTAATTCCAGTTGTCTTTGGTCTCGATGACTTCCGCGCCATGCGGCGTCACGAATTTCCCAAAATCCAGTTGCAGCCCGTTATTTCCCACCGGCGCCAAGTAGGAGAAGTAGGCCTCCTTGAGGTACTGGGCAAATCCCAGCCCCGCGGCGTCGGTGCTGTTCACAACGTTCATGGCATTCCCGAAGCCCAGCGCGACTCGGTATCCCAGCCGGCTGTTGGCCGCGTCCGGCGTCTTCTCGGCCATCAACTCCACCATGTTGAGTGAGAACTGATTGGCGGGCCCGTCGAAGGCTCGGAAATTGGAAGTGCGATTCTGCGGATGATTGAAGTTGAAGCCGTAGTAGCCGTCCACAAATCCACTCAGCGTCGTATTCCCTAGCACGGATTGAAGAGTCCCGGGCTTCTCGGCAACTGCCGTGGCGTTGACGGCAGGGGCACTCGCCACGGCGCTTGTCGCCTCGGCTGGCGGGGCCGTTTCCGGTGCAGCGGCGGCCGCCTTCACTGCCGGAGCCCCTGCCATCTGCTGTTTGGCGGCCGCCAGTTCCGCCTGCAGCCGGTTAATCTGCTCCTGCATATCTTCCAGTTTACGCGCCAGATCTTCCGCCCCGGCAGCGGCCGCACTTGTCGCTTTGTCTTCGGCCCTCAGAAACGCGGCCCCGTCCAAATCAGACCCATTACTGCTATGACCCCACAGATCTTTCGTGGATACACCATCGCTTCGCTCGCCTCCTTCTGCCTCGAAGCCAGTCTGTGATCTATTCCCCTGCTTTTGAGCTGGCCCTGGAACCAGCGCTGTCAACATAGAAGAGAGAGAGGAGGGGGTCAAGAAAATTGAATTTGTAGGAGAGATAAGAGAAGGTTTTATAAATTATGATTATGGTTACTATAAGCGGGAACGAGAACACGCGGACCGCCGCAACCCCAAAACGGCGTTGATCACGCCCGCCAAGCTTGGTGAAAACGGACGGCCTGCTGGAAAGAGGTCTGCAATCCCAAATACCGCTCAAGCTCCCGAGCCCCTCTGTCGAATAAGAGTGGGAAGGCGGTCCAGCGCCATCCCTGGTCCCGCCTCCAATCGCGTCGCGGCGCTGCTCGCTGGGCGGCAGGCTATCGCTGGCTGCCGCCCGGCGCGAATTGCATCTCGTCCCTCCTGTCCCGCCCACCTTTACCTGGACAAGAGATATGCCTTACGATGGCTAGTCGGGACAGTGCGCCGGGTCTTGCCGGGGACACGGGCGTCTGGCCAACCGTCTCGCATCGGCTGCGCCGGTTCATCCGAAACGTCGCTGTGCCCAAAGAGAGTTGGAAGATGCCCCAAGTTCGAGTTCGGTTTGCCCCTTCCCCGACCGG
The DNA here is from genome assembly GCA_049515175.1 of Terriglobia bacterium. Taxonomy (GTDB): domain Bacteria; phylum Acidobacteriota; class Terriglobia; order UBA7540; family UBA7540; genus JACQNR01. The sequence continues at coordinate 5,014 of JBEKUI010000257.1, forward strand.
CTACCTGCATGTCGGCGGGGCGCGCACAGCGCTCTACAACTGGCTCTTTGCGCGACACCACGGGGGTATTTTCATTCTGCGTATCGAAGACACTGACGTCGACCGCTCGAAGCCAGAACTCACCACCGCCATCCTGCGCAGCATGGAGTGGCTGGGCCTCTCTTGGGACGAAGGCCCGTTTTATCAGTCGGAACGAATCGATCGCTACTGCGAGATGGCGGCGGAGATGGAACGTCTGGGGCACGCCTACCCCTGCTTCTGCACGGTGGAGGAACTCCAGGCCCGGCGCGCCCGCGCCGAAGCCGAGCGCCGCGCCTGGAAATACGACGGCGCGTGCCGCGGCCTCGCAGCGGAGCAGCGCCAGCAGCGCCGCGCCGCCGGCCACCCCCACGCCGTGCGCTTTCGCGTCCCCGAGTCGGGCAAGACAAGCTTCGACGACCAGGTCTTCGGCCACATCGAAGTCCAAAACAGCGACATCGAAGACTTCGTTCTGCTGCGCTCCGACGGTCATCCCACTTATCATCTCGGCGTGGTCGCCGATGATCTCGAGATGCGCGTGACGCACGTCGTGCGGGGCGCCGACCACATCTCGAACACTCCCAAGCAGATCCTGATGTACCAGGCGTTCGGCGCTGCGACGCCCGCGTTCGCGCACCTGCCGCTCATTCTCGGGCCCGACAAGCAGCGCCTCTCGAAGCGCCACGGCGCCACCTCCGTCGAGGCCTACCGCGACCAGGGCATCCTGCCGGAAGCGCTGGTCAATTTTCTCGCGTTGCTTGGCTGGACGCCTCCCGGCGGCAAGGAAATCGTATCGCTTGACGAGATGACCAAAACGTTTGAGCTGACCGCCGTCTCCAGATCCAATGCCGTCTTCGACCCGGAGAAACTTGCGTGGATGAACAGTGAATACCTGCGCGCCCTGCCCCTCGAACGATTGATGCCGCTTGTCGAAGAGGAATTGCAGAGTGCGGGAGTGCTCGGTAAAGCGAGGAGTCAGGAGTCGGAAGTCAGAAATCAGAATGAACAATTCCAACGCCTCACGGCCGCGGTCCAACTGCTGCAATCGCGCTCGCGCACGGTGAAGGATTTCTCGGCCGCGTTCCGTGCGTTCTTCTCCGATGAGTTTCCCTATGAGCCCGAGGCGGTAAAGAAATTCTGGAAAGACGCTTCCCTGTCCGCGTTGCTGGGGGCGCTCGCTGAGCGGTTGGCTCTCGCTGAACCCTTCGGCGTTCAGGAAACTGAGAAGGCTTTGCGCGGCCTGGCGGAAGAGAGCGGCGTCAAGGCAGGCCTGCTGATCAACGCCACGCGTGTGGCCCTGACGGGTCAAGCCGTAGCCCCGGGATTGTTTGAGGTGATGGCGCTGCTCGGGCGGGATCGCGTGGTGGGCCGCCTGCGCCGCGCCGCCGACCACCTGCGCA
>JBEKUI010000258.1:0-6413 GCA_049515175.1 Terriglobia bacterium
CGTGGCGCGCCTGGCGGAATCGGCCGGGGTTGAGGCGATTGCGGTTCACCCCCGCACGCGGTTGCAGGGCTTCAGCGGCCGCGCCGACTGGCAGATCATTGGCGAGGTCAAACAGGCCGTGCGCATTCCCGTCATCGGCAACGGCGACGTCATGACTCCGCGCGACGCGGAAGCGTTGCACGCACAGACGGGATGCGACGCCGTCATGATTGGCCGCGCCGCCGCCACCAATCCCTGGATATTCCGCCAGATGGAGGAGTACTTCCGGCAGGGAACTTATGCAGAACCCACGGCGGCGGACCGCTACCAGCTAATTCGCACTTACTACACCATGCTGGCGGAAGAAGAAACGCCGGGAGCGATTGGCAAGATGAAGCAGTTTGCGAGCTGGTTCACGCACGGCGTACGCAACGGCGCGGAATTACGCCGCAGCGTGCAGAGCGCCCGTGAGGTGCGGGAAGTTCTGGAGCGCGTGGATGCGTTCTTTGCAGGGCAAGCCGCCCACGCCCCGGTTCCGCCCGAAGTCGTGACCTACTGAGCCGTAGCGAAGGAGTGAAGCCTTTGGAACAGAGAGCCCAGCACAGAATTCATTCCGCCGTTCCCGTTCAGATTCGCGGGGTCGATGCCCAGGGCGAGTCTTTTGAAGAATTCACGGAGGCCGTGGAGGTCAGCCGGCGGGGCCTCTCAGTGCTCACGAGAAGAAACCTGGCGGAGCTTGCGCGCCTCACGGTCGTTCTTCCCGGGCGCGGCCCTTTACGGCCCGGGGAAGGCCCAACGGACTTCTTCGCCGAAGCTGCGGTGGTTCGAGTCCAAAATGAGGGGGAGTTCAATCGCGTGAGTATTCGTTTCGTGGGCGCCACTCTCTCCACCTACACGGCGGAGACGGCCTGAGTGCCGGAACTGGGGCCTGAGGATCAGGCACTAGCCCCCTTTCTTTTCCCCCTGCAATTGACGGTACGCTTCGCTGCGAGAGATGCCGCGCTTCCGGGCGACAGCTTTGAGGGCGGCGCGCTCATCGAGGCCTTCAGCCGCCATGACTTGTGTTACTTCCTCGCGAATTGTAGATCCCGAGGTAGCCACGGGAAGAGTCGCCAATTGCGGCGCGGCAAGGACAGTAACCTCGCCCTTCACTGGCTTCTTCTTCAACCGGCTCAGAACTTCGGAGGCCGTTCCGCGCAGAAACTCCTCGTGCACCTTCGTCACTTCGCGGGCCACGACGACCGGTGGGTCGCCCAGCACATCTCGCAGGTCGGCGAGCATGTCCACTAATCGATGGGGCGCTTCGTAGAAGACCAGCGTCTTGCTTACACCCTTCATCTCCTCGAGCGCCTTGCGCCGCTGCCCTTTCTTGCTGGGCAAGAAACCGAGGAAACGAAACTTGTCCACGGGCAGGCCCGCCGCGGAGAGTGCCGCCACAATCGCCGACGCGCCGGGTATGGGAACAACGGGGATATTATGCCGAATGGCCAGAGAGACCAGGCGGTGGCCCGGGTCGGAAATCACCGGCATTCCCGCGTCTGAAACCAGGGCGATGTGACTTCCCTCCTCGAGCTGCAGCACGAGCTCGGGGGCACGGGTCAGTTCGTTGTGTTCATGATAACTGATGGTCGGAGTCTTGATGGAATAGTGGTTCAAGAGTCGCTGCGTCCGCCGCGTGTCCTCGCAGGCAATCAAGTCTGCTTCCTTGAGCGTGCGCAGGGCGCGAAAAGTAATATCTTCCAGGTTGCCGATCGGCGTGCCCACGAGGAAAAGCATTCCTGCCGGCTTGGCTGCTGGGGTCATAACCTACTCTCTGCACAAATGAAGATGGACATGTTCGGTCACAGTTTATCAACTCACTCTCCCAGCGGCAACGCCCAAAAGCGTCCGGGCTTTTGACCGTGGATTTTCGGCGGTGCTATAATGGAATAGGGTTCCCTGCCGGAGGAATGGATTTGCCGCTTTACGAGTACCAGTGTGGGAAGTGTGGCGTGACGATTGAGAAGATCCAGAAGTTTTCGGATGCGCCGCTCGAAAAGTGCGAGAAATGCGGGGGCCGGCTCGAGCGCCTGGTCTCCTCCTCCGCCATCCAGTTCAAGGGCAGCGGCTGGTACGTCACCGACTACCCCCGGAAATCATCTTCGACCGCGTCAACAAACTCATCCTCTGCCAAGAGTGAGCCCTCTGCCGAAGCCAAGAAGAGTCCCGACCCTGCGCCCAGCAAGCCGGCAGCGGAGAAAAAATAGCGTGAATTTCCCGCGCGATTCTAGCCCAACGCCTCAGAGCTTCAGCGACTTCAAATAGCGGCGAAACGGTTTGGAAAGGTCCGGGCGCTTAAGCGCCATCTCCACGGTGGCTTGCAAGAACCCCAGCTTGTCGCCCGCGTCGTGCCGAGTCCCTTCAAAAAGATAGCCATAGACGGGTTCACTCTTGAGCAGCCGCCGAATGCCGTCGGTGAGCTGAATCTCGCCGCCGGCACCCGGCCGCGTGGCGTCGAGCGCGCGGAAGATCCCGGGAGTCAGAATGTAACGCCCGATAATGGCGAGGTTGGAGGGTGCACTCTCGGGAGCGGGCTTCTCGACCATGTCCTCAATCCGGAAAAGTCTCCCGTCCCAGCGGCCGCCGGAAACCGCCTTGCCGCGGATAATTCCGTAACTCGAAACCGCTTGCCGCGGCACGCGCTGCATGGCCACGACGCTTGCGCCATAGTGCTCAGCGACGGCCATCATCTGCTTCAGGCATGGCACGCGGCTGTCGATAATGTCATCGGACAGGACCACGGCAAACGGCTCGTCACCGACCAGTTCCCGCGATATCAGGATGGCATGCCCCAGCCCTTTCGGCAGTTGTTGGCGGACGTAGGTGACCTGAAGGAGTTTGGAGATCGACCGCATTTGCGCCCGCAAATCCTCTTTGTTCCGGCCGGCCAGCTCGTGTTCAAGCTCCAGAGAAACGTCGAAGTGGTCCTCGATGGCCTTTTTCCCGCGCCCGGTCACGAAGATCACAAGCGGAATGCCCGAGGCGGCCACCTCCTCGACGGCATACTGCACCAGAGGCTTGTCAACGATCGGCAGCATCTCCTTGGGCTGAGCCTTGGTGGCCGGCAAGAACCGTGTCCCCAGCCCCGCAACAGGAAGAACTGCTTTGCGAATCTTCATAATTCCCTCAGGTCGGTCGAATTGCTCCAGACTCCAGAGGGCCAGTGTATCGCTGCCAGTAAAGCGCCGTCAAAGGAGAAGCGCAGCGGATCGCAGGCTAAATGGCTTAACAGCCTGTTCCCAGCCGGTCCGGATGGGCACGAAAAACATTAGGCGTAGTCTGAACAACATTACCGAATGGTCATTGTCTTCTGCCTTCTGCCGTCTGCCGTCCATCCCGTACGGTCGTGCTAACATGATTCGAGAGGCAAGGGGAAGATGCTCATTTTAGGAATCGAGTCCAGTTGTGATGAGACGGCCGCGGCGGTGGTTGCTGATGGCGAGCGGATCCTGTCCAACGTTGTCGCCTCGCAGGTCCTTACCCATGAGAAGTATGGTGGCGTAGTCCCTGAACTTGCTTCCCGCGAGCACCTGCGCAAGATCAATCTGGTTGTGGATGAAGCGCTGGCCCGCGCCCAGATTCGGCTGGAAGCGGTTGATGGGCTCGCCGTGACTGAAGGCCCCGGTCTGATCGGTTCACTCCTCGTGGGACTGGTTTACGGCAAAGCTCTGGCGCTCTCGCTCGGCAAGCCGCTGGTCGGCGTTAATCACCTGGAAGGTCACATTCACGCCGTGCTGCTCGAAAACAAGCGGGCGCGCGCTGTCGGCACGACGGCGGAAGAAGCGAAGCTGCCCGCGGTGACGCTGGTTGTCTCCGGCGGCCACACCAGCCTCTTCCGGGTGGAGGCTGAGGATCACGACGGCCGCACGACGTTCCGCTACCAGCCGCTCGGCCGGACGCGCGACGACGCCGCCGGCGAGGCCTTTGACAAAGTCGCCAAGCTCCTCGCGCTCGGCTACCCGGGTGGCCCGGTCATCGACCAGCTCTCGAGCTTCGGCGATCCCAAGGCGGTCGATTTCGGGCGCATCAAAATGAAGGGCAATCCGTTCGACTTCAGCTTCTCCGGCCTCAAGACCGCAGTGCTCTACCGCGTGCGGGGGACCAACCTGGCCGCTGAAGCTGAGGCGCGCCGCGCCTGGCGCAAGACCGTTTCTGGCCGCGTGACCGCGGAGGAACTCCGCGCCCACTGCTCACCGGCCACGCTCGATCTTGTTGCCAGCTTCCAGCGCGCCGTGGTGGTGGACCTGGTGGCACGCAGCATGGCTGCCGCCGAGAACGCCGGCGTCGCGACGATTCTCGTCTCCGGCGGTGTGGCCTGCAATTCGCTCTTGCGCGCCCGCTTCAACGAAGCTGCAAGAGCCCACGCAATGGGAGTCTTCTTCCCTTCCCTGGAACTGTCCACGGACAACGCCGCGATGATTGCCGCAGCGGGTTACTACAAGCTGGCGGCCGGTGAGCGCGCCGGCATCCCGCTCACGGGCCACGCCTCGTTCCCGCTGGGATCGTAGCGCCCGTCTCACCCGGCACTATTTCTCGCTCAAATTCCGTTACAATGACCGCTCACTGCGGGTCCGAGGCCCGCGGCCTGGAAATTACTCCATGCGGATCGGAGTTGATACCGGCGGGACGTTCACCGATTGTGTGACCGTCAAGAATGGGGAAATCACAATCCTCAAAGTTTTCTCCACTCCGGAGAATGTCGCTCGCGCTATCGTCGATGGCATTTTCCAGATGCTCGACGGGCGGCAACCGACGGAGCTCGAAGTCATCCATGGAACGACGATGGGCACGAATAGCCTGCTCGAGCGCCGCGGCGCGCGTGTGGCGCTCGTGACGACCGCAGGCTTCGAAGATTTGATCGAAATCGGCCGCCAGAACCGGCCACGACTCTACGATTTAAACGTCCAACGGGAGCCGCCTCTCGTCCCCCGCGCTCTGCGCTGGGGCGTGCGCGAGCGCACCGCCGCGAATGGCACGATTCTGGAACGGCCATCTTCCGTCGAACTGCGGCGGCTGAAGCGAGAATTGAAGCGGGCGAGGGCGGAGTCCGTCGCCCTCTGCTTTCTCTTCTCTTTTGCGAATCCCTCGAATGAGCGCCAGGTGCTCCGCGCCCTTCGCGACCTCGGAATCCCCATTTCCGTCTCCCACGAAATTCTTCCCCAGTTCCGCGAATACGAACGCCTCTCCAGCGTGGCGATCAACGCCTACCTCGTGCCCAAGATGAGCATGTACCTGGGGGATCTCCGCCGCATGGTGGGGAAGCGCGGAAGATTCTCCCACCCTCACGGCGGCCGCGTCTATGTGATGCAATCGAGCGGCGGCATCACGACCGCCGAGCGGGCCGCACGCGAGCCCGTGCGCACGATTCTCTCCGGCCCGGCGGGCGGCGTCGTGGCGGCCGCCTGGCTCGCCCGGCACCTGGGAGTCGCGCGCGCCATCAGCTTCGATATGGGCGGCACCTCGACCGACGTTTGCCTGATCGATGGCCAGCCGCGCACGACGAGCGAAACAACTCTCGCCGGCCTGCCCGTGGCCGTGCCGGTACTGGACGTTCACTCAGTGGGCGCGGGCGGGGGTTCGCTCGCCCGCCTCGATCCTGGCGGCGCGCTGCGCGTCGGGCCTGAAAGCGCCGGCGCCTTGCCCGGCCCGGCGTGCTATCGTCGCGGCGGCAATCGCCCCACCGTGACGGACGCGAATCTTGTGCTGGGCCGGCTCGACCCAGCACACTTTCTGGGCGGAACTTACCCCCTCGATTTGAATGCGAGTGAAAAGGCCTTCGGGGCACTTCTCAAAGGTGCGGGGCCGCGGTTCAAATCTCGCCTCGCGCTCGCCCAGGGGATCGTTGCGGTGGCCAACGCCAACATGGAACGCGCTCTGCGCGTGATCTCGGTCGAGCGCGGTTACGACCCACGCGACTTCTCCCTGATCTGTTTCGGCGGCGCGGGAGGATTGCACGCCGCCGATTTGGCGCGCGCACTGGCTCTCGCGCGGGTGATTGTGCCGCCCCACCCAGGAGCATTCTCAGCGCTGGGCATTCTGATTTCCGACATCGTCAAGGACGTCTCGCGCTCCATCCTGCGGATCGTTCCGGGTCGTGCGAACGGAAACCGGCGGGAGTTCTCGGAGTTTCTTCGGATGCTCCGGAGAGAAATGCAGCACCTCGAGGCGAAGGCGCGGAGAGGACTCCGCGAGGAGCATTTTGCTGCCACACGAGCGAGCGCCGACTGGCAACTCGACGTTCGCTACCAGGGACAAGCCTACGAGTTGACAGTGCCATTCGCCGACGACTTCCCTGCCCACTTCGATCGCGCCCACGAGAAGGCGTATGGCTACGCCCACGGCGGACGTGCGCTGGAGGTCGTGAATCTGCGCGTCCGGCTGACAATCCCCACGCC
>JBEKUI010000259.1:0-6411 GCA_049515175.1 Terriglobia bacterium
CGTGCTAAGATTGCTCCTGGTGGAGGCACCTCCACCTCGAGAAGGGCTTAACCCAAGAAAATCAGGGAGGCATCCAATGCCCAAGTACGTCGTCGAGCGCGAGATCGCTGGCGCGGGCCAGCTCTCGCGGCAAGAACTCCACGCGATTTCGAAAAAATCATGCAGTGTGCTCAACACGCTCGGGCCCCAGATTCAGTGGGTGGAGAGCTACGTGACCGGAAACAAGATCTATTGCATCTACATCGCACCGAACGAAGCGATGATTCGAGAGCATTCCCGGCAGGGAGGATTTCCTGCCAACCAGATTGCGGAAATCAAGTCGGTCATCGATCCGACCACGGCAGAGGGATGATCCGCTTTCCTCAGGAAGGCACTCCACAAACTCCCGCAGGGCATTAGGGGGAAGGCTGGATTTGCCGCCGGCCGCGACGTTCACGCGAATAGCGCGGACCTGACGGCCAGGTCCGCGGTTCGCTCAGGTAACCGCCGCAGACCTCAAAAGCGAGGTCCGCGCTGAACAATCCCGAATTCACCTCACCGCATCTCAACCCGTCAGGCGCGCCGTGGGCAGGAACTGCGGCGGGCGGCGGTGGCGCGTGGCCTGCTCGAAGGAGTAGGCGAGCTTGATGAGCACTGGCTCGCTCCAGGCGCGCCCAAAGAACGAGAGGCCCACCGGAAGGCCGAAGACGAATCCCATGGGCACGTTGATGTTGGGGTAGCCGGCCACAGCCGCGGCGCTGGAGCTGCCGCCCGTGCCGTGGTCGCCGTTTACGAGGTCAGTGGTCCACGCCGGGCCGCCCGTGGGAGCGACGAGCGCGTCGAGGCGGAGCTTGTCCATCACGGCGTCAATGCCCTCGGTCCGCGTCAGGCGGTGATTCTTCTCCAGCGCCTCCAGATATTCCTTGCTCGTGAGCGGTCCGCGCGCTTCCGATTTCACGAACAGTTCCTGACCGAAGTACGGCATCTCCTTTTCCCGATGCTTCTCGTTGTAGGCGATGAGCTCCGCCAGCGAGTGGACCGGAGCGCCGGGGCCGAGCCCGGCGAGGTAGGCGTTCAGGTCAGCCTTAAACTCGTATTGCAGAACCAGTTGTTCCGTGTCATCGAATTTGCCGATGGAATCGAAGTCGGCGGGATCGACGATCTCAGCGCCCTGGCGCTTCATCTCGGCGAGGGCCGCCTCCAACAAGCGGTCCACCGCCGGGTCGAAGCCGCAGTATTTGCGCACCACGCCCAGGCGCGCGCCCGCGAGCCCCTTGGGGTTGAGGAACGGAGTGTAATCAGCCAGCGCTTTGCCGGCACACGCCGCGGTGGCATTGTCGTCAGCGTCGGCGCCGGCCAGCGCCGCCAGCAGAAGCACGGTGTCCGCCATCGTGCGCGTCATGGGCCCGGCGGTATCCTGGCTGTGGGCGATGGGAATGATTCCGGCGCGGCTGACCAGGCCGAGCGTGGGCTTGATGCCCACGATACCGTTCACCGCCGAGGGGCAGACGATGGAGCCGTCGGTTTCGGTGCCGACGGCCGCGCCGCAGAGATTGGCAGCAACGGCCGCGCCCGAACCCGAACTCGAACCACAAGGGTTGCGATCGAGGGCGTAAGGATTGCGCGTCAAGCCGCCGCGCCCGCTCCAACCGCTGGTCGAACGCGTCGACCGCCAGTTCGCCCATTCGCTCAGATTGGTCTTGCCGAGAATCACCGCACCCGCTTCGCGCAGCCGACGGGCGACGAAGGCTTCTTTGGGCGGCACGGCTCCCACCAGCGCCAACGAACCGGCGGTGGTCATCATGTGGTCGCGCGTCGCGATGTTGTCCTTGATGAGCACCGGAATGCCGTGCAGCGGCCCGCGCGGCCCTTTGGCCTTGCGTTCGCGGTCGAGGTCGCGGGCAATCGCCAGAGCTTCGGGATTGAGTTCAATGACGGAATTGACGGCCGGGCCGCTCTTATCCATGGCGCGAAGGCGCGCCAGATACTTTTCAGTGAGCGAGGCGGCGGTGAATTTCCCGCGCCTCATCCCCTCCTGAAGATCCGCCACAGTCAGCTCGTCGAGTTCGGAACGCGTTGCGCCGGATGAAGGCGCTCCCTCCGCGGGAACACCGCGAGCCAGCGCTGCCGCCGCCCCGCCCAGGGCGCTCGAAGCGAGAAAGCGCCGACGGTCGAGCCGTGATGAGCCGTGATCTCCCGGGTTGCGCTCAGTCATTCCATTTCACCTCTCGACGGAGTGCGCCAGAACTCGCGCGCGGCAGATTCTAACTCAAACCCGCGCGCCTCGCATGGCGGTGGCTTCGCGCTTCCGCGTAGTAAACTCAGACGCTGCGATCCCAAGTGCTCCCGGCTCGAAGGGGATTGGCAGCCTGCGCCTCACAAGGAGTTCACATGGCCACTCTGGGTTTGATCGAATACGAAGCCGCCAGCGCGGAAGTGCGAGCGGTCTATGACGACATCAAGGCGACGCGAAAGACGGATCGCATCAGCAATTTCTGGAAGGCGATCGCGCGCGACCCCGCGACGCTGCGCCGCACCTGGGCAAGCGTCAAGCAGATCATGGCGCCGGGCGCGCTCGACCCGCTGGCGAAGGAGATGATCTACGTCGCGATCAGCGCCACGAACCAGTGCGGCTACTGCATCGCCTCTCACACCGTCGCGGCGCGCAAGGCGGGCATGAGCGACGCCATGTTCGCCGAGCTGATGGCCGTCGTAGGCATGGCCAACGAGACCAACCGCCTCGCCAGCGGCTACCAGGTGGAGCTCGACGAGCAGTTCAAGACGTAGGGCTGCGCTAGTTGCTCCCCCATGGGCGCATACATCCAAAACAAAGTATGCACCACCCGCCCGCTGCCGCCGCCGTTCGGCGTCACCACCAAGCTCCTGGCCTTGCCCACCAGCGCTTCGTGAATTGGACGTGCAGCCAAATCAGAGCGGGAGCGATCACAAAATTGGGCCAAGAGCTGTGAGTGAACCCAAGAACGACTAGGCCGACTAAGCAAACGATTGCGAGAATTTGCGACAGGATAGCCCACCCCACATAGTGGCGCTTGGCATCCTGGTGATAGCTCAGCATTCCTATTCCCCATCCGGTAAGAGTGTAGAGCGTCGGGTATTGGTGCATCAGGGCGTCGAGCCACGAGAACGCGAAGAGTGCATCGATGGGCGCAAGGTGCATTTTGTTCTCACTCTGCTTTGGCCAAGTCGGCAGCCCTGCATGCCAGGCTATTCTCGGAGCAGGGGGACATCATCTTTGCGGCTCGTAGGCGCACTGGCCATATGCAGCCTAACCGAGGGAGTCGCCCCAGCGCAATTAGCCTTACACCCGCGGGTGGCGCATACATTGCTTTGTATGTATGCGCCCCACTCACTCTCAAAGTTTTGCTGTGTATGCACCGAGTATTTGTGTTCATGGCATTCGGTCCATGGCCAGGATTGCCGTAGCTACCCGCGCGCGTCACGGCATGGGAGTGCGGCCCACGGCGACGTCGAGGCGGGCGGCGGCCATCTGGTAATCGTAGCGGGAGACAATCTCCTGCACCTGAGAGTCGGTGAGGAGCAGTTGCGCGTCGGTGAGTTCGATGATGTTGCCGTAGCCGGCGGCGTAGCGGCCTTCCGCCAGCTCCAGGTTTTCCCGCGCCTCGGCCACCGCCTTCTGGTTCAGCTCGATCTTGTCGCGGGCCACTTTTTGATCGGAGTAATCCGTAAAGACTTCCTGGCGGACTTTCAGGAGAAGCGAAGCGAGGTTGGCGCGCGCCACCGATTCCTCGGCTTGCGCCGAAGCCATCCGCGCGTCCTTCAGTCCTCCGTCCAGCAGATTTTCCGCCAGCAGGCCGGCCATGCCCCAGTTGTAGATGAGCGGCAGACGCAGGTTGCGGTAGTTGAGGAAGCTGGCGAGGGAAATGTTCGGCCGGAAGTAGCTGCGGGCAATCAGGACGTCGGCTTGGGCGGCGAAGATCTGGTCGCGAAGGCCTTCCAAGTCGGGGCGGTGCTTTTCGGCAGCCACCAGCAGCTCGTCGAGCGCACCCGGATTGGGAATCTCTCCCAGGGTGTTGACGGGTTCGGGCGCCTGCTCGAGCGCGAGACCCATGGCCGTGGCCAGCGCCGCCTTCGCCACGTCGAGATTTTCCTGCGCCTGGCGGTAATCCACCTGGGCGTTGGCCAGCGTCACTTGCTGCTTGGTAACGTCAATCTTGGGCCGCCGGCCCACGTCGTGGAACGCCGTGACCTGCTCGAGGTGCTTGGTCTGATTATCCACGGCGTCCTTGCGCGCCTGCAAAAGCTCCTGCGCGGCGAGCACGCTGTAGTAGGCTTCGCGCACGCTCAAGTAAACGACGTCGTGCACGCGAGTGAAATTCTGCTGGGCGGCAGCGAACTCCGCCTCACTGCGGTTGACGGCGCCGCGCGTCTGGCCGAAATCGTAAACCGTCTGCGAGAAATTCAGGCCGGCGAGGTAGTACGGCGAGTTCGACATGCTTTGCCCGTTGTAGAGGCTGCTCGCCTGGCCCGGAGACGTGCCCGGTGCGGGCACATAGTTGTAAGTCTGCCGGGTGTAGGAAGTGCCCAAGTCGAGATGCGGGCGGTAGCCGGAGCGCGCCGCACGCACCTGCGCGCGCGCCGAATCGATCAAGCTCCGGGCCGCGATGAGGTCGGGATGTTTCTGCGCGGCAATCTCCAGACACTCCGCCAGGGTCAGCCGGTGGGGCGCTCCCGCGCTCCACGCACCCTGACAAGCCATGGCGGCGAACACCAGGCAGACCACCCAGACCTTCATAGAGCCTCCCAGGCCAGATAAACCGGTGACTCTCTCCTCGCCACGCATTGCGGCATTCGCCTCCATCAGCGGTTCTCCGCCGGCACAGGCTGAATACGGCTGCCGTCCACCACGCTGTCGCCGAGGTTGAGAGCCAGGCGTTCGCCCTTCGCGATCCCGGAGAGAATTCTGACACGCGGCCCTTCATCCACTCCGATGACCACCGGCCGGTGCACAATGCGATTGTCCGGTTGCACCACGACGACGAAGGCCTTCCTGCCGCGCATCACCAGCGCTTCCGCCGGAATCACCAGCCCGCCGGAATTCGGCTCGCGAATGCGCAAGCTGACCTGCACGAAGCTGCCCGGCAGGATAACGTTCGCGGCGTTGTCGAAATCGATTTCCGTGAGCAGGGTGCGGGTGTGCACGTCGAGCTGGCCGCTGGTGCGCGTGACGCTGGCGTGCAAATGCAGTTCCGGGCGCTCCGGCGGCGTGATTTCCGCGGGATCGCCGGTGCGGATCGAATGGGCGTCGCGCTGGTCGGGGTAGACGTAGACGCGCAGGCGATCCGTTTGCGCCACGGTGACGACGGGCAGGGCGCTGGTCTGCGAAGTGGCGGCATTCTGCACCAGCGCTCCCGGATCCGCGTAGCGCGCCACCACCGTCCCGGCGAAGGGGGCGCGCAGGATCTCATAGGATTGTTGCGAGGCGAACGCGCGGACGTTGGCTTCCGCGACCTGCGCCCCCGCCTCGGCGGTGTCGGCTTCCTGCTGCGAAATCATGTCGCGCTTGACCAGGGTTTTGGCCCGCTCCGCATCCAGACGTTTGTTCGTGGCCTCGGCCACCGCCGCCTGGTGCTGATGGTCAAGTTCCGGCGACTCGATGACCGCCAGCACCTGGTCGGCCTGGACGCGGTCGCCCTTGTCCACGCGGAGCTCTTTCAGATAGCCGCTCACCTTGGCATAGAGTGTGGCGCTCACGAAGGGCCGCGCCTCGCCCAGCAGAGTGATGACGCGCTCGCGGGGCGCTTCGCCGACCGTGATCACGGCCACACGAGGCCCGGCGTCGAGCCGGGCGGCACGCACCTGTTCCTCATGGGCGAGGCTGGTCCGCTTGCCCGCCCAGAGGTGGTAAGCCAGCCCCACGCAGGCGAAAAAGAGCAGACCGCCGACGACGTAGACTGCCACCGCCGCGGGCCGGGTTTTGAAATGACCTTCCGACATGTCAGGTTTCCTATTCCAGCGGCTGTTCGCCCCGCTCCTCCGCCAGGAACCGCTCTTCGAGCAGGTGCTTGGTGACCGGCCCGGTGCGCAACAAGGAATAGATCACCGGAACCACAAAGAGCGTGACCAGCGTGGCCACGGCCAGACCGCCGATGACCGCGCGGCCCAGCGGGGCGTTTTGCTCGCCCGCTTCGCCGAGCGCCAGAGCCATCGGCACCATGCCGATGATCATCGCCAGCGCCGTCATCAGCACCGGGCGCAGGCGGGTCTTGCCGGCCTCCAGGGCTGCCTCGATCGCCGAGATGCCGAGCTCCACGCGGATGTCATTGGCGAAGCTGACCAGCAGGATGGAGTTGGACACCGCGATCCCCACCGCCATAATCGAGCCCATCAGCGATTCGACGTTGATCGTCGTGTTCGATACGGCGAGCATCCAGATGATTCCCAGCAGCGCGC